>JAUQZC010000110.1 GCA_030587435.1 Candidatus Baldrarchaeota archaeon | reverse complement strand
AGAACAATCAAACTTGAAGTTAGAATTTCAAATGTATAGTTTGGAAATTCTTTATATATTTTATTACTATTCTAATCTAAAATATAGTTTGGAGGTGGTTAAAAGATGGCGAAGAAAGGACAAACCCGTGGAAGAGTAAAAAACGTTATGGGCTTTACTAGGGTGTATTACAAGCCAACACTCGGTAAATTAATTTTCAGAAACCCTGGAGTAAACAGACAAAGCGATGCTGTTATTGCTAGAAACGAAAAAGTTGCGACGGCCAAACCAGCATCAAGATGTAAAGGACTTAAGTGGCCTGACTTCGTATCCTGTCTAAGAGAAGAGATGAAGAAGATATAAACTCTTCTCTTTTTATTTTTCTATCACGATGTCGTACTGTAAAGCGTATAGAGAGCATAAAGAAAAGTATGGAGATTATAATTTAACTCTATCGGCGGGAAGTCCCCTTCCGAAAGGGAGAGATGAGAGCCGAAAAGTATTTATACAACTACATACATAAATACTAATATGAAACTGCCTCTTGGGGTAAATTCCTTCACTACTTGACTTACAAAGCTGAAAACGCTGGTAAGCAGGTAGTGAAGGTAAACCCGAAAGGCACATCAAAAGGATTAAGCTATAAAAACCCGTTGAGAGATTACATATCCGCATGTAGAATACTGATGAGGGGATGGGACAGCCCTGATAGCCTGTTGGAGAGGAGACCTCTACTCAGAATCATCTCTTATAAAGAGATGGTTTCTGGGCAAGTCTTCTCTATGAATCAGGAAGCTCTCTGCGTTAGCTGGGAGTAGTTCACATGTTACTTGGTAATTGATCTGAATTTGGCTAAAGGATTTGGCTGTGTGGTTTTGGTGTGGCTAAGTGTTTTAGATAACATTTTTATATCTTTTTGTTATATGGGTTGTTGGTGTTTATGTTGGTTGAGGAGAAGTTGTTGGTGAGGTTAAGTGGGGTTGCTGCTGAGATACTTAATGAGCTTGTTAAGAGAGGTTATTTTTCAACGAAGTCTGAAGCTATTAGAGCTGGGATTTTGAAGCTTGGTGAGGTTTTCGGTTTAATTAAATCTCCATCTTACTATTGGAAGGAATTAGCCGAGGAGATTAAAAGAACGGGGAAAAGATTGGCACATGAGGAGATTGTGAAGGCCATTGAGAAGCTTGAAAAGACCTAAGCGGGCTTATTTAGATTCGATGGTTTTCATATTTGGTAGGCTTGAAGAATGTAATTCTAAATTGGTTTTGTTTCTAGCTTTACTTGGAGAATTTGAAGTGATTGTTTCAGAACTTGTTGTAGAGGAGGTTGAAAGATTTTTTAGAGAAAATTTTAGTAGAGAAGCTGGTTATTTAGCTAAGAGATTTGTTGAGACGTTGTCAGTTAAAATTGTTAGGAGAAGTGAGATACGGAAGGAGATGAATGAGTTTAGAGGTTTGATTAAAGATAAGGATTTGGAAAATGTGGCAGCTGTTAAACATGAGAAGATTGACTACCTAGTAGCTTATGATAATGACTACGTCGAGGCAGGTGTTAAGGAATATATAACGCCGAAAAATTTCGTTAAATTATTTGGTTTAAAACCGTATGATGTGGAATATTAAATATGGTAGAGAAGATTCTTTGTTAGTGGTTTGACTTTATGTTTTGTTTTTAAATTCTATAGAATCTGTCGCTAAGAGAACCACCGTTTTCAAATGGTGGGCGCGAGTTAAGTTCGGTAATAACGTTTGAAAATCTTGAAAGCATGGGGGAGATTAAGTTTTTCTAGGGAGATGAATGGTAGGTTGCGTATGTGGAGTTTTTGCAGGCTTCAAGCAATTGTGAAATATAAGGCGACATTAAATTGAATGAAGGTTATTTATGTCAATGTTCGTGGTGCAAGTTCTTTATGTTCGATGTGGGGTAAAATTAAGCTTAGATGGGTGTGGAATGTTGAAGTGTAAGAGGTGTGGTTTAATTGTTGATGGAGATATTGTTGGGGCATGGGATATTAGGTTAAGAGGTTAAGAGTGGGGCTGTGGATAGGGGAAATAAGTTAAAGGGGAAAGATGCTTATATTATTGAGAAAGCAATTAATGAAGGTTGGCTTAAGGTTTTTGTGTTTGTATGTTGGGCAGTAACATGGAGTGAAACTTTCGAACATTTATATGCTTTGTATCTTAAATTTAGCGTCTGTAAGCCTGAATGCCCTTTCGGGGCGATATGTGGGGCTCATGCAACGAGAGATGTGCGGAGTGTTCCCGAAGGGAACGATGAAGGGAGCAGAGTGCGATGAGACCGTTCCCCGCGAAAGCCTCCCAATGAAACCAGAGGAAGACTCCCGCCAACGAAAACTACCAAATGTTCCAAAAGTTAACGAGAGTCAGAACGGTACTGAGAAATAGTTTGTTAAAGGTTGTATATTTGAAATATTCAGTTTGCTTTAAATGTTTAAGTATTGTTTGTGCCTTAACTGTTGATTTTGGCTAGGTTTTTAAGTGTTGATGCGTGTTTTGTTATGTGGTTTAATATCAGGTGGTGATTTTTGTCTGTGGCTGATTATGTGAGGGAGGTCAAGAAGTCTATTGAGGAGATTAAGAAGCTTTTGTATGGTATTTTGGAGACTCTTGAGATTTTGGAGGACAGGGAGTTGATGGAGCAGATAAGGGAATCTGAGAAGCAGATTGAAAGAGGAGAATATGAGAGGTTTCTTTAATGGAACATGTTGCTTTTGCATCTAAAGATTTATTAAAGAATTTGGTAAGCTTCCAAAGAATGTTCAGGATAGAATTAAAGAAAGATTAGAAGTTTTAAAGAGGCCTCCTTTTGCCGGTTTGCCTTTGCATGGAAGCCTGAAGGGTAAATACAGGATAGGAGTTGGGGATTATAGGATTATTTATATGGTAAGTGAAAAGGAAAGAAGGATTTATTTGCTTGGTGTAGCCCATAGAAAAAAGGTGTATGATGTTTGAAGCTACATGTTAAAGTAATTTAATTGTTTGTTTATGTGTTGGTTTTTCTTGTTTTAATTTGTAGTAGAAGAAGGTTGTTGTTAATATGAGTAGTGTGGTTGAGGTTAGGAATGTTGTTTGAGGTGAGATGTGATCGTATATGTAGCCTCCTATGTATGGTGCTGGGATCGAAATAATCGATCTATAGGTGTTTATTTTTGAGTATTCTCTTGCTCTTTGCTCCTTTTTTGTGTTAAGTGAGATTGCATTGTTGAAGGATGGTATCCAAAGTGCTATGGATAAGCCTATGCATAGAAGGCTTAGGAATAGAAATGTGATGTGACGTGTTGTTCCAAGTAGTGTGGTAGCTATTACGCCGAGAAACTCAGTTATAACGAAGCCGAGGAGGTAGCCCTTTTTATCTATCCATCGACCTGCCAAGTATTGTGATAGGAATGTTACTGAGAACATGAATGTGTTTAGGAAACCTATGTCTGTGGCTGATAAACCGTGGACATCGTAGATGTATGCGTTTAAGAGGGAGAACCACATTCCCCATGCGAAGTTATCTAATATTGTTGCTATGTAAAGCCATGTGAGGTCTTTTCTAGGTTTTAAGGCTTTTATGGCTTTTTTCCATGAGGTTTTCTTCCTCATTTCTTTTTCAAGTGTTTCAACGCTTAAAACGAAGAAGAACAATACCCCAACTAAGGTTAATATACCTCCTAATATGAATGTAAGGTTGAATCCTAGGTTATCGGCCATTAGACCTGAGAGGGAGGGGATTATTGCTCTTGCGATAAAGAAGGGTGTTATGGTAAGTCCGAATGCTCCTCCCATTTGTTTTTCTGTTACGGATTCTGCTGTCATTGCTCCTCTTGCAGGTTGTTCTGCCATAAATGAAAAGTTCATCAAGGTATATGCTACTATTAAAAGAGGAAGTGTTTTTGTGTAGCCTACTATGAGTAGTGATGTGGCCATTGCTAGGCCTGCTAATGTTACGAGTGGTTTTCTTCCGTAGTGGTCTGCTAATGTTCCCAGAAAGGGTATTATGAAAGCTACGAAAAGGTTTGCTAAGGTGTTGATTGCTCCGAGGTCTTCCATACTGTAGCCTAATGATAAAAGATAGACAGGGAAGAGTGTTAGAAAAATGGCGTATCCAATACCTACTAGAGCAGTATACAAGGATAGTATGTACACGTTTCTGAAATACCGATGTGACATACGTAAGAGACTACTAATGTATTATTAAAATTTAATTTAGTATTTTTCGATGGTTTCCTAGATGTATGTAATGTTTTCCAACTTTAGTAGTTGTATTTGGTGTTAAGTTTGTTGATGTTAATCTTACTGTCTACGATAATTGTGTTTGCGTTAAATTTCTAATGTTAGTTCTGCTGCTTTCTACTTTGATTTAGGTGTTTTTGTGAGATTTATAGAGAAAAGAGTTTTGATAACTTTAAAAGTAAGCTGCTTTCCGTTTTAACTTGTTCTAACATACTGAATAAAGTTTTCAAGTCATAATGTTTAAATGCTTGGTTTTAGTAGGGCATACGGTGAATTGCACTTGACGGTTGTTAAAAGAATAATTGTGAATCCTTCTAAATGTACAGGTTGTAGATATTGTGAGATGTGGTGTTCATTTACGCATGAAAATGTCTTTGGCTCATCGTTTTCTAGGATAACTGTTGTCAAGGACGATAAACTGGGCCTCGACTACCCGGTTGTCTGCTGTTTCTGTGATCTGGCTCCATGTATCGATGCATGTCCTACCGGGGCTTTGAGGAAAAATGAGCACGGTGTTACGGTTGTTGATGAAGATTTGTGTACGAGTTGTGGGTCATGTATTGCAGCATGTCCCTATGGGGCAGCAAAAATGCATCTAATCAAAAATAAGCCGATTATTTGTGATCTATGTGGCGGAGAACCTGTATGTGTAGCTAAGTGTCCTACTAATGCACTTAGTCTTCACCCTATTGAGGAAGTAGACATGGGCCGTGTTGATGAGGTTTTTGATCGAGCCTATGCACATGCATTGAAACAATATAAAAAATTGATGGAGCTGTGGGGTCTTGATGTCAAGTAAACTGTATGGATATGCTGGAGAAATATTAAGAATGGATTTGGAAAGTTTTGAGGTAAGAAGGGAGAAACTTAGTAAAGAACTGGCTAAAAAATATCTGGGTGGGAGAGGTTTTAACGTTAGTAGACTGTATTATGAGGTACCTAAGGGTGTAGACCCGCTGGGCTCTGAGAATAAGCTTATGATAGCTACGGGACCCGTAGCTGGTACTGGTTTCCCTATTGGTGCTAGACTTAATGTGACGGCTAAGTCGCCGCAGACTGGGCTTCTAGGGGACTCGAATGTAGGTGGACATTTTGCGGCGGAACTGAAATATGCTGGATTTGACCAAATAGTAATTGAAGGGAGGAGTAATAAGCCAATATACATATATGTTCATGATAAAGAGGTAGAGTTTAGAGATGCTGATGGTATTTGGGGTTTAACAATTTCTAAAGCTTATGATGCTATTCGCAGGGAGTTAAAGGATTGGAGAGTTCAGACAGCTCTTATAGGGCCTGCTGCTGAAAACATGGTCAAGTTTTCAGGGATTTTCTTTAATTTAAGTAGACCTGCTGCTCGTACAGGTCTAGGTGCTGTGATGGCCTCGAAAAACATTAAGGCTATCGTCGTTAGAGGTGATGGTTACGTGGAAGTTGCTGATCCTAAGGGATTTGAGAGATTTGTTGAAGAGGTTGAGGAAGAAGTCTATAGTCACGTGCAGTATTGGCCTAGAAGAATTATGGGTACTTCGAGGATACTGCTTGCTGCTAATAGGTTAGGTATTCTTCCTGGAAAACATTTTACGAAAGCAATATTGGATTACGCGTTTAAGGTAAGTGGGGAGATGCTTGCTTTAAAGTATAATGTTAAGAATAGGGGCTGTTTTTCATGTATAATTCCTTGTAGCAGATTTTTTATAGTTAAGAATGGAAGATTTGCTGGTACGTTTGGTGAAGGACCTGAGTACGAAGCTTTAGGGGGGATGACTGTAAGAATTGGAAACAGTGATCTTAACGCTGCTTTAAAAGCTATTAATATGCTCAACGATTTAGGTATGGATGTTATATCTACTAGTGAGGTAATTTCATGGGTTATGGAACTCTATGAGAAAGGTTTGATCAATAGGAGTGAAATGGATGGTTTAGATCCTAGATGGGGCAATATAGATGATGTTTTCAAGCTTATAGAAATGATAGCTTATAGGAGAGGATTTGGTGATATCTTGGCTGATGGAGTGGTTAGTGCAGCTAAGAAGCTTGGAAAAGGTTACGGGATAGCTTTTCACGTTAAAGGCTTAGAAATGATACAGGCTGATCCTCGAGGGCTTAAGGGTTATGGGTTAGGCTTTGCAGTGGCAAGTAGGGGTGCTGATCATCTTCGGTCTGAGCCGTTTATAGAGTTAAGTGACGATCCAGAGTTAGGTGAGAAAATGTTTGGTGAACGTGAAGCTACCTTGAGGCTTGGTGTACGAGGTAAAGGGAAACTAGTTGCTTACTATGAAAACATTTGTGCTATTGTTGATTCACTTGAGATTTGTAAGAATATAGCTGAAAACATGGATATTATTACATTTGATAAGGCAGCGAGGTTAATTAGTGTAGTTACAGGTATTGATTTAACTTCGGATGAAGTTGCTAGGATAGGTGAACGTATAGTGAATATTGAGAGAGCTTACCTTGTTAGGGAAGGTGTTAGAAGAAAAGACGATGTTTTACCAACTAGATTTTTAAAAGAGCCTATAAGTGAGGGGCCTTCGGCAAACCATGTCGTTGAACTTGAAGAAATGCTCAATGAATATTATGGGGTACGTGGATGGGATCCTGAGACAGGTATACCTAGGGTTAAGAAGTTACTTGAGCTCGGTTTAGAAGATGTTGTTGAAGATCTTAAAAAACATGACGTTGAGTTGAATTGGGATTAGGTTTCAATGTGAATTTAATACTTCAGGGTTTCGAGTTGGCTTAAATTTTTATTTGTAAAGGTGAAAGATACAAATGTGGCTTTAAAGAGTTGTTTTGAAACGGAGGAATCGATTTTGAAGAAAATCATTGTTGATAAGGAGATCTTTGACCTTTTTCCCGGCTTTAAAAGAGGAATAATAATTGTTAAAGATATTGAAAACAGTTCTAGAAATGAAAGGATAAGAAAACTCTTAGATGAAATTGTGATGAGTAGAATTGGCAAGGAATGGCTTGAACATGAGTATGTGAAGGCTTGGGAGGAAGCTCATAGGAAATTTGGTTCGAAGCCTAAGAGGTATCCTCCGTCTGTTAAGCAGCTTTTGAGACGTATTCAAAAGGTTAGTAGGGTGCCGTTTATAAATTCGGTTGTTGCCTCTTTTAACTACGTTTCGCTGAAATATCTTGTTCCATGTGGCGGTGACGATGTAGATAAAATTGAGGGGAATCTTAGACTTGGTTTAGCTAAGGGAAATGAAGTTTTTATTCCTCTTGGTGGTGGTGAAATTGAGCATCCTAAGCCGGGAGAAGTTATTTACTATGATGATAAAACTTTGAATGTTATGTGCAGAAGATGGAATTGGAGGAACGGTGACTTTTCAAAAATAACGGAAACATCTAAAAAGATTGTGATTAATGTTGACGGTATCGGTCCTATTCCTCAAAGTTTAATTGAAGAAGCAAGAGATGAGCTTGCAAAGCTGTTGATTGAGGAATGCAACGCTGATTTAAAAACTGATTTGCTAAGTAAAGACAAACAGGAAATAAAATTAGAATTTTAGTCTAAGTTTTGACTTATAGTATGGTTTGACTATCAGATGTGAGTATTGTTTAACAATGTACTTATATAGTTATTTTGTTATATGGTGTTATGGTGATGTCATTGAAGAAGTATGCCACAATCTCGGTTCCTGTGGAGGTTAAAAAAACTCTTGAGAAAGTGAAGGGTGATCGAGAGTGGGGTGAATTTTTGATTTGGTTATACGAAGAGGTTAGAAAGTTAAAGGGAGAGGCTGCTTTCAAGAAGTTAACAGAGATTCTTAGCGAGGAGGAGCTTGAAAATATTTTGAAAAGCAGTCGAGAGTTTAGGAAGGGGTTTGTCTTGAAATGAACTTGTTAGATACAAGTGTTTTGGTTGAACTTTTGCGAAAGAAGATATACGAGTTTGCTGATATTTCTGTTATTACTTTGATTGAAGTTTTGAGAGGAGTTAAGGCAAAGAAAAGGAAGAAAGTGAAAGATTTAATTGAAAGAAGTTTTAATGTAATAGGTTTAGATAATAAGGTTATTGAAGCGTACTGCAACCTTTACGATAAACTAAAAAGAAGCGGAGAAATGATTTCTGATGCAGATTTGCTTATAGCCGCTACAGCGGTTTCACACGGCTTAAAACTGAAAACAAAGGATAGAAAACATTTTGAAAGATTAAAGAAACATGGGCTAGAAGTAGTTTTCATCTAAATTTCTGACATTTAGTAATAAATTGTCTGTAACGCCTAAATGAATATTTGTATGTTTATGCTTTATTTTGAGACATGTAAATCTTCAAGGGAGAATTTAAGGCTTGTTGAGGAGCTTTGAGATCGCTTAAACTTGTTAATTTTGATGAGAAGATGACGAAATATCTGGGCTGCGTTGTCTGACCTTAAACGTGAAGGATAGATAGTTGATATTAGGGATTTATTTAGCTGCAGCAATGGCGTTAGAGGATAAAATAGTTACTAAAATATAGGTGCTTTGGAAGAATAAAATCTTGAAGTTAAATGGTTGTGATTGCTTAAAGCTTAACTATTTACTTGCTGAACCAGCAGAGAGATTTAAAAACTGCTTTTGTAGATGATTTTCTTTACTCCTCAAAAATCGATTTTAATTTGCTATGTTGTTATGGGATTTGGGAAATGTGAAGTACGGTTTTCTTATATTTTTGTCCGAGTTTTTCTATGAGTTTTCGGTCTGCTGTGTAGAGTTTTGTGTTCAAAGCTATTGCTAAAGCTATGTAGGAGGCATCGTATATTGTTATGTCTTTTTCTACTGCTATTTCTACTGTTTTTTCAGCTAGTTTTCCTCTTAGGGGGTGTAGTTCTATTCCGTAGCTTGAAATAGATAAAGCTGCGCTTTTAAGTTCTTCTTTTTTGAATAGGTTACTGTATTTTAATGCGTTTAAGACTTCGAAGGGAAGTAGTTCAGGTGCTGCTATGAGTATCTCTCCGTTCACGTGCATATCTCTCAGTTTCAGTGCTTTGTCGGAATATTCTTCTTCAATAAACCACTTAACTACTACATTAGCGTCGCTTACCAGTTTTTCCATAGCGGTGTTCCCTCCAAAACCTTATGACCTCAGTACTGCTCCACCCTTTAGGCGCCTTTTTCCTTATTTTTTCGTTGAGTAACACTGCCCTAGCAAGGTTTCTCCCTTCTTCTTCCTCCAATACCTCTATTATTGCTTTTCTAATGACCTCGCTCCAATTAATATGTTTTAATTTTTCCATGCGCTTTTTAATCTCTTCACTTACTCTAACGCTTATGATCGCCATAGCACATCACCTGTTAAACATGTATTACTGTAACATAAACATTACAGTATGGCATGTAATATTTAAGTTATAAAGAGACGATCAAAATAAAATGTTAGTGAAGCAATATTTTGTTCTTAAAAACAGTTGAGAATGTTGAAAATGAGTTGTTTTTAATTTTGGTTACGTGACGAGATATTCTGAACTATAGACGTCGTAGAAGAAGAGTAATTAGATGTTATTTATAGCTTTTCCGCGCTTTAGCAATGTTGTTGAGTTAAGCTGGTAAAATATAAATATGGATTTATACGTGTAAATATGTATGAATCCAGCTAATATAAATAGGAAAGTGAAAGCAAAATTAACCGTAACCATTGACAGCAAAATTTTAAAGGAAGCCAAAGAAGAGGCTAAGAAGAAAAATTTACCGTTATCTAGAGTTATAGAGAATTTTTTGAAATTCTTTGCTGACCCAGAGGTTTACTGTTTTGTTTGCGGAGAAAAATTTAAGGTTAGGGGAGCGGAGCTGTGTCCGAAGTGTGGTTGGCTTGTTTGCCCTAAATGTGGTGCTTGCCGCTGTAAGCTTGGTGATGAGGCTGCTTCAGTTGCTTTTTATATGAGGAAAGTTTATGAGGATCTTTTGGTTGGAAGGGTGGAGTAGATGGTGTTTCCGGTTGTTTGGGTCTACTGGGTAGTAAGTTTAACAATAGTAACCTATGCCAGTGCTTACATTGTTAAGAATTTTAGGGAGATTGGTTTTGCTGCTTTAACAGCGTTTTACGTGATTTATCTTGGGGCTTCGCAGATTTTAGCTAGTAGAATTATTAATTTTGACCTAGGTTTCTACCAGTTTTATGCTCCTGCTGCTGTTTTCATTTATCCTTTTATTGCTCAGGCTATTGATATGATTAATGAGGTTTATGGGAGGAAAAGCGCTCATTTGGCGATTGTTATTGCTTTTATAACTCAGATATTGCTTGTAACGTTTATTGCTATGGTTAACTCGCTGAGTCCAGCGCCTTTCTTCAAATATGAAGAAGCATGGCAATATCTATTCGGGTTAAGTATTAGGATTACTGCGGCGAGTTGGATATCCTTTCTAATATGTTCGAATTTAGACGCATATATTTTTGCGAAGCTTAAACAAAGATTTCTCAGCAGAGAGAAAGCTTTTAGGCTGGATGCTTCTTTAAACCCTTATGTTTGGCTGCGTTCTTCTGTATCGGACGTTGTGGATTTAACTTTAGACTCTGTTATTTTTGTTACTTTGGCTTTCTACGGCGTAATGCCTGTAGTTCCTTTGATAATAGGGCAAATAGTGAGTAAAAACATAATAGGCTTCCTAGATAACCCGTGGTTCGTATGGTACAAAAGAATATTGAAAAAAGAGAATTTTCAATCTTAAATTTTCTAAAAATCAAATAGATTTGAAAATGATAAAGGTGGCAAATAAACTTCGTTTAAAGATATAATGTGGACCTATTGAAAGTAGTGTTTTGTTGATAATTAGCCTTAGAATAGTTTCTCTGGGTTTATTGTTCCATTTTTCCCTCTTCTCTTAAATAGTCGAGAAGTGTTCCAAGGTTGCATCCAAGGAGAACCATGTATTTGTCTCCTGCTCCGGCATAGATTAAAAGCTTATCATCTACCGTTATTGCTCCGGTGGGGAAAACAACGTATGGAATGTCAATCGGATAGCGTTCATTTCCTTCAAGTTCCCATGGCTTGGATGGGACATAAATTGGAAGCGGGGTACGTGCCAAAACTTTTCTAGGGTTTGTTCGATCTAGAAGGGCGGCTGAAACTGTGTAACATCTTTCAAGTCCATGTTTAAGGCCGTAGGCTGATGCTAATTCCTTGTTTATTTTACCGACGCTGTGATAGATTAGGAGCCATCCTTCAGGGACTTTGATTGGTGGTGGTCCTGCACCGATTTTCTCACGTTCATGAAGGTGTTCTCCAGCTTTGATTAGAATTGTTTTTTCTCTTCTTTCATAGATTTTTTTCCAGAGTTCGGAGTATTTCTTAGGGTTTAAGAGTTGGTCTATTCCTGCTTCAAGGACATCAAGGTGAATGTTGGGGTGAAATCTGATTAGCATGTAGATTTTCCCATCTATTTCTTCCGGAAAAGGAAAAGAATTTCTTGAGTCGAACTCGGCGACCATCCCATGGTAGGTTATCTCCTTGAAGTTTCGTGTCGAATATATAGCTATTCTGTCGGCGTTTGCCCCTTTGAATGGTGGTTTAATTTTTCCGCATCCTACAAGGAGATATTGTTTTCTGAATGGAATTATGCGAATATCTTCTATTCCATAGATGAAGTCACGGTGCTGGGTTCCGTCACCTTTTATCGAAACATTATCTATTCGGGTGAAGTTTACTCCGTCTACGCTTTTGAGGGGCCAGACCTCCGAGATGTAGTTCTCCATTCCCCATCTCCAAGTACCTAGTTTTTCATCGTGAAATTTAACTCTTCTATAATTTCTGTGAATTCTCGGAGTTAATATAACGGTTCCTTCATGTAAGGTTGCTCCACCGTTGAATGCTGCACCAATTCTTTTTTCCCCGTTCTCCGTCCATGTTAATCCAAGTTGTCTAGGATCTAAGATCGGGTTTTGAGGATGAGAGCCTAAAATGAAGATTTTTTCACCTGTCGGGAGTGTTTTTACCTCCCCGTCTCCTAGTTCTTGAATTGTTTTTTCAAGCGTCTCCATTACTGTTTCCTCTCCTCTAAAAGTTTTTCGAAAAGTTCGATGAACTTTTCAGCTATTTTATCAGCCCTTCTTTCCTCCACATATTTAACAACTGGCTCTAAGTCGAAACCTTCGTTTATAACTTTTATTAACTTCTCTTTAAGCTCTTTGTAGTCTTTGTATTTAATTACTTCCCCATTGTTAAGTTCAACGTAGTTTGAGTCGCGGACAAGTATTGGACAACCGGAGCCCAGCGTTAGGTGAATACTGCTGGAGAGCACTGCACGATATTTGATGTTTGGAGCACGATTAATTAAAAGAGCGTTAGAAGCATGGAGATAGGTGTAAAGTTCATGTAAGGGAAGAGGTTTAACTCTCAGTTCAACAAAATCGTATTGGCTTACCAATTTTCTTAGCTTTTCAACTTCTCCTCCAGGGTTAGCAACTACTAGGTATAAGAGGTTTGTTTCTTTCGCTACTTCCTCTAGCTCTGGGAGAACTGGAATTACATCGTCTTGTCTGAATCCGTAAGAGAAGACTATTGGTCTTTCAAGTGGAAGATTCAATGCTCTGCGTGCCGCTATTCTATCTCCTAGCTTCATAGGATGGCAGGGGTATGGAATTATATGGATTATATCTTTGGGGAAATATTTGGCGATGAACTCAACATATCGATGGTCGAAACATACTATAGCGTCCCATTGAAATTGATAGTATAATGGGTCTTCTGGAGGCCCTCCTTCATGAACCACCATGACCGTAACGGCTTTCTCTCTTATTTTTGGGAAGAGTTTCAATAGTTGCTCAGATGGAAGTCGTTCAACGTTTTGGGCTACAAAGACCTGGTAGTCTGTTTTTAAGAGCGGTTCAGGGTCAAACCAGGATGCTCGGGTATAGGGGTGTACGGAATCCACCGTGTAATGTCTTATTACGTATGGCTCGTCTTTTTGTAGTGTTGGTCTAGCGTCTGGGTGTCTTATGGGTGCGAAAACCGTTAGCGGATAGCCCATTGTTGTCCATGATCTTCCAATTAGCTCAGCGTGGATTGATGGTCCGTTTGCAGCGTTCCATAGTGTCATCATTCCGATGCGCATTTTTCTATGCGAGTTAAAGTTTTTTGCGATGCCTACGGTTGATAGGCTTAGGGTTAGTAGGGTTGGCTTAATAAGTGGGCTGGCCAATTGAATCCATTTAAATATTAGGATTAGTTCTCTAAGCATGTCGCTTTACTATGATATAATGTTATATATTTTTATCGGTGTTTTGTAGATTTTTAATATTAATTCTAATTGTTTAATATGCTATATTGGAATAGTTGCAAACATAGCACATGTAGATGAAATCATAACCAGGAGAGTAGAGCTGGTGTGTACACTGGCTTTGAAAGCATTCCTCTAAATATTTTCCAAGCATTTTCGCTGGCTATTGGAGGATATATTTGGGATTTACCTGGAATAGGTCACTACATTTGGGGTCCGTTCTACACTATTTTCCTAATAATAGGACTCATAATCTTTCAATGGGTAGAAACAGATCCGGACTTCGAAGCTCTCAGGGCAAAATATGGCAGAAAAAACCTTTAAATCTTTAACATGCATTGCAAAAGTTTCTTGAATAGAAGCTAAGAAATTGTGAGAATTTGTAAGACACTACGTAAAACGTTGCTTAAGCGTCCTCATTTATATTTAAATTCTATTTATGATGTTCGCTTTCCATAAAAGCGATAAATGATGGGAAGAAAGTCGTGAAAATAAAAAAGTCGATGAATAAAATATATGCGTCTATGAGTAAACCATAAGAAAGAAGAAGTTTTCCGTTGCCTAGAAATCCTTCTGCTGAAAAGGCACCTATAATCAGTACAAACAAGTCTATTGGCTTGATTCTGAGCAGTCTAGAGGAAAACCTCTCTTTTAAAACAAGTTTCTCGACGATAATTATAGAAACCAAAGGAAAGACAATCAATGGCAGAATAAAATAATAAAACGTTTCAAATAACATTATTAAAGGTATGAGAAATATATTTCTTACATTTTCCATCAAGCTTGGGAGTTCAAAAACGTCAAAGACGATAAAGAGCATTGTAGAAGAAGCGAACTCGTAAAGAATGTAAATCTTCTCTCTAACTTTAATGTCTTTGAGTCTACGTGGCTGTTTCTTCCGGCTTTTTGATATAGATGTTGGACATATTCCACTTCTTATGAAAAGATACATGACAGCCGTAAATATGAGAAATGGAGAGAGAACTTCAAATCGACCCTCGTAAGGTTTATCAATTGGATTTATTTTCGGCAGTTTAATCATCGTAACTTTTGCGGTTAAAAACGCTGTTAGTGTCGCGCAAATTACGCATGCAACTATTAATAACAACTTTTTCAAGGATTTTTCCTTTTTAGGCTTTTTTGACTTTGGAGTTGTTTTCCTCACATAGTTCACCGTTTACTGAAGCGGCGTTTCTTCATAATTTTGTGTTAATTTTTAATTTTTAAGTTTAAAAACACTGATATTGTGGTTATGTAATATGTCATGAGTAAGATGGTATCAATCGATGTGGTGGTTTTTTGAAGCCGAAAGTTTTCATTGCGGGGCATTCTCATATTGATGCTGCGTGGCTTTGGAGGAAAAATGAAACAATAGAAATATACAAAAACACTTTCAATACTGTTTTAAATTTAATGAAAAGTTGCCCTGAACTCAAGTTTAAGATTGCAACCATCAAATTTCAACTATAAATAGTATAG
>JAUQZC010000070.1 GCA_030587435.1 Candidatus Baldrarchaeota archaeon | reverse complement strand
GCTTTGTATGGAGATAAGGCATATTACATACCTTTTCCATGTTTCCCGATGAGAAACGGTAGTAAAGAGGAAGCTAGAAGAAAGCTGAACCTCCCTTTAGATAAAAAAGTTGTTCTGGTATATGCTCGTGGAGGTTATTCACCGTATTTACCGAAACTTCCCAGCGAGGGTTTGGAAAACGTCCATTTCCTAGTTTTAACTGGCAAAGAAGAGAAGTGGAAATATCCGCAAACAGAAATTAGGGCTACAAAGCCTTTATCTAACGCTGAATTGGACGAATATGTTTTTGCTTCCGACGCTTTAATACTTCATAAGGTTCGTACTCCTCCATATCCTATTGCTGTTACTTCATCTGCTTTATATCAGCTTATGGGTACTCTTAGACCAATATTGGTGCCAAAAATATCTGAATTTTTTGAACATTTTAGCGGTGAAGTGTTGAAGTACAGCGATAGAGAAGAATTGAGAGAGATGTTACTGGATGCATTAAACATGGGTGAAAAAACAAAGAAAGCCATTGAAAAAGCTAAAATGTTCGTTGAGAAAAGATCTCCTGAGAAGATTGCTCAAAGATATATAGAACTATTTGAAAAACTAATCTAAACTACCTATTGAGAAAATTGCTGACAATATAGGACGGACATAGCTTAATAATTGTACTATAGATTTGTCAAGGGAACGTTTTATGGTTTTACAGTATTGTTAAGCGCTATTCTATTCTGTTTTTATCTAGAGTTGCCATTAACTGTGATAAGTTGATTGATCCGAAGCCTATAAAGGCGTCTGCAGCACCGTAAGAGATGATGATATTATCGTCGATGAGTTGGGCGCCACATGGAAATACAACCATGGGTCTATCTCCATAGAGTTCGTATATTGTTTTGGGTTCCATTATGTAATGCGGGGTTACTGCAATAGGTTTTAGCTTCTTTTCCTCTCTAAGTAGCATAGCAAATATTCTATATGCCTTTAAATAGTTGTCAACTCCGTGAAGAAGAATTAAGTATTCGTCATTTCCAACTTTGATTGGAGGAGGACCCCATCCGACCTTATCTTCGAAATTTGCAGCCTCGTATACAACTGTGTTTTCTTTCAGTTTGAATTCTTTTAGTTTTTCGCTTTGAAGCACATCTTTGGACACAGCGCCTATGACGAGAGGGAAATATTTTGAGTAGAATTGCGGTCTATGGAGAACATGTAAATTGTTTTTCCCGTTGAGAAATGTTACATTTTTGGACATTTCAAACCCATTTCTATGTTCTTCTGGAAAAATTAAGACTGCGATCTTTCTCCAGTTTTTGACTCCATCATCCGACTTTGCAACCAGTGACGATATTCGTTTACTTTTTTCCAAGGACTTAGATTTCTCAAAATACCATTTAGTTCTCCCAGTGTAAGTCATAAGTACCTTGTCTCCAATTATTTGAACTCTTGGATCTTCTGACCCCCAAAAATCGTATTCAGTGTCTGTTCCAACTATTATTTCACCTGGATAAGTCCTAGCACTAATGTTACCTGAAATTATATCCGCTATGTTCGCATCAATTCTAGCAATAACACTAACGTATCTATAGTAGCCGAGAATAAGCCTAGCATAAATGTGAAGATTATCTCTTTTAACCAAAATTGAAGCATTAAATGCTTTTACTGGATTTTTCTCTGGATAGTTTTCTAGGGAAATTCTGTCCGCCGATAAAACTCCAAGTCTCTTAACAATATCGACTGTTTTAAACTTCCTAATTTCATTAATTTCCTTTATTACATCAATTAACTTTTCCATCAAGTTTTCACCTTATTTTACATAAAAACCGGATCTTGCTTTTTAAATTTTCTTCAGCCTTTAGCAAATCTCCTTTTACCTCTAATCTAGTCCATTAAAGATAAATTACAATGTTAGTTTTACCGTGGAGTTGATAATTTGAACATCTCTTCTCGATGCAGCGTAATAACTTATATTAACCATCCGTGTGTAAAGTTTTGCATGTCTTAGATTTAAACTAGTTGGGGATCTGACATGTTTTTAAGGGATATTTTTGATGTTAAAAAACCAATCATAGGGGTAGTTCATCTTTTACCGTTGCCTGGTTCTCCTTGCGATGTACCTCTCAGAAAAGTTGTAGAACACGCCGTGAAGGATGCAAGAGCTTACGAAAACGGAGGGATTGATGGCATAATTTTAGAGAATTTTGGTGATACACCTTATCGAGCTGGGTCTGTTGGTCCAGAAACTATAGCTTCCATGACGGTTGTAGCTGTTAGGGTTTCTGAAAGTGTAGATATTCCTATTGGGATTAATGTGCTGCGGAACGATGCAAAGGCTGCTCTTGCGATTGCTCATGCCATTGGTGGTAAATTTATTAGGGTTAATATCCACGTTGGAGCTTATGTAACGGATCAAGGGATTATTGAGGGTGCTGCTTATGAAACTTTGATGTTAAGAAAGCTTCTCAATGTAAAAGTTGCGATTTTTGCTGATGTTCATGTTAAACATGCTTATCCACTGTGGAACTTGGATATTGGATATGTTGCAAAGGATGCTGTTACCAGGGGGCTTGCTGATGCAGTAATTATCACTGGTAAATCTACAGGTGAACCTCCAACTCTGGGAGATGTTTTAAGTGTTAAAGAAGTGTTAAAGGGGACTCCTGTGTTTGTTGGAAGTGGGATCGACGTGGAAAACGTCGGAGTTTACCTTGAAGTAGCAGATGGACTTATTGTGGGAACTTCGTTGAAAATCGGAGGAGAAACGAGGAACCCCGTTGACGTGGAGAAAGTAAGGATGTTTGTAAAAGAAGCAAACAATTATAGATAGTTACTGGCAGTATTATGGTTTGTTTATCACAATAGTAGCACTAATAAGTTCGTAAAGATTGGAATCGCGGTTTTTAAGCAGATTTTACGGTACATGAAAAATGTAATGACGAGTTCTTATCATTGCCGGATTGCAGATATTATTATATTAGTTCTATAGGCAGTTTTCGATAAACTTAAATAGTTTCCTTGCCTAAATTGTAATAGCTAGCTTTTAGCTACAATATTTCTTCAACTATGGGCAAATTATGATATATTTTGTATCATTACCTATAACTTTAGGAATTTCTATAAACTATGTAGTGAATTAATTTGTAAGTTAAAGGAGCTTGGGGGTAGTCAAAGATGGCGGTTCAGCTAGAGTTAGCTGTTAATTTATTCATGTACGGGGTAGCACTTTTAGCGGGGCTTTTAGTTGCAGAGCTATCTAAAAGGTTAAGACAGTCTGAAGTGGTAGGACAGATCCTTATAGGGATCATTTTGGGGCCATCTGTTTTAGGTATACTTAGACCAAATGAAGTATTTGAGTTTCTTTCAATGATAGGAATGTTAACTCTTCTTTTTATAGCTGGACTTGAAACAGATGTAGGTGTAATCGTGAGAAGTGGAAAAGCTGCAGCTGTTTTAACGTTGGGTGGTTCTCTTTTCACTATTTTCTTGGCGTTACCTATAGCTTATTTGATTGCTGGAAACCTTGCAATTGCATTTTATGTTGGAGCAGCTTTATGTGCAACAAGTATAAGTATAACTGTTAGGGTTTTTGCGGAGTTTGAGAAGTTGAAAAGTAGTGAAGCTCAAACAATTATTGTTGCAGCAGTTCTTGACGATTTATTATCAGTTATTCTCTTGAGCTTGGTTATCGATTTATCTACCGCAGGAGTTTTAACCCTCCAAAGAATTATTAGGATTCTTTCTTTAATGGCTGGTTTCTTCTTAGCTGTGTTAGTGTTTGGGATTTTCTTCACAAAATATATTGCTCCGAAGATTTGGATGTTAAAATCAAGGGGTGCTATGCTTATATTTTGCTTTTCTCTCGCACTATTGGTTAGTTTTATTGCAGCTTATGTAGGTTTATCGCCGATAGTCGGAGCATACTTTGCAGGAGTTATCCTAGCTGAGACAGAAATCAGAAACAATGTGTTAACGGAAGTTTCACCAATAGCCCTTGTCACTGTGCCTATATTTCTCATTAACATCGGTATGAAGATTAATTTCATCTCTCCGGGGAAAGCAGTTATAATAGGAATTCTACTCTCTGCTATTGTCGTCTTGAGTAGATTTCTAAGCGGCATTTTAACTGGTATTATTCAGGGGCAGAATAAAAATTCCTCATATATCCTAGGAATTGGTATGCTTCCCCGTGGTGAGGTTCTCCTTATTTTTGCGGATTTAGGATTAACTTTGAATGTTATTAATGATATGTGGTATATGGCTTTGATTTTGGTTGTTTTATTCACAACATTTTTAACGCCTATATTTCTAAAAAATTTATTACTAAGAGGCGGGAAAAAGAATGGGCAGTCCAATAAAGACTACTCTGAAGGAAATCGTGAAGAATCCGGATAAGTATCTTGGTAAAGAAGTTGAAGTTGAGGGAACTTTGACTTATGCTGGAAAAGCTCCTAGGGGTCCAGTGTACACGATTAACCTGCCACAGGAGGAATACTGTGTTGGAATATTAAAATCAGAGGACGCTAATATTCTCTGTTACGGTCTTGAGGCTTTATCCTTCTGCGATTACGATCAACAAAAAGTTGTTATTACTGGTATAGTTATAAAGGTGCATGAGACTATAGCCTTAAGGGTTCTTAAAGTAGAGTTTGTAAGGTAGTTCAAGCCTAGTTCCGCCTCAAAGGTGCACTGCTACTAGAAACAATTTTCATACTGTTTACAGCTTGGTCGACGGCTTTATTTAGCAACTTAATATATTTTCTATGAAATAGAAATTCGGTTAAATTTTACTATCTCTAAAAAGAGAATAAGTTTTGATTATAGATATGGTACTATATAGACCCATAAGGATGTCCCAAAAAATAGCATAATTCCTTGTACTACCGCAACGACCCCGATTATTATTGAAACTGGTTTGCTTGTTAGGATTTCTCCTATTAGCTTGACAAGTCCCGTGATCGGCTTGGTAAAGGTATATGCGAAAACTGCTACGATTACAAATATTGCTAAAAGGATTATCCACGTTTTGATTCCAAACGATGTGTACAGCCAATCCCATACAGCTGGTGGTACAAATGAAACAACTAACATTACAATCGATATACCAGCGATAACGCTAAATAATTCAGCTATGGGAAACTTGGTTATTGGAGCAATACCTAGTGTGACACCGATTACTGCAAGTAAGACTATTGTGAACCTGTCATAATGACTTGTTACAACTGCGTAATATGCTGCAATTATTGATAGAATGCCAATTATGAACCCGAAGATTGCTATTAATTTTATTGAACCTTCCACTAGTGGTCCGATAATGGGTATTTTTTCTCCTAGTTTCTCGAAAAACCATGCTGCAGCGCTGAGTCCACCTAAAATTAACAGGACATATGCATAGTTTACAAGTATTGCTAATTGCATTGTTTTTCCTCCAATGCCTATGATGTTACATTTATAATAGAGGAAGAAAATAAATGTTCCTATTCACGTAGTTGGCTTTCCCTTTTACGTGTCTGAAGTGTTTTAACACTTTGTTTATCTATTGAAACATAGAGAATACCTAAAATATCAAGCTTAGTGATTTTAGATTTTGAACTATTGCTCCATCACTATTTTAATAGAATTATTTGAATGGAAAAGTTTACAATTAGCGTTATGACATATACTATCTTTGCGGTAAAATTGAGAATATAAGTTAGGACTCTAAGCTCTAAGATAGTGATTACACATATAAGGCAATGGCAGAAAGCTGTTCTGATTTTCAACGTGTTACAGTAACTGTTTAATTAGATGGCAACTGGTAGTTCTTTTGAGAAGTTTACGTTTTTTCCGTCAAATTTAACTTGGCATGCTAATACTTTTACTCCGGTTTTTTGTGCTAGTTTCAGTTTTTCTGAGAATTGTGGGTCAATATCCCAGTTTGGTGAAAAATTCTGCGCATCCTCCCTTAGTACTAAGAATAAGACTGCTGCATCGTATCCTTTCTCTTTCATTTTTGTAAGAATATCTATTTGACGTCTGCCACGTTCTGTTGGAGCATCTGGAAATAAAGCTGTTTGGTTTTTTACCAAAGTGCAGCCCTTCACTTCTAGGAGGCATTTTTCGTTATCTTTTTCAAGTAGGAAATCTATTCGCACATTGCTAATGTTAACTTCTTTTCTTAAAACTCTATATCCCTTTAATTTTGATATAAGCTCTAGTTCTAAAAGTTTTAATGTAATTATGTTGTGATATCTTGAATCGATTAAAACCGTTCTCCTACATGGTAGCGTTTGTAAATTTTAAGGAACTTTAAGCCACCGTGTAGGTCATCACGGATAGATATCCTCTGCCCCCTCCTACGGGAGCACATCCAAGCTAGTTGTCTAGCTCCTCATCGAACTTCCTACGGCGAAGGCAGATTCATCTAGACTCATCCTCCTCTAGATTCATTGGAGTCTTTTACAATTATAAGGGATAACTTTTATATATAAATTTTCCGCATTTTTTATAGGTGATTACCATGAAAATTGGTAGATCTAAGATTATGCAGAAAAGTGTTGCTGTTATCCCTAAAGCTGTTAGAGAAGCTCTTGGATTAAAGGTAGGTGATATTATAGAATGGCACGTGGAAGAGGGGAAAATCGTCGTGAAGAAAGCAAAGAGTATGTAACAATAAAAGGAAAGATTATTTTTCCAGATAAAACTTCTGAAGCTAAAGTTTTATTCACAATGCGATTATTCAGAGATGTTGTTAAGAAAGCTATTGTGTTTCTTAAGAGCAGTTTATCTGAGGCAGAAGTAAAAAGAAGGTTAACAAAATTTATCAACAATGCGTGGTATTCTTCATCCGCCATCAAGAAAGCAAAAACATATCTCAAGCAGAAAAGAGCGAAACTCAAAAAGCCACTTCTCTTTTCTCTTGGATGCAAAGGAATAGAAAAGGGGAATAGAAATATACGGTTAATAGATACTGATAAAGTTCTAGTGAAGATTCCGCATGCAAATGGGAAACATGAGTGGATCAAGTGCAATGTGAAGTTTGGTAAGAAATACATACCACTTATCAAAGAGCTTTTAACTGGTGAAATAGCGTATTCTTCAACAGTAGTGCTTTCTAATGGTAAATATTATTTTCACGTAACAATACCTCTTAATCTCTATGCTAAACATACGGGGAAGAGTTTTGTTAAGAAAAATGCAAGTTATGTTGCTGGTTTTGATATTAATCCAGATAGAATTAATATGGTTATAATAAATGAGGCAGGGGATATTATCGATATTAGAAATGAGCACTTTCACGATTTGATCCAGCACGGATATCCTAAAAATAAAGCGAGAGAAATCAGGTTAAGTGCTCTATCTAAGCTTATAGATTATGCAGTTAACCATAATGTGAAATACTTCATTTTCGAAAAGATAACGAATATAAAACCAGATAAAAACAGAAAAGCAAACAGAAGAATTGGAAAATTCGCATATAGACAACTTCTACAACACGCTGAGATAATGGTAAAGAAGAGAGACGGTGCGTTTAAAACAATATCTCCAGCATACACATCAATCGATGCCGTGCCATTAGCGAGAAAATTCGGGTTGGATAGGCACACAGCGTCAGCATACTTGATGGCAATAAGGGGTCTTCTATTCCTAAAAAACCACAAAAATACCTAAATGTTACTTAGCCAAGCAACAGTTTCGCATCTCAAGAGTTGCCATGCCATACTGCTATAACATCGTATAATGTTTTTCTTTTCTCGGTTTTATGTGCTCTTTTTAGTAGTGTTTTTGCATTTGATACGAGGAGGTCTTCAAGTCTTCCTGAATTTCTAAGATGTGCGAGAACTAAGTTTTTACCAATGTTTAATTCGACTAGGAACCTGTTAATTTTTCTTTTAAATGTGGCGTGTAGTAAAGGTTCATCTATTTCGAAGAGCTTCAATCTGTTAGCCTCGTATCCTTCGCTAAGGTTGAATTTTAGGTTATAACGATATAAATTTGTAAGGTAAACGTCCAAATAAAAACTTGTAATATGTTGAGTATAGCGAGATTAGAGGTTGTTTTGAGATGGGTTGTTTGGAAAAGTTTATGTTGATGGGAGAGGAGCGGATAGTATGGAAAGGTAGGCAAAGTTTTTGGGTTCTGGCGCAGGAATCCTTCTACTTGTCGGAATAGCTTTTATACTTGTTGGCGTGTCATTGCTATATGATGCTCTTGCACTGGTCTTATTTGGGCTTTCTTTAGTGATATGTGGTGGTTATTTGTTTAAGGGTTTCAGAACATATATTATAACGAATAAAAGGCTTGTGGAGTTGAAAGCAGGAAGAATAGTTGGAGAAGTCAATCTTAATGAAATAGTTAAAACATATGGTTTTTCGATGTTGGGGACATTATTGATTTTGTTTCTATACTTCTTAGTGGAGGTCCAGCGCGTGGACTCCTACCGACTTTGCTCGGTATAGATAATCTTTATGTCAAAGATGCAGATGGAAGAATAGTGTTTGTTTTTAAGAGAATAAGAGCCAAGAAGGTTAGGGGAAAGTAGTAGAGGCGTTAAGAGAATTAGTTTAGTAAGAATTTTGGGGGAAGGCAGAGTAAACCTTATAAGGTTTATAGTTGATAGTAAACTTTAGAGGGTTTACTTTGCATTTTGCCTGCGTTATCACTGTTGATATTAAAGGTTCTAGGAAGCTTAAGAATAGAGCTGAGGTCCAAAGCAGAGTTTTAGACCTACTTAATAGTCTAAACATAAAGTTCCGTGACTTTTTAATCGCAGAATTTACTATGACGTTGGGAGACGAGTTTCAAGGAGTATTAAAGACGACAAGTGTTGTTTTAGATGTTTTTAAGTATCTCGAGAAAAATTTACCCGTAAGATTTTACTGTGGAGTAGGTATAGGGAGTATTGACACTCCTCTAAGTAGAAAGCCAAGCGAAATGGATGGCTCCGCTTTTCACCGTTCACGTGACGCGCTTGAAGAAGCTAAAAAAAGGAAAGTAGAGTTAGTTTTTAAGTCTGGTAACGAAGAAACCGATTTTCTCTTAAATTCTGTTACGGAACTTATTTTGCATGTTAAGAGTAAATGGACAAGGAGGCAGAAAGACGTGATAAACTTTCTTGAATCGCAGGAAAACGTTAAATTGTCTGATGCTGCTAGGAGATTTCGGGTTTCAAAACAAGCTATATCGAAAATTATTCGTGCAGCTGGATGGAAGGCTGTCAGAAAAGCTGAAAAAGTAGTTGAACATTATTTAAAAATGTTAGAACTTGGTAAACCAATTTCGGTTTACCATGCAAAGACAACCACAGGAGGTTAACCATATGTTATTAAAATTCCCCTTGCTAAGGTTACTGATATATCTTATTGGATACTTAATCGTTATTTTTGCGGGTTCCCCGTTAGTTTTAGCTGTTCTTTCTAAATTAAAGCTAACTGAAAGCCAAAAAGCACAAATATTGGATAAAAGCGCAAAAGGAGCTGGGAAAATCATAGGGATGCTTGAAAGAGCATTAACATTAACCTTTATGTATTTAAATGAACCTGCAGCAATAGCTATGATCTTTGTAGCGAAGTCCATCATAAGATTTGAACACTCAAAAGAACGATACTTCGCAGAATATTATTTAACGGGAACCCTATGCAGCATAACATTTGCAGTAATTGTAGGCATGATAATAAACTACATCACAGCTTGAATAACACGCAACCTAAATTTTATTTAGTACCCCTCTCTAACAATTTTCTTATTTCTTTTAATTCCTGAAGAATTTCGCAGATAACGCCTTCAAGACCTAATTTTTCAGCAGCTGTCTCAACAGCAACCGGTTTAATACCTCTTATAATGTTTAAGATGAAGTCTTTTATTTCTTGGTAGTTCTTTACTCCGAAAATTTCAGCTTCAACACCTTTTGCACTGAAACCTCCAGCCATGGAATATCCAGCGGTCTGTATTTTAATTGAAGCAATATCAAATTTCCTTGAAAGAGGCCCTTGGACAACATCTATGTTAGTTATCCTATTGTATGGTACAATGCTCTTTTTCTTCCACCATACACCGTTTTCAACAACTATTTCATTTTCAGTAAGAAGAAAAGAAGCGGAGGAACAGTACTTTGGAATCCAGTAAGCAAAGAAAACAACCGCAGCCAAAAGTGGGAGTAATATCGAGACAATTACGTATACGTGTGGAACAAAGATAATTATGGGTGTGGTCCAAGACAAATAGAATGCAACAATTCCAAGAAGCAAATAGAGAAAGTACAAAGTCTTTAGTTCGGGGTTAGGATGAAAAACTTCATTAACCTTAACCATAAAAATACCTCCGTTAATCGCAGTTTACATAAACTATGTAGGCTTAATTTAAATTTCATTTCATGGTTTCATCGTGATCAATATCTTTAAGTTTTGGATAAATAGTTAAGCAGTTTGCTAATTGCTATGTCTTTTAAAATTCCTTTAATTTTCACGGTCTTCGATCTATCTTTGTGACCAGATATTATTTCAACTGCGGAAGTTGAAACCTCGAATACCTTGGAAAGAAACTTCATAAGAGCAGCATTAGCTTTACCCTTGACAGGAGGCTCTTTCGTGTAAAAAACCAGTTCATCAAACTCAAATTTTAGGCCTTCAATCCTACTCTTAGGCTTCACATTTAAAAATATTTTAACTCCATCTTCCACTTCCTCTATATACTTTCTAAGAATTAACTTTAAACTCTCATTCATATTCATGGCCACCAAGAACCTTTTATACATTATTATTATTCTAAAGTTTCTCCTTCTTTAACTTCTTTAGCTTCAAATTCCCAGACACCCATATTCCTATACCATTTCTTATTCCTAGACATGGCGAGAATCTCGAGAATTTGCATTCGTTTATCAGAATTGCTGGAAAACATGTGCGGCGAATAAGTTGTTTTTACAACTATGGCGGTATCAGCACCTTTATTTAAAGTTCCCGCAACAACGATAGCCTTGATCAACGGGGCACAGCATCATAGTCTGTAGCCATGAGAACAACTTCTACAGCGGTTTTAAAACCATAACCTCCAATCATAACCAAAGTTTCAAGCACAGCCCATGAAGGAAGCATAAGACCATATCTCGCTAAACTATAATCTACAGATTCACCTGCTAATGTAGTTGCTGCGCGTTCAACGATCTCAACATTTAACTCTTTTAATTTCCCTCTAATTTTGCCTTGAATGTAAGGCCACTTTCTTCCTCTAATTTCACAATCCCATTGAGGTGGCAGAAGCACAAACGACTTTCGCATCTAAGTTTAAACATCTAAAGCGATTTTGAGAGAGGGTTTCACCAGTTATCGAAGCTACTATTACAAACTTTATATCTCCCTCAGCTAGTCTTTCAACGGCCGCATCTACAACTTTGTCAGTATTTTGAGGACCAGGGGCATCAAAATAAATAATATTTTTAACACGAAACATTTCATACACCCTTGCAACAATTTCAAGTTAAATATAAAATGAAGAGCTACGCTTAAGTACGTTTAGCTATTCTCAATAAATGAAAAGATTGTAGGTGGGATCTTTGGTCAACCTTGTTTTAAAGACACCTCGTGGCCTCGAGAAAGTTGTTGCAGCTCATGTTCTTGAAAATTACCCTAATGCTAAAGTCATAGCTAAACCTTTTAACTATGATGGGATTGTTTTTGTTGAAAGTCTTGACCCTCTTAAAGCATCAAAAGAAATAATTAATAAGATACCTGAAGTAGAGAAGGTTTTACCGGTTCTCGCAGAAACCAGGGCGGATCCCGAGGAAATAGCTGATAAAGCTGTTTTGGTAGCTGAAGAGACAATAAAGAGTGGAGAAAGTTTTGCTGTCAGAACAACTAGACGAGGGAAACACGATTTCACTAGTATAGATGTTAATGTGATTGTTGGAGCAAAAATTAAAGAAAAATTGGAAAACCCAGTGAATTTAGATTATCCGGACAAGGTTGTTTGGATAGAGATCTTTAATGATAAAGCATACATTTCAATTACCCAAGAACAAGCGATTAAGAAACCAAAGGATACTCGTACCTTGAAGATTCTTCAAAAACTGTCAATTATTCAAATGCCGTATTTAGAGGATCTTGAGGGAGCCTATCGAATGGGGGTAAGAATAGGCCGCGCAGCGCAGGCTTTTGAGGTCGGAGAACTTGTAATTGCTCCAACTGAACCATGTAAGGCAGAGGAATTTGAAAGCTTTCTCAAAGGAATACTTGAGGGAAGAAACTCAAGATATAGAATTCAAAAGAAAAACTATCCGAGAAAGGTAAAATTGGTTCCAATAAAAATTTACGATCTCTTCCAGTTAGCTAGATCACGATTTGGAGAGGTATTTGTAACTACAAGCGCAAGAGGGAAACCAATAGATCAGGAAACCTGCAAGCAAATAAAGGAAATTATAGATTCCGAAAAGAGAATTAATGTTTTCATAGGAAGTAGGGAAGGAATACCTACAGGGATTATGCGCTGGTCAAAGCTAATAGTCAATCTTTGCCCTGGGATAACCTTTGCAACAGAACACGGGATACCAGCAATCATAACAGCTATATTAACGTGTTGTTTTGCGACTTAATAAATCACTAGTATGCATATTTCATCAGAAATCATTAATTCAAGCGGTGAACAAAATGGGTAAATATGCAAAGGGTAGGAGAATAGAATATAAGGTAAAAAATATTTTATCAAAAGCTGGATGGTATGTTTGGCGGTTAGCTGCCTCAAAACCCTTCGATTTGATTGCAATTAAAAATGGGGAAATTTTGATAGTAGAATGTAAAAAAGGTAGCTCGCTTACAAAAATGGAGAAAATTAAGCTCTTAAAAATTGCAAGGAATGGTGGAGCAACACCAATTCTGGCAAAATATGAAAACAATACCATGCACTTTTACAAAATACTAAGTGAAGATCAAATGGAGGAGGTAAAAGCCAATTATTTCAAAGGAAACGACATATAAAACGAGGTAAGAGATGTCTCATAAATTACAAATAGGCTAGATAAATTTGTGCTGTTTCAAATTTAAGGAGAAATTGTTTTGTCTAGAATTTTTGGTAAATCGTCAAACTGCTTAACAAAATAGTCTCCTTCAACATTTTTATCAGCGAAAACAACTGTTGTTAAGCCAATTTTCTTTGCGCCTTCTATTTCATCTTTAGCGTGCCCAACAAAAACAGCTTCCTCTGGTCTAACATTAAAATACCTCAAAACAGTTAGATAGGCCTCTTTATGCGGTTTTTCATATCCAATATCATGGGAAGTAAAGATTTCATCAAAAAGTTTGTAATCGATTTTCAAAGCTTGTAGCTTTTGAATCATTTCTTCTTTACTTAGTACGGTGTCGCTTAAAATTGCAAGTTTATATTTTCTTTTCAATATTTTTAAAGTTTCATTTACGTGAGGAGTTCTCTTGAAAAGTTTAAATCGGATTTCGCTTTTCTCTATTTCACTCCATTCGCTAACCAGTTTTCTATTTAGTCCTAAGGCTTCTATCCATTTTTCATGGGCCTCCCTCAAACTCATCTTACCTATCTTTACAAGTTTCTCCACTCTTGACCATACTTCTCCTCCAATTTTAAGGGCTTTCTCAAGGTCTTTAACACCATGTTTAGCTAAAAAACTACTTACAACTTCTCTAACCACTTCTTTTTTAGAACCTTTGTAGAGAACATCGCCGGCATCAAATATTACAAGTTTAATCATGAGGTGTTCACGCTCCCTCTTCAACAATTTTACTCACATTTTTATTTCTTTAACATTTAATTTGATAAGGATCTTGCTTTAAGTAGGATGATTTTGAAACAAGTAGTTTAGAAGATTTTCGTATGTTCCAGGTAAAAAGACATTTATCAAATTAGAGTATTAAGATTTATTAAAAGGTGAGTTTTACGTTAATTTCTCTCTTTATCTCCTATTGAGGTAAAAGATGTTTTGTTAAAGAAGTTAAAAACACGTAAAGGAACATACCTCTACTCTACAGAATCGGCGCAACAGATCTCCATCCAGTGGGCTTAACGTTAGAGGATAGTAAATTTCTGGCGCAAAAACTTGTTGAAGAAGGATTAGATATTCTCGATGTAAGTAGCGGGCTTTGCGGGTCGCAGCCACCTGAACTACAGATAACATGCAAGGTTACTTTGTACCTTACGCAGAAGAAATTAAGAAAACAACCAGTACTTTTGTGATAGGAGGCGGAGGAATAAAAGACCCACTCTTCGCTGATAAATTAATCAGAGAGGGAAAATAGATTTAGTGCATGTGGATAGGGCTCAGTTAAGCGACCCTAAGTAGGCCAAAAAAGCGATAGAAAAACTTCAGTCGGCAAGTAAAGCCTACATAACGTTTTTATAATTAATTCCTGTAAAGAGAAATTTTGACATTATGGTTTAAAACTTAAGCTTTCTAAAACTTTATAAGTTTGAAAACGTTTTCATTTATTATGCCAATCCCCGGGTTTGTAGAATATAAAAGAAGAGAATTTTGCAGAGATGTCAAGTGCCCAATACAGTTAAAATTAGACTCTTTGGAAGAGGGTTCTGAAGAATACGAAAAAGTAAGACAAATTTGCAGAACAAATTGTAAATATACTGCATGGCAGTTCCACCATTGGCTAATAGAGAAAGGCTTTTTAATCGTTAAGCCTAAAAAATAACTCGAAATTAAGAGAGAGGGTGTTATTAAAATGGATTGGGGAATGAAAAATCGTTTATCAAGAATAATTAAACCTAAAACCGGACGAACCCTTATGTTAGCGGTTGACCACGGTTATTTCATGGGACCAACAGCGGGATTAGAACAATTTGACAAAACAGTTGAACCACTCATACCCTATGCAGACGCCCTTATGCTTACTCGAGGCGCTCTACGCAACTACATAAAACCAGAATACGATATACCAATCGTACTACGAATTTCCGGCGGAACAAGTATAATTGGGAAAGAACTACTACACGAAGGCATTATTACCTCAATAGAGGATGCAATAAGGCTTAATGCATGTGCAGTAGCTTTTTCAATAATGGTTGGAGCAGATTTCGAAAGAGATACACTTCTAGCGTTAGCACAGGTCATAGATGAAGCTGAAAGATATGGGATCCCTGTTTTAGCTGTCACGGCTGTTGGAAAAGAAATGGAACGAGACGCCCGCTACCTTTCACTTGCATGTAGAATGGCAGCAGAATTTGGCGCCCACATGGTGAAAACATACTACTGCAAAGACTTTACAAAAGTAGTGGAAACATGTCCTGTCCCAATTGTAATTGCAGGTGGAAAGAAGCGCCCTGAAAAAGAAGCACTAGAAATGGCATACAACGCGATACAGGAAGGAGCAGTAGGTGTAGATATGGGTAGAAACATATTCCAATCCGAAGACCCCGTTGCAATGATTCAAGCTGTAAGAGCCATTGTACATGAAGATGCAACACCAGATGAAGCATTCAAACTATTTAACGACATAAAAGAAGAAAGGAAAAAGACCTAATACTACTAGCATACGGTACCCCTTTAGACAAACCCCTTTTAAGTAGAGCTATTTATCAATACATTTCTTTTTAAACACGATTATTCATATCTAGAATCGCATATATAGCAAATTTGTGAAAAAATCGACAAGAGGATTTACGGTTCAAAATTTCACCAATTTTAAATATTTACCGTGCAAAATAGTATAATGTGGTAAAAGGTGATAAGAGTTGTCAATAACACCAGAACTCTACGAGTTTATAGTGAAAGTAGTAGAAGACAAAGTACGTGAAATCAAAGTGACAAGAAAAGAATTCGATAAGTTAACATCAGCCGTTAAAGACCTTGCAGAAAAAATCAATACATTGGCAGAGACACTTAACATCTTTTCGAGCAGAGTTGACATGCTAGCAGAAGCACAAGCGAGAACAGAAGAAGCATTAAGCAAACTCTCAGGCAGAGTCGACGCACTAGCAGAAGCACAGAGAAGAACGGAGGAACAGCTCAACACGCTGGCAAAGAGAGTTGACATGCTAGCAGAAGCACAAGCGAGAACAGAAGGAAGTGTTCAGCAACTATCGAATGCTGTTAGAGAATTAGCTGTGCAGGTTGGAAGATTAAGTGATACTGTAGGTTTTGGGTTAGAGGACATCGCCAGAGTTATGGTGCCTGGATGGTTTGAACGACATATGAACATTTATGTTGAAGATTTAACACCTACTTTCGTAAATATTGACGGTGAAGAAGTTCAAATTAATTTGTTTGGGATTGGGAAAAGAGATTCCGAGGAAATTGTTATAGTAGGTGAATGTAAATCTAGAATTTACGCCAGAGAAGTTAGACAGTTTTTAAGAATATTAGAGAAGGTGAGAAGAGCTTTTCCAGACAAAGACGTCTTAGGATTCTTGTTTGGTTACTTAGTTCATCCAAGTGCGCAGGTAGAGGCTGAAAAACATAAAGTTAAAGTCATAGCAACATATATGAGGTAGCTTCCAGAAATATTTGAATTTTAAGTTGTTGATAAGCCATTCGATAGCTTTCTTATGACATAAAATGAATTACCATCAAATTTAGTGGTAAACACTAAAAATTAAATAAGCAAGATAACTGAACCTTCCTATTAATATTAAAAATTTGTTAGTAATCGCCTAGAAAGTAGTAGAAGAGGGGTGTAAAAAATACGTGTCGCAGTATATTACAATAATAACGATATAAGGATAGAGGAAATTCCAAAACCTAAAATCGGACCTGGAGAAATTCTGGTAAAGGTCATGGCTTGTGGTATCTGCGGTAGTGATGTAATGGAATGGTACCGTATTAAAAAGGCTCCTAGAGTTCTGGGCCATGAAGCTACAGGAATAATCGTTGAAGTTGGAGAAGGCGTAAAACGCTATAAAGTCGGCGATAGGGTATTTGTATCCCACCATGTCCCATGCAATAAATGTCGTTACTGTTTAAGTGGCCATCACACCGCTTGCGAAACTTTACACACAACAAATTTTGACCCCGGCGGCTTTTCCGAATACGTCCGTGTACCAAAAATAAATGTGGAGCGCGGAGTTTTCATACTACCTGACAACGTGTCTTTTGAAGAAGGAACATTCATTGAACCATTAGGCTGCGTTATCCGCGGACAAAGAATAGCACAAGTAAAACCAGGTCACACAGTACTTGTACTTGGAAGCGGACCAGCCGGTCTACTCCACATTCAATTAGCTAAGTTAAAAGGAGCAGAACGAGTCATTGCAACCGATATTAATGAATACCGGTTGAAAGCCGCCAAGAAATTTGGAGCAGATGTTGTAATAAATGCTAAAGAAGATGTGCCAACCATTTTACGGGAAGTAAATGAAAATAGACCCGCAGACCGAGTTATAATTTGTACCGGAGCCCTACCGGCTGTTCACCAAGCATGGCAATGTGTAGATCGAGGAGGCACCATTCTATTTTTCGCAGTGCCGCCGCCGGATGTTAAAGTAACAATACCTATTACCGATTTTTGGCGAAATGAAATAACGGTAACAACATCTTACGGTGCTAGTCCCATGGATCTTGCAGAAGCACTAGAAATAATTAGTGCCCATAAAATAAACGTGCGAGACATGATTACACATAGATTAAGCTTAGAAGAGGCAGGCTTAGGTTTCAGAATCGTTGCTGAAGCAAAAGAATGTATCAAAGTAATTATTGAGCCACACAGATAAATAAAATTAGAATTTTTAAACAACCATTTCTTCACATCTTTAATTTTGAACTAGACTATTTGCAATATTAACTCCATTAAATCCATTATTTTTAAGTCCATACCTCTTTCTTCGATAACCTGCTTCAGATTTAGAGGGTTAACCGTCAATAGTAGGTGGCTAAAACATTACTGTGACTTATGAAATTAGGAAATCTAAAGAATATGTATTCTTTATGACGTAAATTCCAAAATTTTCTATGCGTCCCTCCTCAAGGAGTGGAATTAACATTTCGTAAAACCGTATTAACCCACCTCTAGGCAACAGTAATCTTGCAAAAAACTCTTGATAAATTTTATCGTGTATGTGAAACGAGAATATTTTACTAGTTAATACATATGGCAGTTCTTTAAGTATTGACATAAGCGGATTAAATATTTCTTTTCTACATTTTACGTAAAGAAGGAAATCTTCTTCCAATCCCATTCTTAGAGGGAAAACAATGGGTACCAAAATATTACTTTTTAGAATTCTTTTGACTCTTCTCCACGCTTGGATATTAGAAATCCCCACAACCTTAGCTATTTTGCTTGTACTTAGACGATAATTTGATCTAAGAAGAGATATTATTTTAATATCAATATCATCCAAAGAAATATTTTCGACGGGGGTGATGTTTTCCGCTTCTGGGATGACGTAACACCATTGGCCATCTATTAAGAAATTATAGAGCCATTCGGAAAGTTTTTCCCAATCTAAGTTCCATAACCCATTCTGATAATCATAGAGGTTAAGGTTTGTATTAAATTTCCATTCGGAAGTTCTACATGCTAAAAACCGAGTAGTATACCGTTTTTTCTTTTTCGCCCATTCTACAAAAGATTTTATATTTTTTGTCCAAAGCAAAGCTCCTATGGCAGTTTTACCGCACAGAAGGTCAAAACACTCATAAACATCGATGAATGGACATTTGAAAGGTATGTTCAGTAGTTCTTCCGGATCTGCTTCTTCTAAAAGCACAAAAAAGTTCTTAAATCCACCTATATTAGCTTGGGGTATCGCTATGAACTTCACATGATTCTTTATACGATTTAGTAGTGAGTATCCTTTTCTAGGTTGTATATTTGTCCCCTTAATTATATCTTTATAAGGTTTGCGTGGCTTCTCAAACATTTTTTGAAAAAGTCTATATTCTAGTGCATTAAATCTCTTAGACGGAAATATGCCATTAAAAATATGTTTTCTAATGCATTTTACGATTTTTCTACAAATTTGGAGCACAGAATAATCTACAATGTTCTTGATGGTTTCTACTGTTATTTGCTTTAAAATTTTTTCTGAGTCTTCTCTTACAAATAACATCTCAAGATAAGGACTTAGGATATACGTTTTTGGTTCATATTTTCTCTCTCTACCAGCCATATTTGATGGTAAGAAATTTATTAACTCCATTAATATTTCCGTTTTCCTTTTGTCCTTCATATTTTTTGCCAAATTAAGTATTAAGGCGTGTAACACAGTATCTTTCAGGTTTGCATATGGATTTTTATCGCTATAATACCTATCGTTAACGTTTCCCATATTTGAGGCAATTTTATGTAAAGTATTCATATCTAAACTTACATTATCACCTAACACTTGGAAAAGTGGTTCGATATTCTTTTCTTCTCGCATTTCTCGTAAGATTTTTGCAACAATATTTTTATATCCATTTTGATTAGTGAAAGGAGATACCTCCCAGCGAATTTGAAGGGTATTGAAGACAATTGTTGTAATAGGTACTAGAACATAAAAATGTGTGTGACACATGGTAATGCAAAAAGTAACATACAGACAATTAGTAATACAGCATGACGTTTTTCAGCAAAATGATGCACAATATGAGATTAATGAATACATACAATTAATTTTGGGCATGTTAATAGCTATTTGCAGTAAAGTTGAGAGCCTACATCGCAACATGGTTACTCATAATTGTTGCATTGCAATACCAGATGTTGTATGCCATCTTGAAGGTGCCTACCATGTCACGTCGATTTGAAGCACACATTAGCATCAGACTTCCACGTAAACTCTTGGAGAAACTTGAAAAAATAGCAATGAAAAGAGAAATAAGTATAACTGCGTTAATAAGAGAATTGTTAAAAAACTTTGTAAAAAAGGAAGAATTGTTAAGTTATAGCACAATTACAATATTACCAGATATTTACGACATCCTTACTCGCTTCTTTCTTATATGCTCTGAGTTAAAACCTGAAGAAACAGAAAAACATATCAATAATATCGCAAACACTCTGGAACAACATCTTTTATGGAAACATGGTAAGCCAGTTTCAAATATCGATAGAAGTCTTATCTTTAATGACATTAGAGAATTACTTATCAACTATTTAGGTGTTAGTTCCTTTGAAATAAAGAACTTGGAAAACCATATCTACATAATGAAATGGGAAACCCTCTCCGAGCCAGTATGTAAGTTTATTTCGGAAATTCTCACTGCTTTTTTCGAGAAGTTCATGAAAGCAAAAGTAAAGGACTGCAGAATAATTGGAAGATATGGTATCCTAATCATGTCCTTTCCATCTAACCACATTCTTTCGAAAAGAAATCCTTTAAAATAAGTTTCCTCATAACTATTCCTTCCTCTTGAAACCCGAACATTTTGTATAATTTTAGCGCTGGGTAATTGCTGACAGAGACATCTAAAGACACCATATTTGCTCCAATTTCTTTTAATTTGAGTAGACCTAGTGAAAGCAGATGTTTGGCGATGCCTTTCCTCCTATGCTGAGGATGAACGGCAAGTATTTTAACGAAACCTTCATTTTTAAGAGGATAGTACCAACAGCTTAGAATTCCAACTACTTGATCCTTTTTATCTAAGGCAACGTAGTGAAGTTTTGAATCAAAATTTTTGTCGTTGAGCCAGTATTTTTCAAAATTAGCTAACGTAGACCTTGTTGTAGTATTAAACGCTGAAGCTGCGCACATTACCCATTTATCTTTATCCTCATCTCTAAAATTTCTAAACACATATGCAGGTGGAGGAGGAAAATATGGAGGCTTTATCGATTGCATGTCCAGTGTCATTCTACTCATTGTGGAAACAGGTTCAAACCCCATCTTATAAAGTAATTTTCGAAGATGACTGTGTTTATTGCGTAAGGAGATATATAGGGATGTTATTTCTAACGATTTTGCTTTTTCTATTATTTTTGAAATAAGATTCATAAATTCTTTAGAATAGTATATAGGGTTTTTAGTTATGTCTTGTGGAGGAAAAATGGTGACTGACCCGTTGGAGTTCTTCATCACGCTTAGAACTGAAGAAAAGGAGTTATTTACAATAACAAAATCCATTCATATCACCAGGACACTAGGTTTTGGTGGGTTCCCGGGTCAAAAATAGTTAAAAAGAGCATGTAACTTTGAGAGAGGTTTCGCTTGGAGGAGGGGGGAGACCGCATGGCCCCGGGAACCTCTCACCAATAATAAAAAATAAGAGGTAATTTATTGGCTATTTTCTGAGCATTTCAAAGACTATTTTGCATTTAGGACTATTAACTTCAAGCGAAGAAATCCCTGTTGGTATTCCTAGAAGCTCTTCCATTGCAGCCATAGCTATATTGGTAAATGGACATGCAAATGGTTTTATTCCTGTGTTTATTAGACGTTGTGTTACAGGCAAACATATGCAACCTTCGACGTCCACTGTAATTGTGTCGCCTGACTTACCGATCTTAACTTCTTTGGCTATTTTAAAGTCTTCTGTTAACCGTTTTGCGATACCGTTGAGGACATCTTCAGGTTTTTCTCCAGCAACTTTTAGCCCAAGTTCCTTTTTCATTATTTCAAGCATACTTTTTCCTACCGGGTAAGAAGCAGCAATAGCTGCTTCACCCATAACTTCCCATAATGCTTTTTGAAATCCATATATTATTATATTTAGAAATCTTGTCACTTCCATTCCTTCCTCCTTCATTTTTCACCCTCCCAGCTCATTGCTGAAAGGGTTTATGCGTATTTTTTCAATTCATCAACTACTTTCTCTAAATTCATGAATACTAGACCCAGATTTGCATCTTTCCTGATCAAGGTTGTTAGAACTAATTGACCTGCTTCCATCAACACCATTTGTCCTCCTTCTCCTTCAACTAGCAACCGTTTTAAATTTCCCTGCTTTAATTCTTTTAGAGCCCTCGAACTTGCGCCAAGGGCCGATGCGGCCATTGCTGCGAATACCCTTTTATTGACCTCCTCAGGAACTGCACTGGCAACAACTAATCCATCTTTTCGGATTATTGCACTAGCAAATACATCAGGTGTAGTTTCTTCAAGTTTTACTAATATTTTTCGCATTTCTTCAAAAATTCCCTTCTTAGACATATTAACATTTCTACCTCCTAATATTTTTTTAAATATACTAATCTTCCAGCACACTCCCAGCGATTTTTATTGTAAAGTCGATTTTTTTAAGATATTCTTCAGCAACTATAGAAGCTACGCCGACGCTTTCATCATCTTGTACAACTACAGCAAGTATCAGTAGGTCACTACCGATAACAATAACAGGAAACTTTTCTACACGTATTAGTACTGGTTTCAACTCTTGGAAAGTTGATGATGCAAGAAGTAGACCCTCTATTCTTTTTAGTAAACTGACCTCGATGTTTTTTGGAATTTGTATTGACAGAATAGGTTTTCCAGTTGCAGAATAGAGAGCGCATCCTTGTATTTCGCTTAGTTCTGACATTTCTTTTAATTTTTCCTTTACGGTTAGGAGGGTGCTTCCATCTATGTTAATTGGGGGAGCAAACATAACTTCTTTTATCTCTTTTTCGAATGGTTTAAAGAATGTAACATCACCTACGTAGTTAATGTCTTTGTATTTCCTTGTAAATAGCCTCTTTATGTCCTTAAGCCTTTTCTGTATGTCTATTACACTTTCTTCGAAATCTACGCAAGCCGCAAATATCAGGCTGCTATCTTTATCCTCAAGAACCACGAACTGACAGTCTTCCACGGTTATGCTTTTTAGTCTTTTTTTAGTTATTTCTAATGTAAAGGAATAAATTGCACTAAGTAGACCAGTAACTAAGCATGGGTCTGCCTCTATACTTCCTATTTTAACATGTACTAGCGGTTCCCCGCTCTTTCTGAACACATAGACGTTGTGAATTGTCATCAGTGTTGTCTCCCGAACTTTCTGTTAACTTCGCAATTACACAATAAGTTATTTGTGATTCTCTTGAGATAAGGTACTATCATCATGTATATAAAGGTAATATTGATTTTTATCGATTTTAAAAAGATGTTGACTAAAATAACCTTGTTTAATCTACTTTAGATGATAATAGTAATACTAGCAACAACAAATTTTACTATCTCAGATGATCATCTAAAATACAATTTTTTGTAAAAATAACTTTATATTACATAATATTCTTGTATTTTCTAAATGATTGTGAAATAGTTTTTAATTGGCTTCCAATTCATTTATAGTGGCTTTATGCTTCATAGGTTAACAAATGTTAACCGAAAAATTTTACGTTAAATTTTTAAGTACAGGAGATAAGAATTTCGCAAGGGTTGCTGATTTTTGTAAAAAACGTTATGACGTTTTGCATGATATTTTTAGGTTTTGACATTAAAATGTATAACTTTCTCGCCGAATGTTCCCAAAAACCAACATTTTTATTCAAACATTGACAAGAGAACTTTTCAAAAAGGGTTAAATATTTTGATTTGAAATGTAGGTTACTGCCTTAATGTGTGGGGGTAGGTTTGTATACGCCGTTTAAATTAGCTTTTAGAAATCTTTGGAGGAGAAAAAGCAGAACTTTTATTGCTTTTGTAGGTGTAGTTCTAGCTGTTTCTCTTTTCATTGCGGTAAATACGACAATTGACAGTTTAACGGTGAATCTAGTCGAGGGATACACTGCTTATCTTGGAAAATACGATATCATTATCACGGGTAAGGGTACAAGCACTTTCTTCGACCCCGTAAATATGTCGGAGAAAGTTCTTAGCGTTGAAGGTGTTGAAGAGGTTGTTCCGGCGCTTATTTTAAGAGGCATAACGTACATTGGTGATAAGAAGCGTGGACTTCTTCTTATCGGTGTAAATACTTCTGATGTGGGAGATAATTGGAGTTTTGAGGTTATAGAGGGTTCTATAGATATTTCTACTAATAGATGTCTAGTTCCAGATGTTATAGCTACTAATTTTGACATCTATGTGGGTGAAAACTTTACTCTTAGCATGTATAACTTTGAAGCGAAACATTACGTTAATTCTAGTTTAACTATAGGTGGAATAATTAAAACTCCTAGCGAGTTGCCTGTAAATATGAGAAGAGTTGTTTTTGTAAGTTTAGAAACCCTTCAAGGTTTATCGGGCCTTAACAATACAGTTGATGTACTGTTTGTTAAGCTTAGCGAGGAGATCATAAATTATAGTGATTTAGAAGGTAGTGTTAGTAAAATCGTAGAGATAGGTTCAAGCATTCAAGAAAAAATTGGATTGGAATACACAGTTTTTCTGGTAAAAGCATATGTTTTAGAAAGTGTTAGTGGTGTAGTTTCTACCCAAAGAGTTATGCTAAATATTTTTGTTTTAATTGCCGTTTTAATGGCTTGTATCCTAATAGTTTCAACAATGCTTATGAACGTTGCAGAAAGAATACGGGAAATAGGTATTCTTCGCTCAGTAGGTTCCTCCAAAGCACAAATTTTTACCTCCATACTAATTGAAGCTATCATTATAGGTTTAATTGGCTCAACAGTAGGTTTGGGTCTAGGCTTACTCCTTGGAAAATACGTAATTTCACCTTCACTAGTTGGTTTTCGAAAGCAATTTCAAGTTTCAATCTTTGTTGTATCTCCTCAAAGCTTAAATCTCGGACTACTATTAGGAGTTTTAACTAGTATTATTGGTGGGTTTTATCCTGCTTATTCTGCTTCTAAAATGACTCCTCTTGAAGCCTTGTCTCCAGCTGTTAGGAGAATGATTATAACCGAGAAAGAGGAGAGAAAGTTAAGACCTGAAAGAGTTAATGTCGGTCTTGTTATTGGTGGTATCAGTCTTTTTGCCGCCACAAGTTTCATGATGTTTTTGCTTCCAATAATAGGCTTTTACGGTAATCAATCCATTTTCATCATGGTTACTTTCATTTCTCTTGGCTTAATACTTGTTGGCTTAACACTCACTTTCACAGCAATTCTACCCTTAACTGCAAAATTCTTCTCTAAAATTGTTGGAAAGTTATGGAAAATTGAAGCTACTTTAGCTGAAAGAAATATTATGAAACATAAGAGAAGAAGTAGTTTAACTTTCTTTATGCTTTCAACCTCCATAGCTTTCATTATATTGGTTGGAACTATTACTTCGATGTACGCTGCCTCTTCTCAAATAAATGTTCAAAACTATTTAGGTGCAGATATAGTTGTATATCCAAGAGAGTACGTTCCGGTGTCGATAGCTGAGAATATTAGTTTGGTTGAGGGTGTTGAGGCTGTTTGTCCTGTTACAACGGGCATAACCGTAAAAGCTGGAGATCTCGTATTATATAAGCAGTATGCTCTCAAAATTTTTGGTGTAAATGCTTCAACTTTTCCAAATGTAACTTACGCTAGGGATATAGATTTTGAAAGAGGAACTTTGCATGAGGCTTTCAAGAAGCTTGCAGAGGAAAATGGTACAATAATTATTAGTAAAGGGCTTGCTGAAAGCTTAAATATAGGTGTAGGTGATAAAATTAGGATTGAAACTGTTTATGGAACGTTTGTGCTGAAAATTGCGGCTATAGCCTCTAGTATCCCGGGATTTAGCTTCACAAAATTTAAGCAAAGAGCTGCGGCTACAGATGGGCTTGTCTCTCTTGAAACCTATTGTAACATTACTAAGATGTTGGTTGTTGATAGATTCCTTGTTAAAGTTAAAGAGGGTTTTGATTCGATTAAGGTTGCAAATGCTATTTCGAATGAAATAGGTGGTGAATACGATATTCAGGTTACCACTACAAAGGAACTTGCAGAAAATGCTGTTGAAAGCTATGAAGATATTTCAAAGCTTTTCACAATTCTTCTTTCATTTGCTGTTGTTATTGCGGTTTTAGGTCATGCTACATCTCTTGTTACATCTATTCAAGAAAGAACGTGGGAAACCGGTGTCTTAAGAAGTATAGGTTTGGATAGAAAGCAGACAGTCCTTGTATACGTGATGGAAGCTTTTATAATCGCATTTTTAAGCTATATTTCAGGTGTTGTAAGTAGTCTTATAATAGCTTTTGAACTTATACAGTCAAACAACTTAACTAGCGATTTAACTTTACCTTTGACTGTACCATACACTCTTTATTTCTACGTGTTCTCTTTGGTGTTTTTCACAGCTCTCATAATTTCAGCATGTTTATCTTACAAGACCACGAAACTAAGTATTGTAGAGATATTGAGGAAAGGATCAAGACTATAAGAAACTAAGAGGGAAAAATATGGGTAGAGAAGTGGTTGTAGAAACCGTTGATCTTTGCAAAGTGTATAGAATGGGATTAACAGAAATACATGCTCTTAAAAATGTTAACTTGAAAGTTTACCGTAGGGAAATGGTCGCAATTGTAGGTCCTTCAGGTAGCGGAAAAACCACGTTACTTAATCTCATCGGGACTTTAGATAAACCTACTAGCGGCAAAATTTACATAGATGGTGAAGATATTACAACTAAGTCTGAAAAAGAGTTAACCCTTTTAAGAAGAAGGAAAATAGGGTTTGTTTTTCAATTTTATAATTTAATACCTGTTTTAACAGCTTATGAAAATGTTGAACTACCCTTATTGATTTCTGGAGTTCCAAAAAAGGAGAGAGAGAAAAGAGTAAGAAGGTTATTGGAAATGGTTGGATTAGAAGATAGGATGAATCATAGGCCTGACGAGTTAAGTGGCGGTGAACAGCAACGTGTAGCCATTGCTAGAGCCCTCGTAAATAATCCCTCGATAATTCTTGCCGATGAACCTACAGGAGACCTTGATACTGAGACAGGATTAATGGTTGTACAACTGATGAGAAAACTTGCAAAAGAGGAAAACTCAACTGTAATCATGGTGACACATGATCCACAAATATCGGAAATAGCAGATAGAATAATATATTTAAGAGATGGGAAAATTATAGGAGAACAAAGCCAGGATAAATAGTCTTTCATCAAAGGGTTCGAAAACCTATTGGAGGTGGTATTTTGCCCGAATATATTACGATCAGTGATTTTAAGAAGCTGGATATGAGAGTTGGACGTATAATTGAAGTTACTAGAGTTCCTAGAACCGAAAGACTCTATAAAATTAAGGTCGATCTAGGAACCGAAGTACGTCAAACAATTTCAAGCCTAGTTGGCTACTATACCCCTGAGGAACTTCTAGGTAAAAAAGTTATCTTTCTAGTTAATTTAAAACCTGCAAAATTCTCAGGTGAAATCTCTGAAGGCATGATCTTAGCAGCAGAGACAAATGATAAACTGGCACTACTTACAGTAGATAGAGACATACCTGAAGGAGCAAAAGTAACCTAACGCCTAACTGTTTTCTTTCTTACCTAGCAAGATATCATTAACGTTGTTTTGACTTTCATTAAGAATATTTATGTTAATTCGATTCTAGATTAACATTAATTTTAACCAACATAAATTGATGGTTGAATGATAAGATGTTTTATGATGTTGTTATCGTTGGAGCGGGTATGGGAGGTTTAGTTTCAGGCGCGTTGCTTTCAAAAAGGGGATTTAATGTGTTAATTCTTGAGAAATCTGGAGATATATGCGAAAGGACCATTTCGCTTGATAAGGATGGTTTTATACTTGACTATGGCATTCATCTGGCGAGATTTGGGACTAAGGGAGTTATTGCAACCACCATGAAGGAACTGAGAAAAGATATCGAGATAGTTAGACCGGGGAGAAGTGTAATTTACTGGGAAGAACGCTTCGAAACTCTTCCGTTAAG
>JAUQZC010000019.1 GCA_030587435.1 Candidatus Baldrarchaeota archaeon | reverse complement strand
AAAATCTCACTTAGATAATCCTCTACGGATATCTTCAATCACCATTTTCAACTTCTCATACTCCCTTTCCGCTTCCTTCAAAAACATCAACTCACCATACCACGCTACAAAATCCTCATCATCACCCAAACTACCAGCCTCATATTTTCTAAGAAAACTATCAGAATCCATACCATATTTTTCCTCAAATCTTCTAATACGTTCCTTAGCAACCTTAATTTCCAACTCCAACTCACTCAACTTATTCTTCAAACTATCAGAAACCAAAGACAAAATATCCAACGGAACCCTAATTCTAACCTCTGAAACCATAACAACACACACCTACACCTTACCTACCCAACAAAACTAATAAACATAACTACAAAACACCAAACACCTAACCAACTAGAACAATTAAACCTAAATTCAAACACAGCTCCCACAACCAAACAATACCTTACGATTAAACAACTTGAAATAACTAGTTTAAATATCAATATACAATTCATACATTGAATACAGGTATGCATCGTGGTGCCCTTACAATGGAGCTAAAAACGAAAAAGGAAAAAACACAAGTAATCGTTCCAGTACGCCTACAGAAAACAAAACTCCAAAAAATCGATAAAGCCGTAAAAAAGCTAGGTTATAGGTCAAGATCAGAGTTCATACGAAAAGCCGTAAAACACTATCTTGAAAACGTACTAACCCAAAAAATCATAGAAATAAGAGAAGTCTCCGTTGAAGAAGCCATAAAACTAATCGACAACTACCTAACCAACAACCCAGGAGTACACTATGTAAGCGAAATCGCAGAACAACTCGGCATAGACATCGAAACAGCATTCAAAGCAGTTGAAAAAATGCTAAAAGAAGAAACCGTAGAGGTTGCATAACATGACCATCCTAACCAGCCCAGGAGACGGAATAATCGGGAAAAGGATAATCTACATCGCAAGAAAAGTTGAAGGACCACACCTAGTTAGAAAAAGCGGAAAACACCGAGAACTACAAGGAAAACTATACGATGCAAAAGCATACATCGACCTACCAATCAAGAAAAACAAAAACAAACATAAAACTCTCATAAATCTAACATAACGCCCAACAAGAATACCACAGCAAAATATACAATCTACCACAACTCAACTTCAAGTTTCTTTATTCTTCCAAAGTGCCTAATATTTTTAGTAGCTATTTTATCCTCCAAAGCTATCGCAGCAGCAGAAATAAATAAATCTCTAATATCAACCATCTGTCCTTCACGTCTAAGTTCAACTAACACAGCCCCAGATATCCTCGCCATCTTCTCATCAAAATTAACAAGTTCAAGCGCCTTTAAAAGCTCCTCGACAAACTTCAAATGTTCTCCAGCCCTCGAAGACTTATATGCCCATAGTAAAGCTCAAACGCACACACAGTAGTTGTTCTCAAAGGCTCACGATTTTCCTCACATTCCCTAATCTTCTCCTTAACACTCTCATCTCCACGAAGCAAAGCTACAAGCACACTCGTATCCAAAATCACTTAGAAGCCTCCCTACCCCAAGCCTTCCACAACTCATCTAACTCTGTTAACGCCCTATCCAATTCTTCAGGATCCCCAGCCCATTTTCCCAAAAACTCAAGCAAACTCCTCTTCTTCCTCGACGTCAACCTTAAAATGACGTCCGTAAAAGATTCCTTACCTCTCTTCTCTCTTAAAAGAGCCTTATACGCCTCCAAAGAAATAGTTATCGTCTTATGAGGCATACCCACCACCTACAACTATATGTGCATTTAAACATTACCAGCAACAAAACTACATACAAACCTAATTAAAATAATCCAAAACCTCCAAGAAACACGTCAACAAGGAAAAATTAGTAATTCAAGTAATAATCCTTACCTTCTTAGATATTATAATTAATCCTTTATCCAGCTTATCCAAATCTATTTTCTTAAAAGCCTTCCTCAACCAAGACAAAATATTTTGCGGCGTAGGAGGCTTAACCCTGACAACAATTACAGCAAAATCCCTCGAAAAATAATACATACATCCAAAATCCAAATCTAAAGTTAAAATAATTCTTCTCTCCTTCCTAGCAAAATCTATTATAACCTCATCTTTTTCACCCTTAAGCCCAACCTGAGAAACTCTAACAACATCATGGCCCTCTTCTTGCAGCCACTTCATCACGCTCAACGGAATATTCTCATCTACAAGAAGTTTAGCCATTTTCAAGCCTCTAAAGGCAAAACAACCTCACTCTTCAATAATTTAGACGCATATTCTAAAGCAGCCCTAATATCCTCCTCCTTAAGCTCAGGATACTCCTTCAAAATATCCTCCACACTCATACCAGCAGCCAACAACTCCAAAATCAAATAAACAGGAATACGAGTACCCTTAATAACAGCCTTACCCCGCAAAACCCTAGGATCAACAACAATCCTCTCTTCCACAACCTACCACCACCCGCAAAACATCAATAAAAAATACGCATCCCCCCTTAAAAACCTAGCTAAAACACACAGCTACCATACTCCTCTTAACTTTCCTAAAACCCCAACCAAAATCAACATTAAAACATAAAGAACAACCTTTATCTTAAAAAAGTAGAAATCCCTCCCACTTTTAAAATCTAAAATCTCAAAAGACTTTACAATTTTACTTTCCCTAAGCAACTTTAATGTCCTTAGCATTTTCAACCTGACCCAACTTTTCTTCCAAATCCCTCAAACTCTCAACATAAGCCTTCCACTCAATATAATCATCCCACTCCTCAAAAACCTCCTTACCCTCCCGAACCCTCCTCTCAAACTCCTCAAAACCACAACCATACTTCCTTTCAAAAAACTTCAACTTCTCCTTAACAAGAACGATTTGAGAAATAATATTCAACCTCAAAAACTCCCTAACATCCTCCTTCGAAACAAAAACACTCACACAAAACACCCCACACAAAACACTAACAACAAATATACACCAACATTTAAAAGCATAACCAAAACACCAACCACCACACAAACAAACATTACATTCTAAAATTTTAAACCCTATTTTCCTCTTCACCAGCTAGCACGCTAATATCTACACAATCTGCAAGAAATGCTACAACAACAAACATCTTAACACCATACTGGTTAACGCCAATCTTGAACAGGAAGAAAAGAATTAGTCTGCCGATAGTCTTCGATGAAAGGCAGAGACAGAGGATTGAAGAAGCCTTTAGTGGAAAATGGAAATTCACAACGGTTGAGATAGTTAAGCGTAACGGTGAATGGTACACTCATTTCGTTTTAAAGAAAACCGTTGAACTACCAGATGACTTTGAAACAATCATAGCAATAGACAGAGGGGAACACAACCTAGCCGTAGCAGTCGTCGTTTCAAAGAAAAATCCAGAAAAGCCGATGAAGGGGCAGCTCTGGAGAAGAGAGGAAGTCAAACAAATAAGAGGACTATACAGTCACATTAGAAGAAAACTTCAAGAAAAGAAGCTTCTAAAGAAAGTTAAGGAGCTTAAAGGTAAAGAGAAGTTTAAAGCAAACCAGCAACTCCACATCATAGCTAATCAAATAGTTGAATATGTAAAGCAGTTTCCAAAGCCAATAATCGTAATGGAAAACTTAAACGGTATAGAGGCCACATAGACAAGACATACCACTACAAATTCCGTAAGACAAGATTAGAGCGACTACCAATTTCCAGAAAATTTATCCAAGATTACCATCAAACTCTCAAGGTTTATGGAAATTAAATAATTTAGCTAATATCTGAATGACGTAAGATTTTAAGTATTTGAGTTTATTAAAATATGTTGGAGAATTAAAAGTGACTACTAGAACCATCAAGTTGAAAGTGCCAGAATGGATTGATGAAAAATGGCAAAAATAATCTTTGAACTCGGCTTAGCAGAACTAAAGAAAGATTTTCACAGAAAAGCCGAAATTTTAGCATATTTGGAGGCCAAGAAATGGAGTACCTAGTAGACGCCAACGTACTTTACGCATACATGAATCCTACCAATCAAAAACAAACATGAAATTCCCATAAATCTAACACAATGCTCAAAACAAAATACTACAGCAAAATATACATTCTACGCAAGCGCGCTTAGGCATTATCTTCATTAAGATTCTCTTCTCGTACTTCTTTGATTAAAGGGCTTCCTACTTTTTTAACTTCACTTCGCCGATCTAATTCTTTAACCCCATTTTCCTTCACTTCTTTTATTAACGAAATTTCTTCCTTCCCCCCTTCGAAAACAATTTTAGCATTTGGATATTGTCTTCTAATTTCGTTTTTAAGTGCAACCTTATCAACGTTACCAAAAGTTTTAACCTTAACAATTTCCTGATCTCCCCGCCACGTAACCTCTATCGAATACCCAGTTTGACCCCCAATACTAGGCATATCTAAAAAAGACTCAAATTCATCGAAAAAACTACCGAAAATTTGATCAAAAACACTTTTCCTCTTTTTCTTCAATTTTCTCCCTCCAACTCGACATCTCAAATTTAACCCAACAATAGTTAAAACGCAAATAAAATGTAAACTTAACCCTTAAACATCAAATATACGTTCAAAATCTAAACGCTGACAAAAACAACCTTCCACTACAAACTAACAACAAAAATCAAACAGCAACCAAACAAAAATACCAAAATATTAAAAGAAGAACTAACCTCAAAACACAGCTTAAACTACGAAGAAGCGCCAACAATGATAAACTTAAACGTAAAAGGCAAAAGAATAGAAGCAACAAGAACATTTATCGAATAACACAACCCAGCACGTGCTACGAAAATTCCCAACACAAAAGAAAACCCTTACAAAACTTCCAAGAACAAATCCCAACACAAATAAACATGACACAAACACTATAAATGAGAATTTATATAAGTGGTGAGAAGAATGACAAATATCATAGATCTCTTACTTCTTAGCCTTCTAACAATAATGTCCTGTGCACTAACCTTCATATTTTTCAGAAACATTCCAAAAAAGCCTTGGAAAGCCGCTTTACTCGTCACTTTGCTTGGAACATTATTCGCCTTCACTTTAAATGCTTTTATTTTAATACTTATCCGACCAGTCGAATATTTTAGCACCATTTTTTGGGGCTATATCTTTTGTTCCATTTTCATTTACAGTCTTTCCTACCACCATTTTCAAAGAAAACTGAAAAAAGCAAACAACATCAAATAACTTCACTCCCTCCCCACCCTACTAATCTCATTATAAACCGCCAACGGCACCAAAACCTCACCATACATTTTGCGCAAAACCGGTAAAAGACTTGTCTCATAAAGAACTATCAATGACCCTGTATTAGAAACCTTCATCCTCCAAACTCCTCTAACTCCTCTCTTAAATCCTCAACACCAATATTAGTAAAAAACCTTCCTTTTACCAATCATATAAAAATCCTAAACATTCATCTCAGCCAAATCAGCAGCCTGCTTCAAAGTCAACCTACCTTCACAGTAAAACCTAAAGTACCCTCTAACCTCAACCTCCTAGCAACCCTTCATCTCTTCCTCTCATCCATTAAAATCACAGCAACAAAACAACACCTCTACATTAAAATTATATACATTCTACCAATTTAAATTTCAAAAATTTAATTAGGTGAGGGAAATGCCTATAGTACATGTTTATTTGTGGGAAGGAAGAGATGAAACAACCATTAAACAAATCGTTAAAAACATAACCAAAGTTTTCGAAGACGTAGGTATCCCACCACAAGCAGTAGACGTAATAATACATGAAATACCTAAATCAAGATGGGGAATAGCAGGAGAACTAGCATCAGAAAAATTCAAAGAATAAAATCTAAACAAAATAAAACTCCAACTCTACTTAGACAACACTCTAACAATTTAATATTAACCCAACATTAACAGTAAAAACCTAGACATACACATCGCATCAAACTTAATAAATACAACAATTAAAACAAGAAAACCTTACATACATCTTGAAAACCATTGAAATACATCGAATCTTAAATTTTAATAGTATATTTAGTAGTTTCTTACGTATGTCAAATCAATACTCCAGAAACGTGTACGTACTATCCTTGTACACCGCCCTAGTAGGCATCGGATACGCCATCTTCCTAACACTCTTCCCCATATACCTCCTATCATTAGGCTACAGCATGGAAGACCTCGGAGCAATCAACACCCTAGCAAACCTTTTCGTAGCTTTCATAATACCCTTCCTAGGAACACTAGCAGACCACTACGGAAGAAAACCACTCGTAACATTAGCAGGTCTAGCAATGGCCACATCATTACTCATCCTAGGCTACACCAAAACATACCCCCTTCTAATAGTAGCATACACCTTAATGAACTTCTCATTCATGGCAGAACAACCAGCAAGAGGAGCAATGACAGCAGAATCCGTAACAGAAAAACAAATGGGAGGAGCATTCGGACTCACCATAACACCCTTCTTCATCGCAAGAGCAATAGTCCCCTCCCTCTCAGGTCTAATGGCCGACAAACTCGGCTTCAACCTCACATTCATATTAGGAGGCATATTAACCTCAATCGGAGTATTGTTCTTCTTCATTTTAAGCGTTGAAACACTTGAAAAAGAAAAAAGAAAGAAAACCTCGTGGAAAAAAGCCATAAAAGCCTTAAAACCTAGAAAAGACCTCACATGGCTCTACATAGCAACAATATTAGACAGCTTCGCATGGGGAATGTGGTTCTCACTCCTAAACGCATACATCTACGATATCCACGGTTTATCAGCCACAGATATAGGTCTTCTAAACACATTCATGTTCTCAGTAACATTCCTATCACAATACTTGGCAGGTCGATGGATAGATAAAAAGGGCTATCTCTTCGGCTTCGTTATAACTGAGTTTCTCGGCGTAATAGCTACCACACTACTTGGAACAACACGTCACATCACATTTCTATTCTTAAGCCTTCTATGCATAGGCTTATCCATAGCACTTTGGATACCATCCTTCAACAATGCAATCTCACTTAACACAAAAAAGGAGCAAAGAGCAAGAGAATACTCAAAAATAAACACCTATAGATCGATTATTTCGATCCCAGCACCATACATAGGAGGCTACATCTACGATCACATCTTACCTCAAACAACATTCCTAACCTCAACCACACTACTCATATTAACAACAACCTTCTTCTACTACAAATTAAAACAAGAAAAAACCAACACATAAACAAATAATTAAATTACTTTAACATGCAGCTT
>JAUQZC010000169.1 GCA_030587435.1 Candidatus Baldrarchaeota archaeon | reverse complement strand
AGCAAACCGAGGCATCCTATATATTGACGAAGTCAACCTTTTGGATGATTATGTAGCAGATATACTACTTGATGCAGCTGCCAGCGGCGTAAACATTGTTGAACGAGAAGGCATATCTGTATCGCATCCTGCACGCTTCATATTAATAGGTACCATGAACCCTGAAGAAGGCGAACTAAGACCCCAACTACTTGATAGATTTGGGCTTCAAGTCGAAGTTCAACCAATAACTGACCCAAAACTACAAGTGGAAATCGTTAAAAGAGTAGAGGAATTTGAAACAGATCCTCTCAACTTTATTAAAAAATTTGAAAAAGAACAAAAAGAATTGAAAAGCAGAATAGCAAAAGCACGTCAACTTCTTCCAAACGTTCAAATAAGCGATACACTTCTCCATAACATAGCAGAAATATGTGCTCAATTCGCTGTCAGCAATAGAGCTATAATTGTCATTACAAAAACAGCTAAAACAATAGCCGCTTTCAACGGAAGAACAAAGGTAACTAAGAAAGATGTGCTGGAAGCAATGGAACTTGCATTACCCCATAGAATGCGAAAACATCCCTTCGAAAAACCGCAGCTAACACGGGAAGAATTGCAACAAATAGCTGAAAAAATAGAGGATGAAGAAGAAAATAATGTTCAAAAAGAAACAGAGAAAACACTAAACAAGGAAAGTATCTCATCAAGAGAACAGGTTTTTGATATTGGTGACCCAAGACCAGTTGATATCAAAATTGAAGACAAAGTATGGAGTGTTGGCAAACTACGTAGCGGTAGAAGATTGAAAATAAAATCTTCGGAGAAAAGAGGTATATATATTTCAAGTACGTTACCAAAGGGTAAACCAGTGGATATTGCTCTTGACGCAACTATTCGAGCGGCTGCAATCCACTCTAAGGAAAGATCTCGCGGTGAAGATCAAGTAATTAAGATAACTGATGAAGATCTTCGAGAAAAAGTTAGACGCCGGAAAATATCTACATTAATAGTTTTAGTTGTCGATGCAAGTGGATCTATGGCAGCCCTTAAAAGAATGGAAGCTGCAAAAGGTGCAGCATTAGCTTTACTGCAAGACGCCTATATTCATAGAGATAGAGTCGCGTTTATAGCTTTCAGAGGAAACTCGGCTCAACTACTTCTTCCACCAACGAATAGTGTAGATTTAGCAGTAGAGGCGCTTGCAAAACTACCCACAGGAGGTAAAACTCCACTACCTGCTGGAATGCTTAAAGCCTTAGAGATAATTAGACTTGAAAAGCTTAAAGGAAACCATTTAAGACCACTAGTTGTTTTAATCACCGATGGAAAAGCAAATGTTCCACTAAGAGGAAACATAAGAGATGAAATAGTTGAAATCGGCCGCAAAATCAAAGAACTAGGCGCTTTAACACTAGTTGTCGACACTTCTCACAACGACTTTACTCCAAATTATATTAGCAACATAGTACAAGCAACAGAGGCAAAACATTATAAACTCCGAGATTTAACTGCTGAAAAACTTCATAACACCATAAAAGCCATCTATCAAAGAGAAACAATTAGATCGTACTTTTAATTTTGCTAAAAACTTCTAACAGACATAAACATAGATTTCTTTAATAAAGGGCTGACATAAAAAACTTATAAGGACAAATTTACTTCTTTTAATATGGAAACGATTTTACGACGTTTAACAATATTCTGGTAGGTGAATTGCATTGAGCTTATATATTTCACTTCCTCCACAGCCAGGTATAAAAATGGTATTAAAATACGCTTCTCTACTAGTTTTACTCGTATCAGTACCCATATCCTTGGGATATATTTTTATAATTACCTCAACACCTGGAAGCAACGTGGTTCTAAGCAACTTACCATGGATTATTGCTCCTATGCTTCTGTGTTACATTTTATGTGTTTTAGCTATTTCCATACTTCCCTATAAGATTAGATACGAAATACATGAAGATGGTGTTACCATTAAGGGTTTGCTGTTGCGAAAGAAAATATTTTTTAAAGAATTGAAAAACGTAAGTCTCATGAATAGTTCCGAAGTTGAACGTTCAATATCTAAGGCTATAGGCATAAATATGCCAGGATGTCTGAGATATGGTTTATTTACCACGAGTGGAGGAATGGAAAAAGTAAAAGTCTATGCCACCATGTTCGACCATAAAGCATTAATTTTAGAAACCACTGGGGGAGAGAAAATAATTATCTCTCCAAAAGATCCCGTAACCTTTAAACAGAAACTAGACATGCTCGTTAAAAGAATAATAGGTGAATGAAAATGCTAAATGGTTTGTTTTCCTTCTATTTTTTAATGTAATTTACTATGTTATTTAATGTGATTATTTTTATGTTAAGTTCATTAGCAAGGTTCGAAACAGTTTTTGAAGCATCTTTTCCTGAAACTATAAAAAGATGTATTTCTCCTTTTGTTCTTAATTTTTGAGGGAAATTTTTTACTTTGAGTACGTCTTCTTTACCTATCTTACCCCATTTTACCTCACCCAGCCATACCTCGTTTCTTTTAAACCCAACTATATCTATTTCATCTCCTCTCCTATTCCACCACGATCCGAGCTTCAAGAATTTGCCAAATATACCAGTTCTTGCGACAATTTCACGTACAATGTCCTCAAATATTGGTGCAACTATCTCCGAAAGATCACTAATCACTTTGTTTAAAACTTCATCCGTTTCGCCGATCTCAAGCATATGCTCAAAAGGGAAAACATATTTAGCCCAAAACCTGTAAAACGGATCGATTATTTTGTATCGTCCAAGTTTGCTTCTCCAAGCGTTCTCCGTAACTGGCGTTACCCTAGCGATTAAATCCATCTCTTCGAGAACCTTTAAATATTGGGGAAGACTTGTAGCTTTAATACCTATTTCATTGGCAATCTCCACATGAGAACATTTCCCTTTTGCAATTGAGAGTAGAATTGAAAGATACCTCTCAGGTGAACGTGTTTCTTGAGATAATATTAGACGAGGCTCGTGGAAAAGGTACATTGACGGATCAAGAATCTTTAATATGTTTTCTTCTAGACGATCTTCCGGATTTATAAACTTGAAATGCGATGGGGTTCCACCAAATATAGCATAAAGTGTTATAATATCTCTTTCAGATAAATTATCAAATATTTGCCTGAACTCTAAATATTTAAAAGGTTTAAGGTGAATTACCGAGGAAGTTCTCCCATAAAGTGGAGCACTGTGCGACAAGGTTTCCTTAAACATCATTCCAACGGATGAGCCGCAGAGAATAAGTTTTATGAAGCTATTTGATAGTTTAAGGTCCCAGTATTGCTGAAGAATAGATGAAGCTTCTGGTATAGCGTCTACAATCCGTTGAAACTCGTCGATTATAACAAGCACTTTTCTTTTCGAAGATATTGTTAAAAAATACTCCAATAGTTCTTCAAACTCTGAAAAAACGTAATATTTAGGTAAAGATAACTGCTGGGTAATTGACTCCGCTATAATTTTCCATTCACCCTCAGGTATACCTATGTAAATTACCTTATCCACCGTTTCGGAAAACTTAATGAGTAAACAAGTCTTACCTATACCCCTCCTACCATATATTATACCTAGAGAAGCGTTCTTCGCGTTCCAGAAATTTTTTAATATTTCAAGTTCCCTTTCACGATTGTAAAACTTCATAATTATTATTACAATAATTATTATTATAAAAATAATTCCATTCAACATTGTAATGTCAATAACATTCTTCTTATCGGAAAGCATACACTTATCATTAGGGTCTCTTCCTTATCTAACCAACAAATATTCTTAAATGATATTCCAGAGCAATTATTTCAGAGATAAGTCTAAACTCTTATCATTAATATTAGATTATAATTTGATAGAAGATATCCCAAAACTTGGGGAGGCACTATATGTATGAAGAAGAGCTTAAAAAGTTTGTAAAACCTTACTACGAAGCCAAAGATATGATGCATAACTTTTCTCATGTTCTAAGAATTTTGCGAGAAGCCGAAAAACTTAGTAAAAACTATGATGTAGATAAGGAACTTTTAACATATGGAGCATATCTACATGGACTGATACCTAAATACGAGGAAACGGTAAAACAGTTTTTGAGAAAGGAAGGTCTATCTGAGCAAAGAATCAAGCAAATTATCCAAGTTGCATGGGAATCACACAAAAAAGCTAAGCCAAAAACCATCGAAGGAAAAATTCTACACGATGCTCATCTAATTGAGGGAGGAAAAACCTTCATGATCGTAAAATCTCTAATAACAGGAACACTGAGAGGACAAACCCTACAAGAAACAATAAAATATATAGAGGAAAACCTTCTCGGAAAATTTCACTGCTATCTACCAGAAGCACAAAAACTTTATGAAGAAAAAGAAAAATTTACACAGGAATTCCTAAAAGAACTAAAAACGTCTTTAAGTTACTCTAAGCCTTCAAATAAACATATAAAGGAAGATTAACGTTCTACGGGCAAAATACACATCGATTTTTTCTTTCCTGCTCTGCAATCCACACTTCTACTCCAATCTCTTTCATTCTCTTCAAGTTTTCGATAGTTCTCTTGTGATGAGATATACCATCTGAACTAAATTCATTCACATATGTATAGGGGAAATCTTCACACTGAAAACAATATTGATGCCCTCTTTTCTTCGCGCAAAGCATTAACTTGTACTCAGGGCTCCAATGATGTTCAAGAGGCCCTCTACAACCCTCACATATTATTTGCTCCGGTTTAACGGTTTCATTACGTTCCTTTTTAAACCATTCCACTAGTTCATCCCGCAGTTTATCGTCGCCGTGGCTAGCTCGATATATGTCACATTTAGCACAGTTTAAACCACAAATGGAAATATTCCAATCTTCTAAATCTTCAGTTACCATATTTTAGCTTCACGAAAAAGATATGTTCGATGCATTATGCCTACTATTGAAGATATTTTTGATAATACGCATAAAGTCTTTTGAAACAATTTGAAAAATGAAACCCTCTTTTAACCTACTGTTGATGCAATGTTCCTGCGACTTAGGGAATTACACCCTTTAAATTGAATTTTTTAACTATCTTTATTTTCCCACTTGGATACCATTTAACAATACAAAGGTTATGTAACCTTTGTTTGAATCTAAATTTTTTGTTTCTTAACTCGTTCCAAGCAATTTCAAAATTTTTCTTTAATTGTTTTAAATTTTCAGTCTCCCCAGCTTGAAAAGTAATGTTCGGATGACTGAATACCTGCACACCAACAGAATTATACTTCTCCTCAAATATTTTCCATAGCTTTTTTACAACTTTATATGGTTTACCTTCTAAAATAGATAAAACACCAATAGTTTCCATAAAACCCTAATAAAAACAGGAATTTATAAAGTCATCGAAAACAGCAGCACAGAGCAAATGTCATATAACATTATGCGTTAAGTATTAGACCTTACTCTTTTAGCCATTTATTATGGTGGTCTTTCTTTTCTAACTATATTCGGTAGGTTGAAATCTGTATCATGCGTAAATATTTCTTTGACTCCAAATTTGCGCATGACTGTGAGAGTTACAGCATCCGTGAAACTCAATTTTTCATATTTCGCAAATGTTTTTAGAGACTCATTAAAAAGTTTTTCATCTACAAATATTACTTCTACCATGGGCGATTCAATAATCGCTCTTATAGCTTCAATAATTTTCTTAGGCGGGTTTCCACGTTTTTTAAGAATAGTCATAGTTTCATCAAGAACATAGTCAGTGGTTAAAGCCATAGATAATTTTCTCTCAATTAAGGCTTTTAAAGTCCTTTTTCCATCTTCATGCAACTCGTCAGAGGAGTCTATTGCAGCAACCCATATAGTGGTATCTATAAAAATCAAAGTTCACCAGCCTCAAGTTTCTTAAGATCTACAAGCGCATTACCAGACCTAGGGGATTTGATAAATCCTATTATTTTGTTAAGCGGATCTTTTCTTAACTCTACATTATTTTGTAGAAGATGTTCATATTTTTTTACGTAAAGTTTAATGGCTTCTCTACCCTCTCGGCTTATCTCAAGTTTTCCACGCCTAGCTAGGACTATACGTTTAAATTTTAAAAGCAACTCGTCATCTACGTTAATTTTCAATTGTCCCATATATGTCACCATAGTGATTCTGTACTATAGTTCTAAAATTCTACTCCGATATAAATGTAATGTTGCTCAAAAAAGATGATAGTAGTGTACAACCTATTTTGAAGAGAGGCCTTAAAATATTTTTACTCTTATTTATTCATATTCTTAGAGCTTCTACTGGTTTTAGTTTTGCTGCTCTCCAAGCAGGGTACAAACCGAACAAACACTTACTAAAATACTACTGACACTATGGTATTCGTAGTAAGCGACGAAATGATACCTGAAAGCCGCCGCATAAGACATGAACGAGAAGCCACCTTCGGCTTTATTCTAGGATTCACGATAATGATGTTCCTTGACACAATTTTCAGATAACAACGATGAGAGATTTTAAAATTAAAAGTTTTATGTGTGTATCAAATGTTCAACTACGTGTTCCCTATCTAAAACTTTAACCTTAAGTAAGAAGAAAGTTGACGGGAAAGATAAAATTCCACAAAGTAGAAAAGGAAAAACTGGACCATAAAACTCCCATAGGTAACCGCCAATTGTTGATCCCACTGCATTTGATATTCCAATGATTGTAGCAGCCACGCCGAGAACTGTAGCCCGTACCTGAGGGACAGTTATATTAGACACCAAAGAACCATACGATGTATCCTGCAAAGAGTATACAAAAATAGAAAAAAGCGACAACAGGATCGCCGCAACCAAAAACGATGGCGAAAATATCCACACAGCAATACTAAGACAAGCCCCCAAAGTCGAGACTATAAAACCACGCTTGCTCCCAATTTTCCTGATCAGTAAACCGCTCGGAAATGTGCTAATGCACGTAGCAAACTGAGAAATAGAAAACATTAACTCAATCTCAAAAAACGATAGTTTAAGCAGCTTATTGGCATATAGCGATATAAGAGGCAAAACTAACCCATAAGCTAAGCCAAATATGGAGCAACCTGTTAGAAAGTATGCAATATTTCTATTCGTTACCAAAGAAATTTTATGTTCTACCTTAGATTTTTTCTGCATGGTTTCTTGAAGAAATAAAAATTGAATGACAGCACATACTCCGCTAACGATTACACCGCAATAAAATACGAGTTGAAACCCGTAGAGGGGAATAAGGAACGCCCCGATTAGTGGCCCTATCGCCCAGCTAAGGTTATTGAAAAACACAAATGTTGCAAAAGCTATTTCCCAGTCTTTTTTAGCAACGGATTCAGCTATCGTCGAATTTAAAGAAGGGTACTGCAGACCGCTAAAAGCCCAAAAAACAGTCATTACTAGTGTTGCCATCCACCATACCCGTGCAATACTTAGCATAAAATAGCATGGAAGAAATATGGTAGTGGAAAGTACTATTAGAATTTTCCTACCTATTTTATCTCCGAGTAAACCGCCCGGAAACTGTAGCGAGTACCAACCTATACTTATTAAAGCAAAAGAAACTCCGATAGCAATAGTTGATGCTCCTAACTCCTCCAAGTAAAGAGGAATAACCATATACCAAGAACTAGATATAAGATCGATTAAAAAAACTGTAATTGAGAGAACAAAAACATTTCTTTCCATAGAATTCCTCCAAGTAAATCCACTACCACTTTTACAATATCTAACAGCAAAATGTAAGAAAACATAAATAATTTTTGGCTACTTCAATGAAAATTTCTAACCCTATCCGACAGCACTTAGGGGTGAAGACCCAAAATAAAATGACTCAATTTTATTCCCTACTAAAATTCAAGCTGTTCTAACGTAAACTTGTGGTACACTAATAAATTAAAATTAATCAAATAATAGAGGCGGTAAAACACATCTTTATTTTCTTATCTAAAGAGTTGGATCAAATACCAACAAGACTTTAAAATTCGGTTCAACGTATCACGTTGCCGGTAAACCAACAAATAACTATTTCTACTTGAATCGTAAGCGGTTCATAAAGAAACAGAATTGGCAAGCGTTTAAATTTTAACTCAAAATTAGATACTCCGTGGATGAAAATAACTTTACTACGCTGTAAAATAATAGTTAGTATCCTGGCTTTAGGCAACGTGTAACGGCATAATACTAATTTTGGCGTTGTTAGACCCTCTATTTATGGTAGCCTTTCAATACGTTAAGTGCCTACTATGGATGACAGGAGTCCTAGAAGAGATCCTACTACTAAGGAAATCGAAAACATCAAGAATACCATTCCCAGTGTTCGCTTCACTCCAAACTCAGAGAGTAGAATTGCAAATGACCCTATACATGGGAAAGTAAGCGATATCACGGTTACTGCTCTCAACATTTGGAACGGAGACAGCTCGTATTTCCTTAGTATACCAACTGCAACATCTTTTCTTAAAGTACTAATTATTAATGCAACACAAGTTTCGCTGGGCAATTTCAGTAAGCCTGACATTAACGGGCTGAAAAATTCTGCGACCATAGCTATTGTCCCCGTATAGTAGGTGAGGTTTGCAAGGATTATCCCCAAGAAGACGAGGGGAACACCACTCCTTAAGAAAGACAGCACCCTTACATAAGTCTTCTTTAACAAGTTCCTTAACTGCGGTTTTCTCCATGGAGGTAGCTCTAGCAGAATAATACTACCCTCACCACGTATAATCTTATTTAAGGCTAGTCCTGCAGCCACAACAACAAGAAGCATGAGGAGATAAAGCGCAAGAATGTACGGTAAGCCGTATTCGCCAAGAACATACCATATCATTACCTGCTGCGCCATGCACGGGATTCCTAAAACCTGCAAGAATGAAGCTATCATCCTATTCTTATCGTTCCTAAGTATACGTGTCGACAACACTCCAACGATGCTACAGCCAGTACCAGTCATTAAAGGCATTACAGCGTCTCCTGACATCCCTACTCTGCAAAGTGGTTTTTGAAAGCTAACTGACAGTCTCGGTAGGAATCCTGCGTCTTCAAGTACTCCTAGAATAAAGTAAAGAACTATGAGCGCTGGAAGTATCATGAAGAATACAAAGAACACACCTGTGGTCAGTAAACCTAGTGAACCGTAGATATCGGCTTTTTCTCCAACAAGCACGTAGCGAACTGGACCCTCAGGAACCAATCTTTCGACGAGATTTCTAATGAAGGGCTCGTAAAAATTGCGGTAAAGTATATTTGGGATCCTATGTCCTACTTCATGTATCAGTCCGAGTAACGTCCATGTCACAGCTAGTGTGAGTGCGGCCATAACAGTTATCCCAAAAACGGGTTTCACTGAAATATAGTCAATCCTACTTAGCCTGATGTGTTCTGCTTCCTCTGTGTTGACAGCTTTCCTATAAATGTTGTCCGCTTTCTCTGCTCGCTCTAAAATGAGTTGCCTACCGTATTTAGATATTTCTGCTTTCAAATGTTCAGGTATGAGGCTTAATAGGTCTTTAAATCCTTCATCTTCTAGAACTACCTGTACCGCTATGAATCTACTGAAGCGCTTAAGTTTATGGGGGAGTTTCTCCCTAAGTGCTGTTTCAACAAGTCTCAGATATTTTTCAAGACTTTTAGAATATTTAGGGTGGGCTAATGTCCTACATTTACAAGACTCTACAATGCTATCTAAAAGAGCCTCCATGCCCACTCCCTTCACAGCCACACATGTGATAACTGGGACGCCGAGGAGACGTTCCAACTCTTCCTTTAAGACATTAATTCTTAAGGCTTCAGCCCTGTCAATTTGGTTCACTACTAGTACTAATGGGATTCCTATTTCTAAGAGTTCAAGCGTTAAGTAAAGGTGTCGCTTTATACTGACAGCGTCAACGACGTGAACTATTACGTCAGGTGTTTCTTCGAGAATAACTCTTCGGGTTACTTCTTCAGCCTGTGTTGCAGGTGTCATGGAGTAAGTGCCAGGAGTGTCCACCAGTTCGATGACGAACCCCTTCCACTTCATGCTTCCCCTATAAACCTCAACAGTCGTACCTGGATAGTTGGATATTATAGCGTTCAGTCCAGTTAGATTGTTAAAGATCACAGACTTACCTACGTTAGGATGACCAATCAACGCCACTTTAATCCTCATGTTGGGCACCTACCATAATCTTTGACGCTAACTGTCGATCGAGTACAAGTACCGAATTATCAACTTCAATAATCATAACACTGCTGTTTACATGGACTTTCACTTTTCTTCCCGGTGCAAGACCAAGCGAGGCAAGGCGTCTGAGATCCTTTATTCCTCCTTCCACTCGAGTTATCACTCCGTGATCTTTTATGGCATGTAATGGTTGGTCGGACATGCTGACCACCGATGTTAGGCTTACCTAATTTTATTAGGGAAACCTTAAAAATCTTTCTACCTCAAACTACTGCACAGCGAGAAAACTTATGAAACAGCACTTAACCCCGAAAAATGTGATAGTTCGGTTTCTTAAATACTATAAGATGGAGCGAAGTGTTGCAAGCAGTGTAATCTCACTTGAAGCCTTGAAGAATACCATATTTATAGGCTGTAAGAGAAGTTTTGAAGTAGTCAGTTAAATAGTCAAAAGCGATTTTCCAATTTCAACTGTTAGTGTCACATTGAACTGGGATATAGTAGCAGACATGGTCATAGCAATAGCTATAAGCTACAAAATATCCCGAAGGACCAACAGTTACCTTCTCATAATTAGGTATTAGCTGAAAAGTACATGACATGTAGTTTAAGCGGGTTAGTTGAACCAATGAGATATCCAATGGGTGTTCCAGTAGTTTCTCTTACACCTATTGTTACTCGTAGGTTTAGCTTTACGGTTGGTGTTATGAAATTTGCAGTAAGCTATAATAGTATCTGAAAATCACCGTATAGATCGTAACGGAACTCGTCTTCTTGGCTTCGTCACGGGATTTGTAGCGGTGATGTTTCCCGGCATAACTACTGATGATGTAAAATTAAAATTTTAGAGTTTTCAAAAGCATTTTAAATGTACCAAGTATTCAACTACGTGTCCTTTATTTGCAATTATAACGTTAAGTTGATGATTTTAACCTTATTTAAGTAGAGAAAAGTAACTATGCTGTGAACTAAACATAAGCTTTCCGAGAACAATTATTAAAGATGCAAAGACATTCTAATTTACTATAGTGAACTTTAAACATAATTATTGAATTTCTCGAATTGAGGAAAGTTACCGAGATATTTAAATTTTAACTCATTTAACTACTCCTAAATTGCTAGGGCTGCGCGGCGTGAAGTTCACGGTTTACAACGGACCGGGGGCATTTAAATGCTTAAAATAGAAAATGTTACCGTTAAATATCTTGATAAAGAGATATTAAAGAATGTAGACCTGAAAATAGAAAAAGGAACTATACATGCCCTCCTTGGGCCAAACGCCACGGGGAAATCTACATTAGCAAAAGTTATAATGGGTTTTCCACAATATAAGGTCACCTCTGGAACCATATATTTTGAAGGAAAGGACATAACAAATCTTCCAATGGAAGAAAGGGTTAAACTTGGAATCACAATGGTTTTTCAAGATCCCCCTGCCATTAAAAATGTAAAATTAAGAGAACTACTTGAAAAAATTTCTAAAGTACCGATGGACGAATTAATCGGAAAGACGAAGCTAAACAACATGGTGGAGGAACTTCTTGAGAGAGAAGTTAATGTAAACTTCTCTGGAGGGGAAAAGAAACTATCCGAACTTTTACAAGTTTTATCGCTAAAACCAAAATTTCTAATTTTAGATGAACTAGATTCTGGGCTTGACCTGGTGAATTTAAGAAAGATAACTTTTCTCATAAAGGATGAATTCCTCAATAGTGAAACCTCTCTTCTAATAATAACCCATCGCGGAGAAATTTTACATTTCCTTGAGCCTCATGTCGCTCATGTTATGGTAGATGGGGAAATTGTTTGTTCAGGTGATTGGAGATATGTCTGGAAAGTTATTGCAACCGAAGGATATGAAAAATGCCGCGAATGTAGAGGAAGAACACCACTATTTGCAAAGAGATCACCAAGTAAACATTCTTCCGATCGAAAATGTTGAGATCCTTAAAATAACAGATGCAATCAAAAAATACCCATGGATAAAAGAACATATTCCTAAACCCGTTGAAGGCTACTTCATGTGGATCAAAAAAACTATAAAGATTCCTCTTTCCGGATGTTTTATAATTGCAAGCCCAGGGACAAAGCAGAAACCAGCAAATCTCCTAATTCTCGAGGAAAATGTCAAAGCAACCCTGAGAACAATTTGCGCCGCAGAACTCCCAGACCTAGCAGGTAGCCACACGGGTTTCACTAAAATCGTATTGAAAAAGAAATCGCAATTAAACATCGAACATGTACACAGATGGGGTAAAAGAGACACCGTAATAACTAGTTTAAATGTTCTGCTTCACCCCCATGCACGTCTTAAATACGATTATCGAAGCCTAGAAGCTCCCAAAAAACTAAGTATAATCACAAAAGCGGAACTACTTGATAACGCGTCATTTAGCCTTACCACGGCAGTAGACGCAGAAAACAGCAATATTACCACAAAGGAAGTTTTCAGCCTAACTGGAGCTAAGAGTCGCGGTGAAATAAAATTAAGATTCGTGGGAAGAGACAGTAGCTATGTGAAAGCTTTAAGTAAAATTTTAGGGCTTGGAAACGAAGCAGTTGGACATCTAGATTGTCAAGGCCTTCTTTTAAGTGATTCTTCCTACATAGATTTGATACCAGAACTCGTTAGCAGAAACAAAACGGTAATGTTAACACATGAAGCATCAATAGGAAGAATCTCCGAAGAAGTACTGCTATATCTTAGAAGCAGAGGACTAACAGAAGAAGAAGCCATAAACCTAATAGTAACAGGATTCCTAACAAAATAAAAATTTTCTCCCGTATTCATTTAGGTTAATGTCTTTAAAGAAATCTTACCTTTACATTAAAGTTTAACAACAATTTATAGCCCACACATGTTTTGAATCGTTTAAAATTAATACCACTTTTACTCATAAAAGGTAAACAGTTATAATTATCATTGAGCAATATAGCTATAGAATTTAATTATCCTAGTGTCAAGTGGGGTTGATTAAATGTCCAGTATTTCTGACCTTTTATTATCTCTAAAAAAGAACAAAACAACCCTAACAGAGTTGAAAGAAGCCTTTAACCGCAACATAGACATAATTAGCCGAGACATAGATTCGCTAACTGAGCGATTAGAACGCTTAAAAAATAAACTCATCGAAAAACAAAACATCGAAGAAGAAAAAGAAAAAACAGTATCAGAATTGGAAGCTGCTATCTCCAGCCTAGAAAGCGAAAAAACACAGGCCGAAAACAAACTTTCAGAACTTAAAGAAAATGAAATTAAGCTCGGTCAACAGTTAAAGGAGTTAGAGACCGAACTTACTAAGACCAGAGAGGAAATAAGCAGCATAAAAGAAAATATTTCCAGCCTTGAGCAAGCCTGCAAAGAAAAAGAAGACGAGATAGCTAGATTGGAAAAAGAGATTGAGAACATAAAAATGGAGCATGATAAAGCAATAGCTTCCCTGAGATCATCGTATGAAAAGGAATCAAACAGGCTAAACGAGTTAAAAGCAAAATATTCCGCCTTAAAGTTTCTAATAAGGAAAAACGTCTTGGACATACCAGAATTAAAAGTAATTAGGGTAATAAAAGATCAGAAAACCACATCAATCAGTTTCGTTGAGAAAAGCACTTCACTAAAAACATCTTTCATTCAACACGTCGTCAAAGGCTTGGCTGAGAGAGGAGTTATAGAGTTTAATCCAAATACAGGTGAAATAAAAACCCTAAAGGAAATTGAAATATAGTTTAAAATGAGGGGGGTATCATGTCTGAAATATCTAACATTAAAGATTTGCTGAGAAAAACTGAAGAAGACACGAGAGGATTAAAAGAATTTCTTAATTCTAAGCTTGAATCTATAATTGAAGAAGCAAACGCGTCAAGTAAAGCAATGGAAAGCCTTGAAAAAGACCTTGAAAACACTGAAAGTAGAATCAAAAAATATGACACGCAAATAACTGAATTGAAAGAAAAGAAGACTAACCTTGAACAAGCAGTTAAAAACCTCCAACTAAAAATCGAAGAAACAAACAATAAAATAGTAGAATTTAAAGACAAGCTTTCTGACCTTAAAGTTAAGCTGGAAGAGGCAAACAAGGAACTTATCCAGTTAAAAAATGAAAAAGAAGAAAAACAAAAGAAGTTAGAAGAATTAAATCAAAGGACAAGACAGCTTGAAGAAGAAATTGTCCGCATTAAAAAAGCTAACGAAGAAGAATTCGCAGAAAAAAGTGTAGGCCTCAACAAAATAAGAGAAGAACTAAATAAGTTGGCAAGGGAAAACGCGGTTGTCGACTTTATTTTAGCTGAGGGAAGCTACTCCACCCCAGAAGTAGAAATTCTTACAATACTTTTCAAAACAAGGACGTCAACCGTAGAAGAAATAAAAAGAGAAGTTAAATCGCCCCCAGTAATGACCGTTAGAACCTTAAGAAAACTAGCTGAAATGAACATCTTAAGCTACGACGAAACAACAGGGCAAGTAAAACTCCTACTTTAACAAATAACTGAAAAATAATCTATACAGAGGTTCCAATCAAATTACAGGATCCTTTATTTCCTCTACAGTTCTGCCTTGTGATCCCCGGGGGGGGGGGACTTCTTTTTATTCCTGGGACATATTTTTTCATTAGTAGCAACCATGAGGTTACTGAAACCGAACTCATCGCCATGGCCATTCCTGCCAACGCTGGATATAGAAGTCCTGCCGCTGCAACTTGAATCAAAATAGTGTTGTAGGCAAATGCCCAAAAGAGGTTTTGCTTTACCTGTCCAATTGTTCTCTTACTAAGCTGAATAGCTGCAACCACGTCTCTTAAATCATCTCTAATCAAAATAATATCTCCAGCTTCAATTGCGATATCTGTTCCACTTCCTATAGCAAATCCAACATCAGCTTGAGTTAAAGCTGGAGCATCATTCACACCGTCTCCAACCATACCAACAACGTACCCTTCTTCCTGAAGCTTCTTCAATTCTTTAGCCTTATCTCTAGGCAAAACGTTAGCCAGTACCCTATCAATACCAAGTTGAGCAGCAATCGCTCTAGCCGTCCTCTCATTATCACCAGTTATCATTCCAACTTTTATTCCCATCTTTCTAAGCTCTTCTAATGCTATTTTCGCCTCTCTTCTAGGGGCATCCATAATTCCTATTAAACCTATTATCTCATTGTTCACCGAAACACCTACAACTGTTTTTCCCTGTTCCATTAGTTTGCCAGTTTCTTTTTCAGCACCATTGAATTTAACTCCCTTTTCTTTTAGCAGCCTAATGCTTCCAACCAGTATTTCTAAGCCGTTATATACTGCTTTAACTCCTTTTCCAGGAATGGATATAAAGTCTTCCGGATCTTCAATTTTCAACCCTCCTCCTATTGCTTTTTCAACAATTGCTTTAGCTAGGGGATGTTCTGAATTCTTTGCCTCACAGTAACCCTACTTAAACCCAGTTCACGGGAAATATCCGATATAGAGGCACGAGTGTTCTCTTGAAGAATTCTCAAAATCTCATAATCAGCTTCACTTAAATTAACAACCATTTCACACACCCAAGCATAATACTTGAGAAAACTGCTACTCAAACCTGCAACACACATCCTTTCATAACACTTGATATATTAAAAGTAACTGTTTAATTACACATTGCTACAGCCTATTTTGACAAGATTAATGTCATGAGTTGAAGAAACAAAACCGAAAAACACCTAGTTTTTCAATGATGAAAACTAGAGTTTATATCTTTGAACACGGCTTTCTTCAAGACTATTTTAACTAAAAGCATACGTCTACGTGTATTAATACAGTTACTTTTCGCAGATATTTGTAAAAGTTTGAACGGTTTTTATGAGGCATGTTGCATTGCGACAAAGAGTTTAGGAAGGTTTAAAATACTATGGTACTTTTCAAATACTAGAGTATTTAGGAGGTTAATTTTTGTCTAAAGTGTGGACGATTAAAGTTAGTAGAAATCTTGATAAACTTGTTGAGGAGCTTGTTAAAGCACTAGGATACACCGGTAAAGCTGAATTTGTCAGAGAAGCTGTTAGGGAAGCAATACTGAGAAAAAACATCGGACTGTTGGGGTTACATTCAATGGACAAACTTTCAAAAGAAAGAGGAGACCCCTTCGAGACATTAAAACAGCTGCTTGAACTTAAAGTTCCAAGAGAAATTGTAAAAGAAGAGTTAGAGAAAGGTAGGGAAGAAGTTGAAAAACTCATCAAAAGTGAAAACGTTAATCCTTGACGCAAATATTTGGGTCCACGGGATTCTGGGAACATTAAAAGAAGCAACAGATATTATCCTAAAATGCATAAAAGGAGAGTACAAGATCCTTGTAAACAGTTACATTGTAGCCGAAGTAACAAGAGTATTAAAACGGATAGCCATAAGAATTCACCGCGACCCCCTAGAACTTGAAAACTGTTCTGGAAAATACTAAACTCAAACAACATTATAAAAGAATTCTACCATCCCATTACCGAAGACCTCATCGAAACAATGAAGAAAACCCCTGAAATACAAATGATATCAAAAATACTAGAAATTGAACCAAAAGATGTGCCTTACCTAGTTCTAGCTTTCAAACATAAAGTTCCAATCATCACAACCGACGAAAGAAGTCTTGCAAAGAAAAGCGAAAAAATAAGAAAACTGACAAGGGTAGAAATATCCACAGTAAAAGGACTACTATAAAGACTTCCGTTCTGCACGAACGAAATTCAAAACAACCTAATCTTACCTTTAATCTCAAGAGTTTAAACACCTATAACTTTATTCTCACACCATAAAGGCAAACCTTACGTTAAATTACCTGTATTTTTCCCTAGTTCCTCGCAATCATCAAAAGATCTACCGTCCCCAACTCTCACCAACTTTCAGAACATTTAATAAAATTTGTTAACGAGATTCTTCCCTCTCTGGCTTCATCGGGAAGCTTTCGGCGGAACAGAACTCCACACACCTATCTCTTCTAAGCCCTCAACCTAATGTTTCAAGCCCCCATAACGCCTCTATCCACAATTAAACCACCCATCTCACACCTTAATATTCCTTATTGCAATCCTAAAACAAACATTACATCGACATGAAAGTAGTGTTGCGGAGTAGAGCTAAGATCGCAACGGTAGGTGGCGATCTGAGGTTTATTGTTGTCCGCTACGTTGTTGGTGCTGTGATGCCTTAATCGCTACACCCGATTTCTCAACTTCATGTGCAAGAATGCCCGACAGGATACAGACCGCTGATGCAATATAGATAGCTATGATCCATGTCTGCGCGATTGAGTAGCTGTGGTCTAAGTTGAGGAACCATTTGGCGTTGAAGTTTAGCGCTGTTATTGCTGCTGTGAAGATTATGCATGCTGCGGTGAAGGCCTTTTTCCCCTTTTCCGAGAACTTTATTTCTAGGAGCTTGGCTGCGGCGAACGTTAAGCTGGGTATCGCTACTAGGTACGATGCGGCTGCAAGAATCCACGCAATGAACATGAGCTCGACGTAGCCGTTGATAAGCGAGTAGAGCCATAGGTTGAAGGGTTCAACAACGAAAATCCCATAAAAACCGGCAGCAAACCATGCTATGTGGTTTTCTGATTTTGATTTGAGCGATGTGAAGCCGAAGTAGATGGTTGGGATCAGAGCGAAGAGTAAGCAAAATACTAGGCGACCCAACAAATATCTCTGAACGGAAACCCCCTCCACATCAAAACCTGACAGAAGAGTAAGGTAAATAAGGTACATAAGGATTGAAATCAATAAAAATGCTTCTAATATCTCTTTGCCTGTTGTTTTGCTGCCTTTTTCGCTCAGGTTCAGCACCCCACAAAATAAAATGTGGATGTAGATTGTATTTATCCGTAGTGGTTCGACCAAAAACCACCATAACCACCATATCCACGACTAATACCGTTCGCTGCGTAAAACTCCCACCAAGTCATTAGAGTAACCCAGTACAACACCCATATAGCCGTTCCCCACTCAGATAATCCAAGTAAAGGAGCCATCGCAGGAACTGCGAGCATTAATCCACCTGCCAAGCCAGATATCAATGCTATTCTCCAATCCCACTTTTCACCAGGAGACGTTAAGCAATAAAGGGTGTATCCAAGGAAACCTGCAATAAATCCTATGGCAAACGCTGCAGCAAGGCTTATGGGGTCTATTGCTAGTGCTATTGCTTGTTTTATTTGTTTGTTGTATCGTTGTAGTTGTGTTGTTATTGTTGTTGTGAGGCTTCCCTACTTTTAGCCAAAGACCTTTCAACTTCACGTAAAAAAATGCCTGTCAAAATAATAACAGCAGATCCTACATAAAGCGCTGTAATAAGTATCCGCTGAAAAGAGTCTAGGTTTAAGAGCCATGTTGCCTTAATGTTGAATATTGTTACTATAGTTGCGTAAGCTATGTAGGTTAAGCCTAAGGCCCTTTTCGAAGTTCTGGAAAACTCTATTTTAAGTCTGCATACAATTAGCGTGTTTAAGATGGGTAGTATAGCGAAGTAAACTGAAAGCATAAAGACCCATGAGAGAAATCTTAGAGCGATAAACTCGTTGACCAGAGAGAAAAGCCATAGGTAAAAAGGCTCAACGATGAGAAGCATGTGAAATCCTAGAATAGGAGCCTCTATGTCCCAGGATGTTCTAGGCCTACGCCTAGGAGAAACAAAAACAAAATAAAAAACAGGAACAAAAACAAAAGGAAAACGAACCACAAGAAAACCCAAAAAATAATCCCAAAGGGAACAGCCCACGTGGTACTCAGGAGAGAAAATAGAAAGAGGAATAATGAGATACACGTATATTAGCAACGCCAATAGGTCTTCTACGGTTATTGGCTTGTAAGCATGTTTCTCATTCAATCCTAACACCCTTCTCAAATAAAAATAAAATGTGGGTTGTATTTATCCGTAGTGGTTCGACCAAAAACCACCATAACCACCAGATGTACCACCAGAACTTCCATGGGATGCAGAGTATATCACCGCATTAAGCCATACTACATTAATTATTACAGTCCAGCTTGCAGTCCATAAAATCCCCTCCCACTCAAGTATTGATAGTCCGATTGTAGCGGCGTAGCCGCCCACGAGAAAAGTTAACCCAGTCGCTAGGCCACATGCCAGTGCTATCCTCCAGTCCCATTTTTCACCACATCTACGACCATACAGTGACCAGCGAATGGTATATGCGAGAAAACCTACGATAAATCCTGCAGCAAACACTACAGCGAGGCTTATGGGGTCTATTGCTAGTGCTATTGCTTGTTTTATTTGTTTGTTGTATCGTTGTAGTTGTGTTGTTATTGTTTGTGATATTTTGTGGCATTGTTCTGCGGTTCTTGTGTAGGCTATTTTGAGGAAGTACGAGTATATGTTTATGTAGGTGTAGGTGTTTTCTGCAGCGTATGTTAGTACTTTTGCTATTAGTTCGTAGTGTTTTGCTAGGCTGTGTGTGAGGTTTAAGGTTATCCAGTCTCCAAACCAGTTTGAAACGTTTACTTCTGGGCTGCTGTAGTATAGGAAGGTTAGCATGTGGGTGTATTCTTCGTTTTCTAATATGCCTACGGTGGTAACTATGACCGTGTACTCGTTTTCGTAGACGTATTCTAGCATAAATGTGTTTTTGGTTTCATTGTCTATCTCCGTTGAAGTGTTCAATGCAAATAGTGTTGTGTAGTTGTCTATTTGAATAAACTCGAACGGTAATTCTAGGTTTGAGACGTTTTCGTAGGTTTCGTTTCCCAACATGTAATTGTATGCCGTATAGTTTTCGTAGGTTTCATTGGCTGTGTTCGCCGTGTTTTCAGGGCTGTTTGTCATGTTTTTAATCGAGTTTATTAGCTGCTCATATTCTTTCTGCAGTTCCTCTATTTCTGTCAGGTTTATTTCGAGTGGGGGCTGATCTGCCAAGCCTATTATGGTTTCTCCATCCACCTGTTGCACGTAGAAGCTGTGAAATGTTTGCATCGTAGACAAGCTACTTGCAACATTACTAGCTGTACCACTCAGCAAAATAGCCATAACAAGCAAAGCACTCCACACGTAGATTCCCCCTTTCAACCTGCATTTAAAACATCGTCGCCTTTTAAATAAAATTTACTCTTTACTTTTCTTTTTTTATTCGAATAAATTTTTATTTCAAATTGAAGTTGCTCTCTATTTTCGTGAAGTCTCTTACCTTTACGTCGATTTAACCGTTGAGGCAAGCACATTTATATTTGTCGGCTTCATTTTAGCTGCTCTACAAGTCTTAAAGGAGCTGAAGTGGAAAGGTAAGGCTAGGGAAGACAAACTTGTAGGATAAAGAAGTGTTGTAATGCTTGGTAATTATCTGTTTCCATTGATTTGGGCTGAAACTTTAGATTATAGCTTTCTGTATTTTGTGTCTTTAGTTTCGGTAAAATATTTGTGGCTGGGGTGCCAATTTCCATGAGCCTTCACAGGCGATGGAAGCTGCGCTCCGAGCCCACGCGACGTAGATGGAAGCTCCATGCCACTAAGCTCAACAGCTGTCCATGACCCTACGTGATGAGCCATAAGGTGAGCCCTCCAGCGAGGTGAAAGCCCCCCACTGCAAACACGACGCAGTTTAAAAAACGATGCGGTAAAGGCAGATGGCAATGTGTGGGTACAGTTACCTTAATGGAAGAAGCAAAGAAGTTTGGCGGGAAATATGTGAGAAGCTTAAAATGAGGAGGGTAAACTAGATAAAATGGTAGTCTTGCTTCATTTTGAAGAGGTTGAATAAAATTGGAGGAAATGGGATTAAAGTTTATTATAGTTGGATGAGTGTTATGTTGAAGAGTGTTTGCGCCAGGTAGTTTAGAACTACTACGAAGACCATTGCTATGAGGGAAATTAGTATTGCGTGGTTCCAGCTTACGAGTTGCCCGCTTCTAGGTTTCAATAAATATCTGACGAGGTAAATTAAAGCTGTAAAGGCAAAATATGGTGCGGCTTCACCCAGGTAGAACATGCTGACTATTGCTCGAATTATAGGCAGTAAAAAGATAGCCAGCGCGCGCTACGGCGACGACAAATAAACTGGCAAGATAAGATGTAGATACACGTTTCCTACCAGTGATCGCTAGAGCCGAAATGTAGAGTACTCCCATGACTAAAAGTATCTCAATTATTAGGAAAGCGATTTGTTCAGGTGTCATAAACACACCCTCCAAACCTGTGAAATATCTTTAGTTTACAAGCATGTATATATAAGTTATGAAGTTTAAAACTACATGAAAGTTCTAACATTTTAGGCAAACGCAATTTAATAAGATATTAGTAGACAGGATTGCGTTTCTAAAACTTTAGTTATATCGGTTTTTAAGAGGTGATTGTTGTTGCGAGTAGTCTCGTTTAATGGAGGGAAGGCAGGTATTGTTGTTAGCGGTAAAGTGTTGGATGTTTCAAGGGCTTTAAAAGGAGTAAACTTTAGAAACTGGGCTAACTACAAATACGTAAGGAATTTAATTGAGCAATGGAATGAAATTAAAATTTTACTAGAAAGAATATTGAAAAGCAAACATGTAATCGAATGTTTTTCCTATAATCTTAACGACGTATCTCTTGATGCACCGATTACCAATCCTTCAAAAATTATTTGCGTAGGAAGAAACTACATGAGCCATATCGAGGAAATGCAGGAAGAAGTTCCTAGCGAACCAATATTCTTTTTAAAACCGCCATCAGCGCTCACAGGACACAACAGCAAAATAATTTTACCAGTAGAAAGTGAAAGAGTAGACCATGAGATAGAACTCGCAGTTATAATCGGCAAACGGTGTAAAAACGTAGATCCAAGGGAAGCATGGAACACTATCTTCGGATACACCATACTATTGGACATAACTGCGCGAGACCTCCAGAGAAAAGATGTCACATGGTTCAGAGCAAAGGGGTTCGACACCTTTTGTCCTCTAGGACCTTGGATCGTAACAAAAGATGAAATAGAAGATCCTCACAATTTAAACATAGAGTTGAAGGTAAATGGAGAAGTGAGACAGCAGGGAAACACAAAAGACATGATATTTAAAATCAACGAGCTCATAAGCTTCGCATCCAAAGTCTGCACCCTCGAACCAGGAGATATATTAGCTACTGGAACACCACAGGGAGTAGCACCACTAAAACACGGAGACATAATAGAAGGCTACATCGAAAAAATAGGTTTGTTGAAATTAGCGGTAAATCCTTCTTCTTAAATCCATATCGTAAAAATTAATAGCTTTCTCTTTTTCTACGATTTCATAAATAATTCTATATTTACCTATTCTTAATCTCCACAACCCTTTGAGAGGCCCTAATAGTGGTGTTCCAAGATAAGGATTTAAAAGAATAGCTTTAATGGACTCCTTAACTCTTTCTTTAGTTTCCTTAGGTAGTTTATCCCACTTTTAAGGAACGTTCTAGAAAATTTAGCTCTGTAGGACATAAAATAGCTTCCTCTAGCTATTTAAGAGCTTTTTCTAAATCTTCAATTTTACACTCTACGTAGTTTCCCTTAGCTATTTCTTCTTTACCCTTTTTAATGGCTTCCAAGGTTTCCTTATCAGCCAAGGTTTCAAGTGCGGCAAGAATTTGTTCAACTTTGGAATAAACGTCAAGTAGTTCTTTAAATAGCTCCTTAGGGATAAAAATACCTTTATCAGTTACCTTGATATCATTAACCATTAAATCACCAACATATATCCTACATTTTACTATTTAAAGCTATTTCATATGTATTTTGTTACATTTTGACGTGTTTTCTCTTATTTTACATTACAAATCTGTTAAACGTGTTGAAGCAGAATAGACGTAGTAGAAGTATATTAACACTATTACTTTACTGATTATAAAAACCGTTTTTGTGTCCATGTTACACGGAGTTTTGCGGCATTTGATATTAGACCATAGAATGCAAAGCAGTATTACAATTAGTTAGGTTATAGGGTATAACTTTATTGTTTCTGTTATTATTTGTATTGTTTTTTCTACGTCTTTTATTCTAATGTTTTCGTTTGGTGCATGAGCTCTTGTTCCCCAGTAACTTACTCCTATGCCACTTACAGACGGCAGTTTTAAATATTTGGTAAAGATGTGCATTGGACCGCTTCCAGGAGACCAAGGAGCAATCTTTGTTTTAACATCAATACTGTTTAGTATTTTCAATAGTTTTTGTATGGATGGATGTTTAAAACTTGTATATGTAGGCTCTGTGTAATCCATTTTCTTACATTTTAAACCGTTTTTCTCAGCTAATTCGCAAAACTCTTTGCTTATTGCTCCAGGATCTTGATACGGCACAAGTCTAAAATCTACTTTAACCGAGGCTTCGGCAGGTAGAACCGTTTTTGAAGCTTCTCCAGTGTAACCTGTTAAGAACCCATCTATGTTAAATGAGGGCCTTCCATAATAAGCTTCCAAAGCTTCTTCGCCTTCTAAATCGTCAACAAAAGCTTCAATATCAAATTCCTGCTTCAAAGCATCTGGATCAAAAGCTATCTCGTAACCTGCTTCCCTTATTTCTTGAAACACTCCCCTAGTGTCGACTATGCCGTTCCAAAAACTCTTTATTTTCTTTAAATTATCTTTCTTAAGTTCGTAGAGAAACTTTATCAAATCCCAAGCGGCACTGGGTAGAAGTACAGCTAAAGATGAATGAGCGTCTCGAGAGAGTCTTCTAGCTTTAAGTTCAAAGTAGAGAATCCCCTTTAAACCAAGAAATATAGTCATAGATCCATCTTTGTTGAACCCTCCAAACTCCCATATCACGATTTCCACATCTTCAAAAAACTCTTTGCTCTGAGACAAAGCATCCCACAGGTGGGGTGAACCCGCTTCCTCTTCACCTTCAATAACAAACTTTACGGTGATCGGTAATTCTCCTTCTTCTTCTAAAATCTTTTTAACAGCCAATATTCTCGAAACAATATTCCCCTTGTTGTCTCCGACTCCACGCCCATATATCCTATCTTCAACAACTTTTACCTGAAAAGGGTCGTAAATCCATTCTTCTAAAGGTTCTGCAGGCTGCACATCATAGTGGTTATAGAAAAGAATCGAATTATTATCTTTCCCTTTAAGACTGGCCAGTATAACTGGGTTACCTTCTCTCGGCTTAACAGCTTTTACGGAAAATCCAACTTCTTTTAAAACTTCTACCAAATACTTGGCAGTTTTCTCACATTCACCCTCATTAATTGACAGCGATTTAAAAGAAACTAGATCACTTAACATATTTATGAACTCTTTCAAAACTTTATCACCCATATGGTCCACCTACTATGTGCATATTACAATATACTCCCCTACACGGCTTCTAAGCAATTTAACGAAATATTTGTGGACTACAAAATGTTAAATTCCGCTTTAAACATATAAATCCTATCTTTTAGCCTTTACGTATTTTGAATCAATTTAACAACATATAACCCGGTTCTAGTAACTAAGGAATATTACTGTAAAATAATGCTTAGATAAGAATTCCTGTTTGGGAAAATATCCGTTGTTGATTGTCAAAATATGTTAAGAACAAAATTCACATATAAGTGGTCATATGGTCCATTTGTTTGCATATGCTTTTAACAGTGTACATGAAGGAATTTATAAGCATATTAGAGTAGTAGTTTATTGATGGGTGAATTTTATGGAAGCTTTACTTCACACACTTTCTATCTACGGTGAAAACAGTAGATGGATTAGAGAACACTACGAAGAATTGAAAAACGTTTAAAGACGAGTGAATCGCAGCTATGGATGGCAAAGTTATAGATCATGATAAAGATTTAGTGAGACTAGTGGAAAGACTCAGGAAGAAGTATCCAAAAACATAGCAAGAAAACGGATAGAAGAAGCATCAGAAACAGAAGCAAAATACTTGTTACCTCATGTCCTTTCTGTAAAACACAGTTCGATAATATTTCAAACGGAAAGATAGTAGTGAAAGATATCACAGAACTTTTACTCGAAACATTAAACAAAACTTTTACTAACGAATCTACAAGAATTTGTAAACTTAAACAACTACCGTACTCCAGTCGAAAACTAAATTTTAATATTTGTCGAAAAATTCTTAGGCGATAAAACAATAATGCAATCAAATGAACTGACGCGCGCATCAAAGAATACCGTAATGACCCTATGTATAAGATCCTAGGGAGTGAATTGGATTGATTACTAGTTCGGTTAATAGATACATGGTTGCTTGGATTTCTATATATTTCTTATTCCTTTTAGAGGTGTTCTATGTTTTTCTCTTCTCCCCCAGATCCTCCCACATAAAGTTATTTGATGCCGTTGGATCTCTACTATTGATTTCCATCGCTTTTCTAACATTTATTTTGAAATATCGCCAGGTAGAAGAGTTTTCTAAAGAAGACAAAAACTTCACAATGGCGCTAATAATATTCAGCATCGCAATTATTGCCGGCGACTTCCTATATCACATCCAACTAATTCAAAACTTAACGTATATAATCGCCACCTGCCTAATAATAATACTCATAGCCTCCTATGCTCTCTGCAAAACATCAACAAAACAATAGAAGGATAATGGTAAGAGACATCACAAAACTGTTACTTTAAGCTTTAAACATTACTTCACCCAATAATTTTGCAAAGGCGACGCAAACCTAAACAGCCACCATGGAAGGTCAAAACCGCAAAATTTTGGTATTTGTCGAAGCAAAATTTATATGCGATAAAAATTACATAACATACGTATTACGTGCAAGAGAAAGAGTACACAGACTTCAAAAACCGTATGAAGCAAGAAACTCGAAAATTTCAGCACCACAAAACGACATAGAGATAGAGGTAATGGGAACCTGCGAAGACTGCAGGATGACGTCACGTCAAACCTCAGCAGACTGCGGATGGGATGAATATTGTGGATATGTTTGTTTAAGTTACAATTGGTGGTGCCTATTTAGACAATGCGGAGCAGGCTGCGCAGGCACGGTTATGGCTTGTGCTGCATGTATCACTGGAGGATTACCATGGGTTTCGTGTCCTGTCTGTGTCTTTCTAGCGTCTTGGTGCTTAATATGTGCCGCTGGGTGTTGTACTGAATCGATAGGCCCCTGCTGCTTAACATTATATGCATATCCTTTGTGGATGTGGTGTTATGAAAAAGTCCTTTGGCTCTAAAAAATTCTATTCCTTTTTGTTACTAGGTTTTATCCCGCTGATATGGGCATCGTTAACCTTTGTGTGGGAACTTTTAGTAAGATCATCACCAGAGCGAGCTCTATTTCAAGTACCTGTAATACTATGCATGGCTGTATTTGTTTCAGTTATGATTAGCAAATTGGAGGAGAAAGGAGAAGCCGTAGTACCAAAAATAGGATATATTGCCATCATCGCTATCATGGCTCTCATTACCCTAGTATGCACATTCTTATATGTATATTCTTAGAGTAGAGGTGTTGTGTGAAAACAGTTGACCCTTGTTGTTTAACATCGGTCGTGTATCCTTGAGGTGAGATTTAAATTGCCGAAGTGGGAGATTCTTCCAGGTTGCATCATATTTTTTGGAAGTTTACTAACAGGTTTCTTTGTGACAGGGGTTTTAAAACAAATACCTGCCATGTTATTTGGTGTTGCAGTGATTTTAATGGGGGTTAATGTAATGGAGAAGGAAAGAAGACCTACTTTAAGCAAAATTGCAGGGATTACCGGCATCACACTGGTTACCCTAGCTCTTATCGCCTCATTCGTATTATGATAGAACTCTAAACTCAAGAAACTGCCATCTAGAGAATATAGAGAATATCCGCAAAAGTATAATACCCTAAAAGTAAACAGCAAATTATTTTTCTTTTTGTTTCTCCATTTAAATCTTAAGAGGTATTGTCATGTTTAGAACGGGTTTAGGCCGCAAGTTGGTTCTTACTTTTGTAATATTAATTTTATTTGCTCAATTCATATCTATAACATACATTCCTATTTTCACAGCGCGCGCTATCTTGCTAAAAAGGGAAAAACAAAGCTTCCTCCACGGGAAAAATCCTAGCAATATACGTCATAAGTCTCATAGCAGGCGTCGCTATACTCTATTTTCTCATATACCCTGCCTGCATACCCTAGTGACACTAGGGAGATTAGGGTCGGAGGAACATTTGCAGGACGTTTGCTGGAGGTTTTATGATGAGTGAGGTGTTTTTCTTGATAGGTGGTTTCATTGGGCTGACTGTTGTTTCTTTGTTTTTACTTTTTAAATTTAGGCTGATTCCGCTAAGCTGCTCAAGTCTACTAAAATATGAAAGGTTTCCTTGGCTCTTAGCTCTTTTAACCTCAATGCTTTCTTCTCTAGCTCTAGTTTCAGGCTGTGTTGCTGGAGGTCTAATCGGAACTTTGCTTTCCGGCGAACATGGAGAAACAATTTTAACTCGTATAGTAAACAGAAACTTTCTAACAATTTTCCTCGCTATGTTTGCCGTTGCTACATTGATCTTTTTGATGGCCATAAAAACCACGATACGAAAACATGATAAACAATAAGCGCGTGGGGGTGAGAGCGTTGTCTAAATCGTTAAAGTTTTCGAAAGTTTTTTAGCATGCGGTATTTTACTTACCTTTTTCACTTTTGGCTCGCTTTTATGGTTGTTTTTCGTGGAATGTTCACCTAACCGGGCTTTTAGTCAAATACCTCTAATCATTGTAGGTATTGGATGGATCTTGCTCGGAGTAGGTCAGATAAAGAAGTGGAAGAGTAGGGCAATAAGTGTAATCACCATAATCTTAATCTTAATTGCATCCATCTTCTGGCTACATACTCATCTATTTTAGGAAACAATGTGAACATGCCACATACTGGTAATCAACAGCGAAGTAGTGGACTTGATCTAATTTTCCAGTAGATTGATTCTATTAAGCCGATATGTGTAACAAAATTTCTCTTTTTCGGCGTGATAATCGTCCTAAAGTCGCCTATACGGATTTAAATGTTTTTTCTAAACCCTTCCAATCTTTTAACGTCTAATTTTCTTAATAGGTAGATTGTTCTCAAGTTGAAGACAGCTTTCTTTAACCGGCTCTTTTTAACTTTGTCTCCTGGATTTTAAGAATTTGTTTTGCAAGTAAAATTGAAAGATCATCGAAAAGCTATTTATGGCATTTAGGTTTTCTGTATCATAAATTTACAGTAACCTTCCTCTTTCTTAATTACAATTGAGCTCTTATCCTTTTTCCATAGAGCTATGCTGTATTTTTTGCCAGTATAGCTGGTAAGTGTGGACACTATTAAATAAGGTATTGGGCAAACAGTTCCAGAAATTTCCGCACCACCGATACCTTTTGGGCAATATTTGCATTTATCGCTTTTTATTCCTACTAGTAAGTTTTCATCAGATAATTTTTCAACCGAAAGAGATTCAGCAACATCAGCTAATTCTAATATCCTTTTAACAGCTTCTACATCATTTTCAGGTAGCAGAATTCCTACTTCCTTGAAATATCTTCCCAACCTTTGACCTACACCTAGACCTATTAAATTTGCGCTTCCCTGATTTAATAAGCCAAGATCTGCCAGCTGACCCATAAAAGATGCCATAATCACATGGAGTAGTGTCAAATTTCTTTCTTTTACTAGGTCAGTCAAATTATTTGCGGCTTTCTTGGCATTAGGAGTCATGATACTTCACCTTAAAACGTTTTAAACAGCAATTAGAAAATTCATGTGGTTTAATCTTTGAGAAACACGTATCTTACCATTAGATAATAAGTAACTTTTAATATTTAACTCTTTATTTAATGTTACCTTAATTTCTTTGCAAGAAAAACTGAGATACCTTTTGCTTTAAGATTTTCTCTCTAATTTCTGCCAGTCCTCTGTTAATGTTTACGATACATGATGGGCACGCTGTTAACACTGTAGATGCACCGGTTAACTTGAAGTCCCTCGCTTTTATTTTTGCAGCCTCCAATGACAATGTAGAATCGTATATTATGAGAATTCCCCTCCACCGCAACATTTCTCTTCCATTTTTGATTCAACAACCTTTACATTTGGAAGCGATGCAACGAGATCGTAAAATAGTCGTTCATATATTTACCAACATGACGATTAAGTTCACATGGATAATGAATAGTGACAACGTTTTCCTCCTTCAAAGAAGGTTTACACATAACTTTCGCTAAATTATCTAGCCTGACGTCCTCTACTAAATATTCTATGAGATGCTTCACAGCTATGTTGATGTTGTATCCTTCTAGAATCCTTTTCAGATTAGCAAAATTTCTTCCGAAAATACTGCAAACTGTAGAAAGAGAGGTTGAAAATATTTTAGAAAGGGGGAAATTTTAGCAATACTTTACGGATTTTTCCCTGAGAAGAAAATGTTGATATCTGTGTTATAAAATCGAAAATCCGTGGAAAAGAATTCTACTCATACGAAAAATACTTGATAGAATATATTTTGACTACCACATCATGACATACAAAGCCTTTAAAGAATTCGCTACTAGAGAGCCAGAATGGCTAGCATCCCTAAAATAAGGTTTACAGCAAATAAAACCATTGAAAGAAAATAAAAATATTGAGATGTCCACGTAAAAACTCTACTAATCTCCACATTTAAAATAAATTTGTTATAAACGTGAAATAGTTGTTAAAATGGTGTTGCGATGTGTTGGTTTTTATTTCTTGTTGCTTAGGATGGTTAGAGGGGCGTTGTATTTTGAGGCAGTGTCTTGTTCTTTAAAGCTAAGGTTTATTAGAAAATTTGGGGAAGTGAGCATGGAAGTTAGTGGTGATGGTTTTATGTTGGTGAAGTTTGAGGTTTATTTTGACGGTAAGTATTGGTGTGCTCGAGGAATTGGAGTTGACATTTTCACACAAGGCAAAACGCTGGATGAACTCTTTGAAAACATAAAAGAAGCTGTGAAAGTACATTTTGAAGAGTTAATAGAGAGAGGAGAGGAAGTCCGTATATTGGTGATTTCAGAGATTGAGGTGCCAAAAGTTGCCAAAGCTGCCAGTGGTTAGCGGCAAACAACTCTCAAGGTATAGAAAAGAAGACTAAAATAAGTAAATTGCTCGAATTTTGTTTCTTAATTTAATAGATTTTTTGTCCCATTTTCATCGGTGAGTTGTCGTATATTTCTTGGATATGAAAAACATATACTGGCCTTTTGCTCCAACTTTCTTTCTGTGGTTTTCCGCCGTGGTATAAGTCGTGTATTCTGTTAACGAATTCATGTATCTCATCGTTTGAATGTATTTTAACTTTGCACCGTACCTCGTAGCTTGTCATCGGGGGATAATAGAAAATTATGGTTGCAATAGGGTTTTCGTTAACATTGGTCCATGTATGTTTATGTGCTAATTCAATGGATGTTAACTTTGTGAAATCAATTTTCTCCCGTAGATATATATGCTCTAAGAGAAATTTTAAAGCTTCTATTTGGCTTCTCTTCTCTTTCATATATTCTCGTAAAATTTCAAGTGTTTCAGGAAGATATTTATCTTCATGTATGAATCCTATTCCTTTCACGCTAGCATTTAACCCCGCACTTCCATGAGTTGCGATAGCAGGTGTATGTCTCAAAAACCCAAGATACACCTCTTGCTCACTAGCTTTGCCACTAAGTATTTTCTCAATAAGTTCTCTACGCTTAACGTAAAGCCAATCAATAAATTCCTCAGGTATCATTTTCATAAAATCACCAAACCTAAAACACAGATTTTGCTAACAAATTCATCTTGCTCAACTAATAATAGTGTAAATTTAAGATCAATTGTGATAAATTTTTCTGAACCTAGATATTCCTTGACATGTCGTACCGACAAATTTTGAAGCCATGTTTTTCGTAGAATTTTGCAGCTGCTAAGTTATTCGACAAGACGCTAAGCATAACATGCTTTATATCAAGTTTCCTCAAATGTTCAAAACATTTTTCCAAGAGAAGCGACCCTATGCCACGTCTTCTAAATTCAGGTTTCACATACATATCAGAAATAAGTGCAACCTGTTTTGAAACCTCGAAAAACATTCTTAAACTATGAACGAAATATATGAAGCCGACAATTTCACCGTTAAGCTGAGCAACAAGAACCTTCCCTCTTCCTTCTCTAAGAGTTGATAATATGCTTGAAAACCATCTTTCAGCGTTTTCCCTTGAAGGAAAAATATATTCTTCAATTTTATACATTTCCTCGGCAAGCTTAAGCCACAAAAACTTAACCCTTTTTTAAATCTTCAATTGTAGCCTCTCTTATCAAAACCCGACGTTCATCAACCATATATGCCACCATTATTTAAAGCGTAGATTCCAGTAATTAACTTTAAACAACATAAAATTTAGTAAAGCCTGTAGTAAACCAGGGTGTTTATTGTGAGCGTTAATTTGCAGCTTTTAGGAATTCAAGCAATTCCCAGGCTTACAAAAAAGCTAAGTGTCCAAATCGAGTTTCCCCGATGGTCTACATTTTTTGGAATATCCCCAACAGATTTTCAAAAAATATTGAGCGAAGCTGGTAGAATTGTTAAACAGTTTTTTTAAAGATTTTAAGGTTTCGTGGTGGGATATTTACCTTAACTCAGATATCGGAATTGAGGGAGCAGCTTTAGCAAAAGAAGTAAAGTTGAGGGAAGATGACATTGTTCTTGATGTTGGCTGTGGTAGAGGTTACTTTACGATTGCAGCTGCAAAATACGCTAAACTTGTTGTTGTTTTGGGTCTTATGGACGGTTATGGTCGTCAAGGGTGGTGGAAAAACTTCAAAACAACTATGCAAGAACTTAATTTACTCAAAAATGTTCAAGGTATGAGATCTGACGCACAGCAGCTGCCATTTGAAGAAAATTCTTTTACTGTGGTTGTAGCGGTTCATTCGATAAGAAATTTTCCGAATAAACAAAGCATAGAAAGAGCGATCTCTGAGATGAAAAGAGTAGTGGTTGAGGGGGAAGTGTTATAGTTGTGGAAAATCTACCTATTACGCGAACTAAAGCTCAAGAAGCGTATCTCAAAATGTTTAAATGTAAAGTAAAATATTCTTCAGGAGAGTTATATTATTTTTCTAAGAGAGAACTGTTAGGAATGTTTAGAAAAGCCGGGTTTAAGAATGAGGACATGGAAATCAAAATCTTAGATTATAATTTAAGTGCAACCCCACCATTAGTTTCTTTAAATACCTCTCTTCTAAGCGAAGAGAAAAAGGAATATGTACAAAAGGAGTATAATGGAGCTGTCAAAATGATTAGAAAATGGGGAGAAACATCGCCACCAACTATACTAATTAAAGCAATAAAACACACAAAATAAGAGGAACTCTCCTACGTTTCGCGTACCTGACTATTAATAGTATCTTAGCCTTTCTAGATAACTTAATAACTTCAGAGGAATAATAGTGATTTTGCTGACAAGTTCATTTGTAGTTCTTTTAGTACAAGCAGGCAATAATATGTGGAAGTTAGCATAAAAGATTGTCTTTGAATAGATGTTTATATTCTTTGCAGTAATTGAAATATATGTTTCCCTGTAAATGATTGAAACTAAGCTTTAGGCTGACCCTATACTCTAATTGTTATGATCTTTTGATCTATACACTATATGATTTCATAGGTAGATTTCGTTATTTGTAGACTGGCAAAATAGTGAAATTAATGATTGGACCTCATGATAACGAGATGAAAGAGTTTCAAATTTTAACTTATCGTGGTTTTAGATACGAAATATTTTAATGTAATTTTTCGTAAAAGTAGTACGATTGAAAAACATCGCTAAGAATTTAGGTTTCCCTAAATAAGTTAATATTCTACCACCTTATCCGAACAACGTTTGTAGCATGCACCGTTCAGTTGTAAACTGGTCTCAGATATCATATTGGTTAAATTGAGAATGGAGGGAAAAACATGAGTGATTTTGAGCTTGAAAGAATAAAAAGGAAAAAGATGCTTGAAATGATGAAAAAATTAAACACCAGTAAGGAAACAGAAAACGTAAAGATCTGTGTTCCAACCCTTGGACAAGGAGGCTTGGACGACTATGTTAGCGACCATTTTGGAAGAGCTCCAACATTCACCATCGTAGATTTAAAAACTGGCGAAGTCAAAGTTATTCCAAACACAAGCATACATATGGGTGGAAGCAGCTATCCACCAGAAATATTGAGAGAGCATGGTGTAGATGTAATGCTTTGTTCAGGTATCGGTCCAAGAGCCATAAAAATGTTTGAACAATTTGGAATCGAAGTCTATGTCGGTGCGACAGGAACTGCTAGGGAAGCTATTGAAGCGTGGAAAGCCGGGAAACTTCAAGAAGCAACAGATGAAAACGCCTGCAAAATGCATAGACATCGCCGCAATGAACACATGTACTAGGGTCTTGTTTTCCATTGTCGCAGTTGCTGATATATTTTTAAATTTGCACAGTAATATGGAACGTGCGTTCTTCAAAGCAAAATAACGGTTAATTAATATCAATATTTATAGCTGGTGGTTTCATGTCAGAAAGGATTGCGAAAGAAGCTAAAAAATTGGAAGTTAGACTTAATGAATTTTTAGAGCAAGAAAAAGTTGGGGTTGAAGCGTTAAAAGAATGTATAAAAAAGTTCCTAAAGTTAAGTGAAATTATTAAAAAAGTGGAAAGTAAACCAACATCAAAAGAATTTGAAGAATTTTTAAAGCTTAGACTCGAAGCAATACAATCTTTTAGTAACGCCTTAGAAAAAATGAGCAAAGCTGAACATGAGAAAAGCCACCTACTTGAATCCTACGGAGCCCTTATATCAGCTTTAGAGGAACATTTCCAACAATACTTCAAGAAAAACCCGTAAACCCAACCCACCAATTGTTTACGTTAACCAGCTGGGAAGGTGGTTTCAATAGATATTATCAAGGAAATATCAAGTTTTCTCTTAAAGAAGTTAGGTGATTCATTGTTTGATAACGTGTTTTTAGAAGATGTGCGTATAGGTCTGATCTATACTGGAGTTAAATTGTCATCTGGGCATGGAGGAGTTGCATACACGTTCATTGAGGAAACTGCACCTTTTCTGCATGAAATGTGTCTCTCAATAAAGGAAGACATTAGTGGAATATCTCTTAGAGAAGCTGTTAAATTTGCCTCCTCATGGAATCTCGTAGAAGCCTCTATCGGAGTCGCAACCTTAAATGCGGCGTCAAACATAGTATTTGAAAAAGAAGTAGATAAATACCATTTTTCAAACGTGGATGTCACCGATTTAGTAGGAAAAGATGACAAAGTTGTTATGGTCGGCCTTTTCAAACCAATAATTGCTAGCATCCTTAAGAAAACCAGCAAACTGGTGGTAATCGAGAGATATCCAGTAAAAATGGAAAGTGTTGAAGTTCTCCCTGATTTCGCAGCAGAATACACAGTACCCGAAGCGGACGTTGTAATTGTTACGGGTAGTACTCTTGTAAATAAAACGTTAGATAGACTTTTAGAGCTGGGCAAAAACGCAAAAGAATTCATATTACTGGGGCCAACGGCATCCGTTATTCCTGACCCACTTTTTAAGCGAGGTGTAACCGCTATCATGGGCGCACACATAACCAATGTAGACCTGATGCTAAAAGTAGTAAGCGAAGCCGGAGGAACAAGAAGACTGCTATCCTCATGTGCCAAAAAATTCGCACTATTAAGAGATCAGCACTAATTTATCTAAATGTTATGCACTTTGACGAATGGCAAACAATTTTCTACAAATATGATGAAACATATCTCATGGAGACTTTCAATGAAGACAGAACCTCATTGGAACTCGTTACAACAGAATTTTTCTAATTGCTCCAATAGATTGGGATACATTGAAGACTCAAATCATCTAATATATTCTTTTAGAGGTGAAGTATACAGGAGAGATTATCAAACTATTTTAAACGAATGTTTCTTTCCTCTACCTCCAGGAAATTACTCTATAAAAATTTACTCTTTCGATAGTTTTTCAAATTGGATAATATGTGAAGCGAATTTTACTATAAATAACTCAGATACGACTTTTGTAGCAAAATTCTATGCAATAAAAATTTTCCAAACTGCTTACAGCATTCCACTTCTCCTGAACCTTTGTCTAACGCTAGGATATTTAGCGACTACTTCCACACATTTTATCAAAAAATCCCGAGAAAATTGTTAGTAAAGCGAGAATACACTGCAGACCATTATTTCTATCAATAATTCTAAGCACAACATTGATAATAACGCCTTGGATAAAGTCATTAGATTACCACGGTAATAAAATATTCTATTATTTTCCGATACTGTTAGAGGCAAGAGAACTTATATCTCTAGAGCTTAAAGTGCTTCGATCTACTGCAAATTTTTTCAGTTTTCTTTTTGTGACTATAGTTTTTTGGATACCGTTCTTTATCTTTCTTTATCAATATTTTGAATCTGAGCTACGTCCTTCAGCCAAACAAATTATAGGAGCTTCTATCCTTATGCTTATAGCTCCCATCCTATGTATAGTTAGTGCATCTTTATTTTCTGACATTGCTATAAGCTTAGAACTAGGTTGCTTTTTACAACCGTTTTCAGCATTTTTCGGGTTTATAGACGTGTTATTTGTAAAAAGATTAAAAAGACTTTTACAATAGCAATGAAATTCGGCACTAAGAGCAATAAAAGTCAGAACAGTTAAGTATGAGGTTTCTTTTACATTTCGGAGGATGGAACATTGCGATCTAATGAATAGATTTTCTCTGCTTTGTAAATCATGATTTTAATATGTTATGTTTTCTTTTAATATTAGATCATAAGTTTTTTAGTACAAAAGTACTAAAGTATTTTGGGGATTAAATATGGGTATTATTAAAGCTAACATTGATGAAGATTTAAGGCGGAAATTATGGGAAAAAGCGTTTAAAAAATTCGGTTATTCCAAAGGAGCTATCTCTATGGCGATAAAAGAAGCTGTTCAACGCTGGGTTCAAGAAGACGAAAAAAGTGACGAAGCTGAAAGTGAACGCATTCTAAATAACAATGCATACTTAAGGTTAAAAGAGAGACTTGAACGTGAATATAATGGTCAATATGTTTTGATTGCAAAGGGAGATTTCATAGCTGCCGCTAAGACTTTTGATGAAATTGTTAAAATCGCAAATACGAAGGTTCCCGATGTTAAACATCGGTTGATTTTTAAAGTCACGAAAGGTGAGATAAGGAGAAGAGGGAGATTGGGGTGGAGAATTCGAAGGAAAAGCATTGCTGGAACTACGTAGATATTGGTATTAGAAACAAGGTGCCTGTAGTTCAATTAGAAATAATTGTCAATGATAAGTCATATTCTTTTAATTTTATGGTTGATACCGGTTATGATGGGTGTTTACTAGTACCTTACAGCATATATAGGCAGCTAGGTCTAGAAAAATTTGAATTACCGAAGGATAAGTGGGGTGTGGGGGAAACGGTTTCTGGCGAAATTTTCCCATTAATATTTGCCCTATGCAAAATAAAAATAGCAGATACTATTTTTGAATGTATAATAGAGACTTTTGAGGGCAATAACGATTTTCTGGTTGGCTTAGACTTTCTAAAAAACTTTAATGTTGAGCTTCGCGGATCAAAGCAAGAATTTTGCCTATTAAAATATTAAAAAGAAAGCAAAAGACTGCACGACAATTTTGACAATAAGTACGACATTTTCCCAACTTTTTAAGCAATATTGAATTACTTTTAAGCTCATTTTATTTCTCGATAACTGCGTACGAATTTTGTAGAATGTCTCAAGAATGTTAGATTATTGAAACTATGATGCAAAACTGCTGCAAGTGCACCTAAGATCAAAGATTTTGCTTCCTACATTTCTTCAATTAAATTAAATGTTAAGGCTAAAAAATAAAAATAATTTGTTTATTTTAAAAGAGTTTATGCTGTAATTAGTAGTCTTCCCCTAATATAGTCTCAAATAGGTCTTCGTGTTCAATTTCTTCTTGCATAATATGTCTGACAACTTGCCATGTTACTGGGTCCTTACCGATGTTTTGTAACCATTCCAACATTTTGTTGTAAACATCGATTGCGCAACGTTCAGCATCAATAACAGCTCTTAATATGGCTTTTAGATCTCCCCAATCGGTAGGGAGTTCAACACGTGGACAATTAGCTTCTGAAACAAGTTTACCGAAATCTCTTATCGGTTCACCGCCTAAATGAATTATTCTTTCTGCAAGTTCATTCATGTGTTCCAATTCATCTTTTGCTGCTTTTTCTAGTGCTTCTGCAACAGTAGGTGCATTTAATCCTTTTGCCATTTTAGCAGCATGCAGGTAATAGAAGTATGCAATCCATTCGTCAGCATATGCTTTGTTAAGAAGGCGTATTAATTCTTCAATATCCCCCTTAACGATTTCACGAGCTTTCTTACCCAAACTTTTCACCTCCCCACTTTACAAGACACTATGGGTTTTCTATTTTTATATGTTTCTCGAAGCATCTAATGGCTGATGAGAAGTTATGGTCGCGAAAATCGTACTATTCCTAAATAACATGATTATGTTATTTACGATTTCAGAGCAAGATTTTTATTTGTATGTGTTAAAAGACTTCTATATTGCTTACAACCTCAAAACGGTGTTCGCTATGTTTAAAACTCCTTTTCTGGCCTATAATGGCGTTGTTGCTTCTGAGAATCCTCTCGCCTCTGTAACAGGAACCAAAATTTTAATGAATGGTGGGAATGCATTTGACGCCACTATAGCTGCTAGTTTCACTTTGGCTGTAACCCAGCCACATTTAGGTGGACTTGGAGGCGATTTCTTCGCATTATTTTATTCTGCTGACCAAGGTAAAATTTATTGTCTTAATTCAAGCGGCTGGGCTCCAAAAAAGTTGACAATTGAGTTTCTGAAAAATTTAGGTTACAGAGAAATGCCAACTTTCTCCCCGTTCTCTGTAACTGTCCCGGGTCTAGTTGCTGGGTTAAACGAGTTACATAGGAAATTTGGTTCTATTGAATTCAGTGAACTACTCAAGGATCCTATAAGTTTCGCTGAAAACGGGTTTCCAGTATATTGGAGTCTTTCACATGCAATAGAGTTTGGTGCAAAAAACCTTGCTGACGAAGGTTTTCGGGAAAACTATCTTATCAATGGTAGACCTCCAAAAGTTGGAGAAATATTAAAACAGAAAAATTTAGCTGAAGTCTTGAAGTCTATTGCCCGTGAAGAGTCGGATGTTTTCTATAGTGGGTGGATAGCAGAGGAAATAGTGAGCTACCTAAATAGGGAGGAAGAAGTTTTTTCAGTTTCAGATTTCAGCGACTTTAAACCTGAATGGTGTAAACCAATTTCCACAACATATCATAATGTTCGTGTCTATGAAATACCGCCTAATAGCATGGGTGCAACAACTCTACTCATGTTAAACATGTTAGAAGAGTTAAACCTCAAAAACATTGACCCTTTTTCTGAAAAAAGAATAAGATTAATGACGGAGGTAGCGAAGCTCGCTTACAGAGAACGAGACAACCAGCTAAGCGATCCAAGATTTATTAACATTGATTTAGCTAAATTTATTTCAAAAAGCTTTGCTCAAGAACTTCTAAAAGAAATACCTCAATCCGTCAAAAACATGAAATTAAGTAATGGAGATACAACATATTTCGCAGTCGCTGACAAAGATGGAAATATCGTTTCAGCTATTCAAAGCCTATTCCATCCATTTGGATCCCGCATAGTTGTTAAAAGCCTAGGAATCCCATTAAACAATCGTGGCTCTTACTTTAAATTTGAAGGACCTAACAAATTAGAACCTAGGAAACGTTCACTTCACACCCTTTCAGCTTTACTTTTAGAAGACGATGAAGGTGTTTTTGCAGCTTTAGGTGCAAGCGGCGGCGATTTCAGACCACAGCAACACGCCTTATTCGTAAGTAACATAGTTGATTATGAAATGTCTATTTGGGAAGCACTAGAAGCACCTAGATTCCTATGGGACGGAGAAAAAATACTTGTCGAAGAAGGCTACAAAATTACTAACAATGAAATATATGTGAAGTTGAAGTATCCAGGGAGAACTGGCGTAGCTCAAGGAATATATAAAAAAGATAAAACATTAATAGGCGTTTCCGATGTTAGAGGAGACGGCCTACCATGCGGCTACTAAAATAGAACATGTAAAATAGTATGGATAAAATATGTTATGTTTGAATGGAGGGAATTTAAATGGAGATATGGGATTCACATGTTCACTGCGGTAAATCTGCTCCTTGGACTCCTAAATTTGACCCTTCAGTTAGCGGCAAGGAAATTATTAAGCTATGGATAAATATGGAATGAGAAAGGCAGTGAAATAAATGTTAACTAAACAGTTCCTGCATTACTATGAATTTAACATGTTAACAAGAAATAAAGTGGTCTTCTTCTAGTAACGTATTACTTAAAAGTCGTTAAACTACACAAGTCGAAAATAAATATATTATACCATAAGTGAATAGGTGAATGTGCAATTTAGGTAGAGGGTAGAAATGCGTTTTCCCAGCAAACATAAGATAATACAAATAAAAAAGGACATTGAAAGGATAAAAAAAGTGAGGGCAGATCCACTTAAAATAGCTGGGGAACTTATAGATTTTACTGTCAAAATCCAGCTAGAAAATTTAAGAATAAAACACCCTGAAGCTTCAAAGGAAGAACTTCTCAAAATGTTAAGAGAAAAATTAACGGAGACCAAGGGGAAATGGAAAATAGCTTTGAAGGATTTGTGAAGCGAGTAGTTTCAGCACTAAATAAATCTATGGTTAACTATGTTATTATCGGAGGAATCGCAGCCATTATTTACGGAAGACCAAGAACAACCATGAATATAGATGTTATTATCGACTTAAAAGCTTCAGAAAAAGAGAAAATAGAAAATTTAGTAGCTATTTTCTCAAAGTTTAACCTAGATGTAACAGCGGAAGAAATAGTTGATGCGCTAATTGAAGGTTCGCATTTCTCTGTTTTCGATAAATTATCTCCCTTTAGAATTGATGCTAAAGGTATAAATACAAAGCTTGATCAAATTGCCATAAAAAATAGGCGTAAAATTACACTTTTTGGCTTAAAAACGTGGATAGAAGCTCCTGAAGACCTCATAGTTGCCAAACTTATCTACGGCTCACCGCAAGATATAGAAGATGCTCTCTCAGTAATAATAAACATGAAAGATGAACTGGACATAGATTATTTAACAAAACGTGCACAAGAAGAAAATGTTTACAACATGTTAACCAAGATATTTAGGAAAACCAAAGAAATCTAACTTCATTTCCTAATTCAAAGCCCTCTAAACACAGTAAACAAAACATTCCCCGAATCTTTTTCATTGTTTCATTGTTGAACATAAAGAAACCTACTTGCTATGTTATGTTTCGAAAAGAATTCAAAAGGGTAAATAAAAGTATTTAAGTTAATGAAAACCTTTTATATTCTACTTTAAAATTTTTAGTAACCATTTTAGGCCTAACGTTTTAATGGAACATTTAATTATCTTTTTAATTATTTCTCTTACGTTTTCTAAGTCTATCTGATAATTCGATATACCTTCTTCGCTTCTTTGATATTGACATCCTCTAATTATGACTGCGGGGATCCCTTTTGCTGTTTGCCCCATTAAGAGAGCTGCTGCACAAGCAATTTCATGCGCAACGTGGTCCACTCCGCCAAATTTAGGTTTACCATATAAATCTAGTTCCCCGAAATCCTTTGAAACGACTTCGATGCCAGAGGAGCCTCTAGCAAAATCTAAAGAACCAAGCGACAGCCACATTTCAGTATCACTTATAACGACAGCCACGTCCTTCCCGGTTAATTCAAATATTTTTCTCCTGATCTCTTTGGCAATTTTATCCAAGTTTTTAGGTAAAGCACTAAGTATGCCTTCAGGATTATTTGAAAAATCCAATCCCGCATCAGTATAAATTTGATTTCCTCTCCTAACAACCAACATATATGGAATTCTCTTTAAAACTTCATATGCCTCAGCAACATTCTTCGAAATTTTCTCCAAGCTAATTATCCCTTCTTTAACAAGCTCGTAGAATGGGAACACAAAAAGTATTTCGTCGCTTTGATCAAGCACGGCTTGAATAAACCTCGGATCCATGTTAAGTTTTTTAGCTAGTTTATAAGCCTCTTTTGAAGGTTCAACTTCATCTAACTTAATTAAAAAGTTGTATGCCTTAGAGACAATTTTACTCGTTACAACTATAATGTCACCATCCTTTATGCCACCAGCTGTTCGTGAAGCTTCATCCAATATCAACCTAACTAAATCGTCTCCCGGTTTGATTTCAGGCAACTTCAAACCAAACATTTCAATCTTCACAACCATACTACCACTTCCATACAATAACACAACAACTTAACTCAGTTAAAATGAGCAAAACAAATCACTTCTTTCTACCTATGTAGAGTATGTGTTCACTTACTCCAACGATCGACGGATCATTACATGTTTGAAGAATAATCTCCACCCACCTTTCCCATTTCTCTTTGTCTTCATACAGTTTATTAGTTTCCTCTTGAAGGTGAGCTGACAGCCCTTCACAAGCAGCCATATCCACAGTTTCAACTCCCTTACTTTCAAAAAGCTGTTTCAACTCCTCTGGATGAAAAAAATATGCATCTGTAAACCCTTTTTCAGGCGGGAGATCTTTATGCCACTCCTTACGGTGAATACCCTTCTCAAATAGTTCTTGGTGAGATGGATCGACTAGATTATATTGATATCTTTGTAGAATGGTTCTGAAAACACCATACCTACCAATTACTGAAATAAAAAGGTAAGCTCCCGGCTTAGCAACTCTTACAAGTTCATTTGCAGCTTTTTCTCTATCTTCCTCCTCAATTAAATGTGAGAGGGGACCTAAACAAAGTACAGCGTCAAAAGTATTATCATCAAACATAGATAGATCTACAACGTTCCCTTCAACAATCTTCTTAACTCTATCTTCAACACCTGCTTCTTTAATCTTCTTTTCCGCTAGTTCTAAACATTTAGGCGACAAGTCCAGTAATATTACGTCGTAACCTTTCTTAGCTAGTTCTACGGTATATCTTCCAGGTCCACCGCCAGCATCAAGTATCAACCCGCTTTTAGGAAGATATTTTCCAAGATAATGCATTGTAACAATAAATTCAAGTTGATGATACGCATCCTTAAAGAGCCTTCGCCACTCTTCCTCAGCCATTAAATCATAGTACCTTCTCACTTCATCGAAACTCATAAAGTAATATTATGAAATCTATACATTTTAAAGATAAAGTCGATCAAAAATAGGTTTAAAAATTTTTGTTTAGCTGTTTGTGAACCATATGTGTTTGATTAGAGTACTTTGATTTAGAACCAGCTCATATTTAGAATCTAGTTGATGCTTATTGATATTGCTTTATGGGCTGTCGTGGGGAAAATGTTAAATGCATAGTGGTGCATTACTGTAATTAAAGATAATATTCGGGGTATAACCTAAGTTTTAAGCAACTTAAAATGTAAATAAATTAATTTTAATTAAAATTAATCCACGGTGAGAGTACTTTGAAAACAAAAACTCTCACCATAGTGCTTGTCATTCTAATTATTGCACTTGTTCTCATAATCGTTCCTCCTCCACCATGGATAAAAAAGCTAATTTTCAAAGAAGAGTATTCTCCTCCAGAGAGGGCTCAAGAAGAAATTCCATGGTTTTTTACCGATCCTCGTCTAAATAGAACCGCTAATCTATCTTTACCCATAAATATAGAAGATTTGGCTGACGATCCATCTCTTGGACCAATAGGTCCATGGGGCGTGCATGGAGGTAATCACCCTGAAGGATTTGATCATACGAGTTTCATTTTTACTAAGAAGGCTCCAATTTATGCACCAGACTATGGAATTGTTGTTGAAATCGAAGAACGACATAAAGATGATATTAAACTCATAATATTTCATAACTATACAATTGCGACATGGTGGGACCACTTTGGAGAAGTGCTTGTAAGTGTAAATGATACCGTGGAGAAAGGTGAAATTATTGGCTATGCTAGATATTATGAAGAAAGAGAGGTATATTTAATAGATTGGGGCGTTGTCGACTTTAACAATGATACGGGAACCTTATTTACGAGGTATCGTGAATATAAAAATGGAAGTATGGTTCCACCTTTTGACTATATAAGCAAAGCAGAAAGAGATGCAATATACCAGAAATTTAATGAGACAATGCTGCAACCGTTTCTTCGAGGAGAATTTGTTCCCTTTATGACCAAAGCTGAACATAATCTGGTAAATCCAATATTTCCAGAGAGAATGAGTGAAGATGATATTGCAGGGGTTTGGGTATATAATGGTTACTGGGAACCTAATGGGTACCCTGAAATTCTAACCTTCATTCATAGAAATACAAAATATTTCGGCGAAGTTTTTCATGCTGTATATGCAGATTTCCTAAATATCTGGTACTTTGATACTTGGGACGCTACATATGAAGTCGACACCAACGTTACACCTCATCGAATAAAAATTATATTTGATTACGGAGGCCCAAACGGGGTTAGAGTTCTATGTGGAATCTATGAAATCGATACGTCTGGAGATAGGTTAAAACTTAGAATAGAGTTTAGAAATGACACTTATCCGACGAGTTTCACGGAGAATGCAGCAATATACCTTATGAGAACAAGAGACTCTCCTCTTTCCGACGCAAAATTCCGCAGTTCAAACACTTACACCACCCAAATGCTGAAGCGAAATAATATTTTAAAGAGCTATCAACCATACGGATTTAAGCTAAACAACGTAAACACGTTTAAATGTATTCTAATAACAGCAGAATATAAGCAAACAAATATTAGAAAAACTAAAAGTTTAACAACAAACAATTAAAATTTCAGATACAAATTATTTAATAGTCATCATGGCATTTTAATAATTAGATTAGAATAGAAGATGAGGACGCATGAAAGATTGCGTCAAATATTTAAAAGTAGTTTTAATCATCATAATTATTGCTTTTACTTCTTACGTGTCTTTTGTTGTTTACAGTACATGGAAAAGTGAAAAAGAAACGTTCAAAGTTACAAAGACGCTAAACATAGGGATTGCAAAACATGTTAAGTTGACAGTGCCTTATGATAACTATCCTTTTGATGAACGATTGAAAACTGCTTGGGGATTCAGCTGTTTCATTAATGCAAGCGGGACTACCATCCTTTTTGATACTGGTGGAGATCCTGAAACCTTGCTTTATAATATGAATGTGTTGAATATCAGTGTAGGGGAAATTCAAATAATAGTTCTTTCTCATATACATGGAGATCATGTAGGAGGATTAACCGGTATTCTCAGTTTAAATAATCATGTTAAGGTCTATGTGCCATCTAGTTTTCCAAGCTCTTTTAAAAATGAGATAAGAAGCTATGGATGTGAACTTGTTGAAATTAAAAATGCAACTGTTATCTGTGAAGGTGTAGCTACCACAGGGGAACTGGGAACAACCATTAAGGAACAATCCCTCCTAGTAAACACGTCAAAAGGCCTTGTAATTGTTACGGGTTGCGCTCATCCAGGCCTTGTAAAAATTGTTGAAAAAGTCGAACAGCTAACCAATACTAATGTGTATCTTCTTATCGGAGGCTTTCATTTAATAGGAGCATCTGAAAAAGAAATTTCATCTATTATTGAACAACTTAAAGATTTAGGTGTAGAAATGGTTGCTCCATGCCACTGTAGCGGAGACCTTGCGAGAAACATGTTTAAAGAAGCATTTGGTGATAATTATATTGATGTAGGAGTTGGAAAAACTATAGAAATATGAAATACAACTGTTTTTCATATTTTGTTTTTAGCGTTCCCTAAATCTGCTACACGAAGTAGTAAATCGAAAAATATATTTTGTGCTATTGCACAATATTAGTGAAACAATGAACCATGGTGATCACAATGCCGTTCGGAATGGGACCATTCGGATGGTTCCTACTCCCATACATAATAAACTGGTTCAGATACACATACAGATATTGGCCTTGGCCCTGGTTCTATCCATGGATGCCTTGGTGGATAAGCATTTACCCAACAACGCCTTACGCGCCAGGATACATGACTCCTCCAGGACTCTCAAAGGAAGAAGAAATAAAAATGTTAGAAGAACAAGCAAAGTTCCTAGAACAGCAACTAAACGAAATTAGAAAACGCATAGAGGAACTGAAAAAATAAATCGCCAAAACAAAACTTAACCCGAATATAAGCGAATATGTACATTTAAAGTTGTTAGGAGAGACGTAAGTGTTTTTTGTAGCCTATGTTAATAAAAACAAATGCATCGGCTGTAAAACATGTGAAAGATACTGCCCAACCGGAGCTATAAAAGTAATAGAAGGAAAAGCAAGAGTAAACTGGATGATCTGCATGGGATGCGGCTTATGCGCCCGCTCATGCCCGCGACAAGCAATACATCTAGTTCCAAGATACATGCTAATACCACCAACATGGTATTACCCGCGAAGACCTCGATAAACAGTTCTCTAAGTAACTCTTAACCCCTTTTCTCTTTTTATCATTAAATGTTAAAATCACAGTAAAATTTATTATT
>JAUQZC010000111.1 GCA_030587435.1 Candidatus Baldrarchaeota archaeon | reverse complement strand
TTTGTATAAAATGGGTTCAGACGAAAGTAGGTTACCCTAATCTGTTAAATTTGCGTTCTTCACCGTTTAGTTTTAAGTTGATAAGTTTTAAGAATGGTAAGTGATAAAGGGAAACTTTGGCTGTGTTAAATGTTGACAGATGAAAAGTGTGATTTTAGAGGAGAAAAATTGACGCTTCTAATTACATATTTAAGTAACATATCCGTGGCTGCTATTAAAGGTGTTTTTGGTTTTCTGTCTCTTTCTCTCGCTTTGATAGCAGACGCTATACATTCTCTGTTTGACAGTGTTTCTAATATTGTTGGTTTATGGGCTTTTAAAATGATGGAAAAACCCGTTGACACTGATCATCCTTATGGTCATGAGAGATATGAAGCATTTGCCATGGTTTTTACATCTTCCTTCATATTTTTGCATGTTTCGAAATTGTTCGCGAAGCCGTGATACGTTTACTTAAAAGGTTTTAAACCTAAAGTTTCACTGGAAATAATTTACATTCTTATTGCAACTGTTTTAATCAATTTTGTAACAGCCGTATGGGAATATAAGAGGGGAGAAATGCTTGGAAGCAGTTTTCTAAGAGCTGATGTGAAACATTCTGTCACAGATGTTTTTAACGCATCTTTAGTTACATTAAGCGTGGTCTTATCACTAAGAGGCCTATACATTTTTGATGCGATTTTTGCCTTTGTTATTACCGCTCTTTTGTTGAAATTTGGTATCGATATTCTTCGTGAAGCAGGTAAAGAACTTTTAGACTACTCTTCACTGAGACCTGAACATATTCAAAGTATTGCAACAAGCGTTGAAGGTGTTGGAGAAGTTCATAAAATCAGGTCGCGGAGAATACGTGGAAAATATCTCGTAGAGTTACATGTACTGGTTCCATCCGATATGAGTATAGAGGAAGCCCACGAGATAGCACATCAAGTTGAAAATAGAATAATGCAAGAAATACCAGACATTAAAGATGTAACAATTCATATAGAACCTATTAAGGATAGTAAAACCAAAGATAAGTAAACCTTGATATTTAGATGGCTGCGAGTTAAATGTAATGGTATTTTTTCAGATATTGTATCACATCGTCGTCTGTTAAATCTCTCCAATTTACATATGCGTCGGCAACTGCAAAGTAAGGTATCTCGCTTCTAATGTTTAAACAATATATGGCATGTACATGTTTTGATAAAAGCGATATGGCTCCGCGAGACGCTGTGGGAACAGCAATCATAATATTTCTAGGCTTATCTTTTAAGAATTTTACAGCAGCAAGCATGGTAAAGCCAGTAGCTAACCCATCATCCACCAAAATCGCATTTTTATTAGTTACATCTACTCTTTTCCTACTCCCCAAGAACTTTTGTTCTCTTCTCTTAATTTCTTCCAAAACCTTTTGGGTGAGACTCTCAATTTCTTCAGTTTCCAATCTAAGATATTTAGCTACTTTTTCATCTAAGAGTATTTCTCCGTTTGGTGTAATGGCTCCAAATCCTGCTTCTGGATTCCACGGTACCGGGATTTTTCTTACAACTATTAGGTCAAATTCTGCTTGGAGTTGTTTAGCAAGAATACAGCCTATCGGCACTCCCCCTCTCGGTATTGCTAAGACAACTAGATTCTCTTTTTCATTCAGCCTCTCTTTAAGAAATTTTGATAGAAGACGTCCAGCATGTTCTCTATCCTTAAATACGTGAAATTTATTTCGTAACGTTAAATCTTCAATAACAGTCAAAAAATCACCTCTACTATTTAACTTCCTTATAAAACTTAAGTAATGTATGGCTTTATGATTTTTGAAGTCGAGGAGGTTCTGCTATGAGCGCCCATTAGAGACTGGAGGTGTGTAAGAGGCATTGCCCTGATATAATGGTTTAGGTTCGAAGTTATGTGACGAAAAACAGATTGTATCAGGATGTTGGGCGTCTTGGTATGAATATTTAAAAGCTTGAACTTTTCACTTTTTTACCTATGTGCAGGGTTGTTAGTGTTCTGTGATAGATTTATATAACGTTGTTATAAATTTTTCATGCCTAAAAGGGGATAAAAATGAAGAAGATAGTGTACCTTGATAATGAAAGAACGACTATAGTTGCTAAAGAAGTAATAGAAGCTATGATACCTTACATGAATGAATATTATGGCCATCCAGCATCACTGCACACATTAGGACAACAAGCATACGATGCAATCGAGCAAAGCGCGGAGACCATAGCTGAAACAATAAACGCAAAACCTGATGGAATTATTTTCACCTCTTGTGGAACGGAAGCAAACGATTTAGCAATTAGGGGAATCGCTTATGCAAATAGGAACCGGGGAAAGCACATAATTACTACAAGGATTGAACATCCATCTATTATGAGAATAACTGAGGAACTAGCTAAACAGGGATTCAAAATAGATTATCTTGAAGTAGATAGAGAAGGATTCATTAACATGGAGCAGCTTGAAAATTTATTGACAGATGAAACCATACTGGTTAGCATTATGCACGTTAACCATGAAATTGGAACCATTGAACCGATAAAGGAAGTTGGTAAATTATTAAAAGAAAAGAAACAGAAAATCTATTTCCACGTTGACGCTCAGTCCTCATACACAAAAATTCCAATAGATGTTCAAGACTTTAACATCGATCTCTTAACTTTGAGCTCTCATAAGATTCATGGGCCAAAAGGCGTGGGAGCACTATATATTAGACAAGGAACAAAAATAGAGCCAGTACTTAAGGGGTACATATCTGTTCATAGGTTGAGGCCTGGAACAGAAAATATTCCTGGGATAGTTGGATTTGCTAAAGCAGCTGAAATAGCTTTCGCAAACTTTGAAAAACATGTTTCACACATGAGAAGTTTAAGAGACAAACTTATCAAGGGAATTGAAGACAACATTCCAGAAGTCGTGCTACATGGTCCTAGAGGAGATAAAAGAAGCCCCAGTAACGTGAACTTCTCCTTCAAATATATTGAGGGAGAATCTATAACATTATATTTAGATATGTATGGTATTTGTGTTTCAACAGGTTCAGCATGCGCCTCTAGGAAATTAGAGCCTAGCCACGTGTTAACCGCTATAGGTGTACCCCCCGAAATTGCTCACGGATCTATTATGTTTAGTCTTAGTCGATATAATACGGAAGAAGAAATCGACTACGTGCTTGACGTACTTCCTAAAGTTATCGAGAAGTTGAGAAGTATTAGTCCCCTTACTCCTGAAAGTCTAAAGAAAAGTGGTGGATAACATGCCTATAAAATACTCGAAAAAGTTGATGGAATACTTTACGAACCCTAAAAACATTGGAGAAATGGAAAACCCAGATGTGGTTGTTGAAGAGGGTAATCCTGTTTGTGGAGACATGCTTAGAATGTTTTTGAAGGTTAAAGACGGTAGGATAGAGGATATAAAGTTTTTATCTTTTGGCTGCGCAGCAAACATTGCTACCGGATCAATTTTAACGGAAATGGCTAAAGGAAAAACGCTTGAAGAAGCAAAGAAAATAACCATGAGAGACGTTGCAGAAAAGCTGGGAGGACTGCCACCGATAAAAATGCACTGCGCGGTATTAGCCGCAAAAGCATTACACAAAGCAATAGAAGAATACGAGAAAAAAGCCAAAAAATAGTGCGACTACTATTTAATTCTTCCCTATTTCTTCTGTTGTTTTTAAGTCGAATATTGAGAAGTTTTCCCAATTTTACATAAAATCTGACCTAGATAAAACTGCGCCCTTTTTAATAGATGATTACGGTGACTTATCTGTAGGATACCGTCAATATGCTATTAAAGTAACTTAATTTCATTAACAACAGGATGTGTCATATTTAAATTTGTGGTTGTTTAACGGACATGGAAATGTTTAAAGAATTCATATGCAAATTAAGTTACAATCAGTTTAACTGTGTTTAGAATGCTGATCGAAGTTGTTATATAGGTTGCTTTCAAGAACGACTGTGTCTTAATGGGATAAAATTAAAATATATAACATTGTTATCAGAATCATGGAATTTACACTTATGAGAAAGAGGGAGAGACATAAAATGGCTTATTCAGCAAGACGAGTCATATATCGTCCTAAATTTGTAGATTACTGCATCCTAAAGATACAGGTGAGAACGAAAAGTAATCTAAACGTTTCAGAGGAAAAAGGCCTTGCTTATATACAGCCATGTGCTGCAGAAGTAGGTAAAGTAATGTTAGAAAGCGATATAACAAAACTGTTAAGAACTACGCATCGTGAAATTATTGATTTTAACGTTTTTTGTGACATTTTGAATACTTATAAAATTAGATTCTCAGAGATGCAATGCAGCCTTACCCTTGGCGTAGGTAGGGTAAAATGGAGAGGCAAAACAATATCCATTTTTAAGAAAGGGAAAATAAAGATTAGAGAGGCTCTAAATAGAGAAGATGCCATGAAAATGCTTCAAGATTTTCTAAGATTAATATGGGGAAGTCTTATATGTGAAGTGTGCGGACAACCAGCAATTTATTGTGCTGCTGGAATGTGCGACAAATGTTTGGAAGAAAATGCTCAGAGAGAACTTGTCGATTTAGAGGAACTACCAACTGGCGTGATACTTTTTAATGCTTTAATTAATTTGAGTAAGCCTTTGTCGTTGTTAAGTGAAACTTTTTCAAATATTTTAGACGGGTTACGTGGTGAAAAAATTTCTGGAGTAAGAGTAAAAGATTTTGAGAGAATGCTTAATAGGGTAAATTTACTTGCCTTAGATTTTATGGTGCAAACACCTAATATAGAGCAGGCCTCTCTTGGATTTATACCTCTTGGAATAACACTTAACCTAAAAACCGTCTTCAGAACTGTTGATGATTTAATTAAGGAAATAAACAAAAATTCAAATCTTTTAATGCAAGTTGACGCAAAAATAAAGAATAACATTTTAGAGATTTTCCGTAAAATCGGAAATCTTTATGAATCTATTTCACAAATCGCTTCCATGAAAAGTGACGTTCAACATGACGTTAAAAAAGTAAGAGGAATATTAGAGAATATTAGGAGAATTAGGGAGGAGGTAGAAAACACACCTAGTGAGTTGAATAAACGTTTGTTTAAATTGTTTGAAGATACCGATAAAATTTATTTGACTGGGTTAAGGATCTTGAATATTTTTGGTGTTGGAGGTGTCTAAATGCCCGATGTGAATAAAATAAGGGAAGATTTTCCGCTTCTCAAAAGGAGAAGAGAAGATGATGGAAAGCCTTTCATATATCTTGATAACGCTGCTACAAGCTTAAAGCCGATACAGGTTATCGAAGCAGTTACAAACTACTATGAGAAGCATTGTGCAAATATTCATAGAGGTGTTCATACACTTTCTCAAGAGGCGTCTCAACTTTATGAAGAAGCGCATGATAAAGTTGCTAGGTTTATTGGCGCAAAAAGCCGTGAAGAGATTGTCTTCGTCAAAAACACTACCGAGGCAATAAATTACGTTGCTTATGGGTTGGATTGGAAGCCTGGAGATGAAGTTATAACGACAGTTATGGAACATCATAGCAACATTGTACCATGGCAGTTAATTAGAGATAGATTCGGTGTGAAAATAAAGTTTTTAGATCTAAAAGATAAATGGTACCTCGATCTAGAGCAGCTAGAAGGTTTAATAACCGAAAAAACAAAGTTAATCACGGTTGTTCATGTTTCAAACGTAATAGGCACCATAAATCCCGTTGAAGAAATATGTAAAATTGCTCATGAGCATGAAGTCCCAGTTTTAATCGACGGAGCTCAATCCGTACCACATCTCCCCGTAGATGTCAAAAAAATCAAATGTGATCTCCTTGCCTTCTCTGCGCATAAAATGCTAGGTCCAACGGGTGTGGGGGCGCTATATATCAGGGAGGGTTTGGGGGAGGAGATGTGTCCGACTTTTGGTGGAGGAGATATGATTAGAAGAGTTACTTTGGAAAAGAGTGAGTGGAATGTTATGCCTTGGAAGTTTGAGGCTGGAACTCCTAATATCGCTGGTGGAATAGGGTTTGGAGCTGCTGTGGAATATTTGGAAAAGTTAGGTATGGAGTGGGTTAGAAGTCACGAAAAGGAGTTGACTAAATATTTACTGGAAAGATTATATGAAATTCCTAAGGTTACTGTTTATGGACCTGAAGATGTTGAGAAACGTGGAGGTGTAGTTGCTTTTACTGTTGAAGGTTTGGATTCCCATGAATTAGCTATGTATCTTGATGAGCTTGAGAATATAGCGATTAGATCAGGTGTACATTGTGCGGAACCACTTCACATGAAGCTAGGAATACCATCCTCTGCAAGGGCATCAGTATACGTCTATAACACAAAAGAAGAAGTGGACATTTTCTGCAGTACTCTTGAAAAAATAGTAAGAGAACTAACTTAAAGGGAGATAAAACTACATAACTAGATTACTTCTGTTCTCTTGGAGCACAGATATTCCGTTATTCGTATAAATTAAACAATAACATTATTTCCACAATTTTGCTGCTAAGCACTGTTTATACGATGTTTTAATTTCAAATGTTACACTATACTCTTATCGATGCATCTTCTTAAGCTGTAGTTGAACTACGGTTTCTAGAATGCAAGTTCCATGCACCAGCGTAAGACCTGTCTTTTCACCTTTCTTGATGATTTTCTCGTTTTCACTTCCAGGTTGCATCCAGATCTTTTTTATTCCAAGTTCAGCTGCTTCTTCTATGATTTTTTCGGTTATTTTTGGTGGAACTACTGTTACTACCACATCTGGTCTCTCTGGTAATAGATGAAGATTAGGATAACATTTGTCGCCATTAATTTTTTCAAGTTTGGGGTTTATTGGGTAAACTTTGTACCCTTTTTCCTTTAGGTCTTTGTAGACTCTATATCCCCATTTCTCAGGGTTGCTGGAAACCCCAACGATTGCAAAGACATTATTTATTTTGAGAAATTCTTTAATTGTTTTAAGATCCATAAATCTTCGCCTATTAAATTAATTATAGGGTTGATATGAAGCTTTTAACAGTTTTATACCATCTTTCAATGATTTCTTCGAGATATTTTTTCAATTTTTCACGATTTATACTGATATAAACATAATAGGATCTTCCTATCCTCGATTTTACAAGTTTTTTAGTTACTAATCTATATTCTATAAGTTTTTGCAACATCCTGTAAATCACGCTAGGATCCCTATTAAATTTCTTAGATAGTTCTTTTATGTCTTTTTCACCTTTCTCAAAAAGGTACATGAAAATATTAGCTTCTATATCACTTAACCCATAGCAACATTTCAAAATGTTTTGTAGATTTATTTTTTCTATGCATAAGGGGCTTTTAGAGGGCAAAAACACCTCAAATTTACTCATGGGTATTCCCCTGGCTTTTGCTCGGGTTCAACAATAAATTTATATATTGATGTTCTTATTAATATTTTGCTTTTAATGTGCAAAAAATACAATAAAATATTAGGTGAAAAACATGGACGAAGAAGACCGTGAACTAGAAAAAATACTTCAAAGAAAAATGAAAGAACTACTACGATCAACCCAAAGAAAAACAACTTCCCACCCATTTTCGGAAGGTAAGGTTGTTAAACTTACATCAGAAAATTTTGATAAAGTTATAAACAACTCAGATTTGCCAGTGCTGGTTGATTTTTGGGCTGAATGGTGTATGCCTTGTCACATGATGTCCCCTGTGGTGGAAGCTCTCGCAAAGAAGTATGCTGGAAAAGCCATCGTTGCTAAATTGAATGTAGACGAAAATCCTGACATTGCTCAGAGATACTATATTATGGGTATTCCAACTTTTATAATCTTTAAAAACGGGAAACCCGTGGAGAAAATTGTAGGAGCAGTGGGTCGAGGTCCTCTAGAAAAAGCTCTTCGAAAACACTTAACAACATAGATAACCTTTTATTATTTTAAAGAACAACACACAATGTTTTAAGTAATAGACCTACCATTTTATAACACCGTTAATAAACTTAAAACGAAATGCAAAACTTTTAATACATCACGCTTTATAGAAAATTTCTAAAATTTAATTCAAAATGTAATCGTTTCCCCTACAAAGTGTTAAATACTTGAAATTAGATATTATTTAATTGATCATATATATGTCACTCTAAGATAGCAGAATATCTTAGCTGTGTAGTCTTAAGTTAACAGGTGTGTTGGAATGACTGTGAGTACAGAGCCGCGTGACAAGTTTGGGAGAATGCAGATGGTTTTGGAATATTTAGTTGTTAAACCGTGTGCTACAATCCTTGAAATATCTCAAAAAACAGGGCTAAGTTACACTTCCGTCAAAAACATTTTAGATGAGCTTTCTTCAAATGGATACGTTGAAACAGATATTCAAAAAGAAAGTGTAGGGAGACCTGCAACCGTCTACAGGCTTAAGAAACCTTTTATGTTCATATATCCTCCAAGAGACTATCCTTTGCTTACACGGGCTTTAATAAAGGCGTTCATTAAAAAATATGGTAACAAGGAATTAGATACCTGGGTCAAAGTAGTGGGAGATGTTCTAGGTGAGGATGTAATTAAATGTTTGAGGAGAAAGTATGGTGAAGAAATTTTGATGACGGATAGATTCTGGGATGTTCTTAGAGATGAGCTTAACGATATGGGGATGTATTGTGAACTTAAAAAAATGGGTAAAGGGAAAATATCCATAGTTATAAGGAACTGTATTTTCCAAGAAATTGGTCAAACATTGAAAGGGAATCTTAGGGACATACCGTGTAGAATTCACGAGTTAAGCTTTTCCTATATTTTCAGCCATTTCAAACCCAGGAAAAAAGTAGTTGTCGACTTAAAGTCGACAATTATAAGAAACAATGATTTTTGCAGCTTTTACATAACTTTTAAAGATTAGGGCACATCGATTTTAACACCACAGTTTATGTGCTCTTTTAATCTTCAATGTTCAACTTAACAAATCAACTTTTATGTACGTCATTAGCTTAATCGATAAAGGATGGAATAATATTTTAAGTTAAGTTGCATAATGAGTAGATGTAACAGTGGATGGAGGAGTATTAAAATGGTTAAGATAGAAGGATATGAATTCCCAGATGATTTCTACTACCACCCTGACCATATGTGGGCGAAAGTAGAAGATGGAAAGGTAAGAGTAGGGTACAATGACTGGGCGCAAAGTGCCGCAGGGAAAATACTGTTTATTAGAACTAAGAAGGTAGGTCAACCAGTAAAACAAGGAAAAACCCTTGGAACAATTGAGAGCGGCAAATGGGTTGGGCCATTGAAGTCCCCAGTTTCGGGAAAAATAGTTGAACTGAACGAGGAAGTACAAAAGAATCCGTCGTTAATAAATGAAGATCCTTACGGGAAAGGTTGGATTGCGGTAATAGAGCCCACAAACTTAGAAGAAGAACTTAAAAATCTGATACCAGGGTCAGATCACGCGAAACTAGAGGAATGGTTAAAGAAGGAAATGGAAAAAGCCAAAAAATAAAATTTAACATTTTAACTTTTTATTTGCGGATTATTCACCTTCTTCCTCTAATTTTTTAAGTATGTTTTCCCTTGTTTCTTGGTCTATTGGTCCTTCGTCTTTGATCATTCTGTCGAAGGTTTCAAAGACTTTTACTAGTTTCCTCCAGTCTGGGACGTAGACTTTTGAGAACCATATTCTTACGCTATCAATGTCGTAGTCTTCAATGTCGAACCTGTAGTTTTCGATTCTTTCTTCAGCGATTGCATGTGCCTTTCCAAAGGGTCCCTCGTGTTCTGGAGCTTCTAAGAACATTATACCGTCAGCACCTTTCGCGAAAGCATACAAGATGTGCTTTAACTTTAGTCTACTGGTGGAGGGTACAGGTATAACTCTAATGCTACTCGGGTAGGATAGCCGTGCGACTCCAGTTAAGTCTAATGCTGTGTAGGCGATTTCATTTTCTACGAAAGCAAGTATTTTAATTTCAGACTCTGATCCGGTTAGTACACCTTCTATTTCAGCCATCAATTGTTCATCAGATAGTCCTTTAAGGTCTAAGGCTTCCTTGGGACACGCTGGTATACAGGCTCCACATCCATTGCAAAGAATTTCATTTATCTCAACTTTATCGCTTGCAACGGAAATTGCTTCTGTTGGACATACTTCGATACATTCTCCACAAGCATCGCATCTTTCAGGTACAGCAAGATAAGCTTTGTTTGGTTCGATGATTTTCTCCTTTTGTATTAGGAAGTTTATTGCTTTTGCAGCTGCTCCCTCTGCTTCCGAAACAGATGTTTGAATGTCTTTTGGTCCTAATATGACCCCGCAAGCAAATATTCCTTCACGTTTTGTTGCAACAGGGTCGAGTTTTGGATGCTTTTCAAGAATAAAGCCGTCTTCATCGAGTGGAATTTTTAGTATTTCGGCTAGCTTAGTTATCTCTGGGCTTGGCACTATTGGTGGACATAAAACTACTAGGTCATATCTGTTTTCTATTGGTCTGCCTAGCGTTGTGTCTTCTGCTCTAACAATTAGTTGGTCTCCATCTGGAATTATTTCTGATACTTTTCCTCTAACGAATTTTACTCCTTCGATTTGAGCATTTTTGTAGAATTCTTCGTATCTTCTTCCAGCTGCTCTTAAATCTATGTAGTGAATCCATATATCTAGTCCTTCCATGAATTCCTTCATCATTAATGCTTGTTTGGTCGCATATAGGCAACATACACGGCTACAATAGGGTTTACCCTTGTTTGTGTCTCTTGACCCTGCGCAAAGAACGTAGCCTATTTTTTTAACTTCGCCGCCGTCGCTAGGTCGAACGATCGCACCGCTTGTTGGACCTGTTACGTTCATCAATCGCTCCATTTGTAATGAAGTTATGACATTTGGATGCGTACCGTATTTATATTCACCGTATTCGCTTAAATCGAAAAGTTTGAAACCAGTTGCAACTATAATAGCTCCAACATCTACTTCTATTTCTTTTTCCGTATCATCGAGGTTTATAGCTTTTCTAGGACATTTCTCGACACATTTTCCACATTTTGTGCAACTATTAAAGTCTATAACGTAAGCTGAGGGAACTGCTTGTGGAAACGGTATATAGATGGCTTTGCGTTTCCCTAGTCCTTCGTCAAAATCGGAGACTGTTTCAACAGGGCACACTCGGTTACAGGCTCCGCAACCGACGCACTTCTCAACGTCCACTCCTCTTGGTTTGAGTTTAATTTTGACTTTAAAGTCTCCTGGAACGCCTTCGACAGATGCGACTTCGGCGAGTGTAAAAAGCTCGATGTTTGGGTTTTCTGCAACTTCTCCCATTTTAGGTGTTAAAATACATTGAGCGCAATCTAGGGTGGGGAAAACCTTAGCATACTTAGCCATATGGCCTCCGATTGTGGGTTCCTTTTCAACTAAATATACTTTTATTCCAGCTTCGGCAACACGTAGAGCGGCGGTTATGCCAGCTATACCTCCACCGATAACCAGTACAGCGGGTTTAACCGGCATTTTACCGGGATGTAGGGGAATTGCTTTTTCAACTTTTTTAACAGCGCCTTTAACGAGGTCTATAGCTTTTAAGGTTGCTCCCTCATGATCCTCGTGGTGAACCCAGGAACATTGCTCACGGATATTAACAACTTCTAGAAAGGCCGAATTTACACCCTCTTCCTCCACGTTTCTCTCAAACATTTTTCTGTGCATTTTCGGTGTACAGCATGCAATAACTACTCTATTTAATCCTTTTTTCTTAATCGATTGCCTTATGAGTTCGACTCCCGGTTTTGAGCACATGTAAGTGTAATGTCTTGCTACAACAACGTTTTCCCATTCTGAAGCTGCTTTGACAACTCTTTTAACATCTACGACATCAGAAATGTTTCCACCGCATTCGCAAACAAAAACACCTACACGGGGATTTTCCAAGGTTTTCACCCCAAACCAAGCTTATCTAGATATGTTGGGGGGATTTCATTTTCGTAAAGCCCTAAGCTCTTAGGATCTATTCCCACCGCTAAGCCGATTAGTTGAACAAGATGAATCACTGGAACATCAAATTCTATTCCTTTTCTTTCTCGAAGCTCAACTTGCCCTCTATCAAATTGGAAATGGCAGAAGGAGCATGGATGAAGAATGCAGTCAGCTCCAGCTTCCTTTACACTTTCCAATTTTCTTGCTGTGATTTCTAAGGCTGTGTCTAGGTTACCTGCTCTTACTCCTCCACCTGCACCACAGCAAAGTAATTTTTCTTTGTAGTATATGGGTTTAGCGCCAAGAGCTTTAACGATATCTTCAAGTATATGCGGTTTTTCACTTGAACCGTGTCCTCTGATTTTTCTAGGTTTTAGGAAATGACAACCGTAGTGGACTGCAACTTTGAGGCCTTCAAGAGGGTTTTTAACAGATGATTTTATTTTGTCGATCCCTATATCATTGGTAAAAACTTCAATTATGTGTTTAATTCCTGTTTTAGCGTTGTAAGTTCTATTAACTTTACTTAGAACCTCATTTACGCTTCTTCGCTTACTAGGATCCTCCTTTAGGATGTGCCATGCTTCCTGTAGGGTTGCGTAGCAACCATTACAAATGGTTGTTAAATCTGCGCCAAGCGATTCACCAAGTGAGAGGTTTCTAGCAGCAATTACAAGCCAGTTCCAAAGGTCAAAGCTACCGAAAACTCCCGGAGCTGGACAGCACGAAGCCCCATTTAAATCTAGAAGTTCTATACCGAAGTGTTGCATGACCTTTTTAGTGGCGGCTTCAAGGCCTGGATATCTGAGGGGTGCAATGCAACCTAGGAAAAAGGCGTATTTAGCCATTTATCCCTCCTCCAAGAGTTTTAAAACCTTTTCTTTAAAACCGGTGGCTTCAACTAATGTTTGAACTTCTTTTAGTGCTTCAGGAAATGTTAATGTTGTTGGAGGTATTTCAGGCACTCCCACACGTTTTCTTTTTTCCTTGTCCTCATCTCTTAGAGGTATGCTGTGTCCTGTTTCAATGAAGTTTCTTGATACTATTAGATGTGGTTTTTTTACGTACCCTGCTTCGAAAGCCATGTTCCTAATTAATCGAATGATGTCTGTTGTTTCAACTTCTCTGGGGCACCTTTCTTGACAGGTGTAGCAAGTGGTGCAGTTCCATAAGTTTTCGTCTCTTAATACCTCTTCCTTAAGGCCGAGCTGCGCTTTTCGCATAATCATTCTAACATGATACGCGGTTATTCTACCAGAAGGGCAACTCCCGTAGCATGTTCCGCACTGGATACATGTGAGAAGTCTTTTTAATTCTTCTTTTGGAAATATTTTTGCCCCTCTTTCCATTATTTCGGATGCAAAGTCGCTGGTTTCTTCATCAATTTTAATTAGCGGTTTTGTTGAACTCAATTTCATCCCCTTTAGGCTTACCTATGTTAACTTGATAAAATTAAGTCTTGATATTTTTAAGCTTTATTTGTAAGAATTCCGAAGAAAATGGATTATCAACAAACGTGTTTCTTTAAGATCATTTAAAGATAAAAATTGTAAGCATTGCAGTTGTTCTTATATGCTATTAACAACGTTATGGAATGCTGGTCGTAACGTATTAACAGAAAATGCAAATATTTCAGAAATCTTCTACAATATTTTATGTATTTCATACACGAATCATTTTGTTATCTCCTAAGATGATTTGTTGAAATTTCAGGGCTTCGTCCCGGCTTATACGTTTAAATTTTCCTTCATCTTTCTTTCCAACTCTTTTCATTGGATATAGAACTCGGTCTTTGCTGTAAACATATTCAATATATTTTGCAGCTTTTGAACAAAGAAATCCTTGAGTTATAGGGCTGGAAATGATGAACTCAGATTCGCCGATGGCTCTGGAGAACACAGCGACCTTCTGGAGCCGCAGGCGGGTCTGGGAGACCAACAGCCGTAATGACCAAACCGTCCTTAACATTACTAAATACTTCTTTAAAACAGACGGTTTGGAGAACGGTGATTCTTTCTGCCTTTCGACTTTTATAACTTTATTATCTTTGACGAAACCATTAGAGAGCATGTATCATGGCGGTCTCTGGGGCAAGTGGCAGATACTTTTTTCATAGCTTTCACCTTTATTTTTGGGTTCTAATGGAAAGAATGGATTGATGCTGCTATGTTTTGATATATGGAGTATATTGTTGCGAGGTTTTGATATATCCTTAAGAGAGAATTGCGTTTATTTGTGAGGGATGGAAGATGTTTGTAATAGCAAGGTTTAAATATTATGTGGCGTACTATTTTATAGTAGTAATAACTATTACAACTATCAATTCGCCACAAGGTGCTCGAAATGAGTCAGAAAATAAAACGTAACGCCAAACTCATCGAGTTTATAGCTGGGGTAGTTATTGATAAAGTATTAGATGAAATTGACGACCTATTTTTAAACCCGAACCTTGAAGATAGAATGAAAAGAATGGTTGCCGCCTAACATCACTTAACTTTTAATATTTTCTTGTTTTCATAGCTCTTATCATAAAAATTCTATCCGATTTCATTCTTACCATTAATTTTAAGCAATATGATATTAATTATTAAAGAATTAGTCTGTAAAGTGTGTCAGAGAAATTTTATTTTGAATTAGGTGTTTAGAGTGAGTTGGGTTATTGATAGAGAAAAATGGTTAAAATGGTATAATTATATTAAAAAAACGCTAAATCTTACTTTCGAGCAAGATCAGGAAGCAACTAACTTTTTAAGCGAACTATTAAAGGGGAAGAACATTTTAGATTTCAACGATTTACTAAGTAGATTCTCAAAGTTTAGAAAAGCTGCTGTTATCGGTGCTGGTCCGTCTCTTGAAAAATCTAGCATGGTGATAAAGAATTTAGATGAGTTTACAGTTGTTATTTCCTCTGACGGCGCAACTTCGTTTTTAATTGAGAACAATGTGATTCCTCATATAGTTGTCACAGATTTAGATGGTAAAGTTGAGGACCTTATATATGCAAATAAAAGAGGTGCTGTAACGGTTATTCACGGTCATGGCGATAACATTGAACGCCTTAAAAGTTATGTTAGGTTTTTCAGCGGTGAAGTTATAGGGTCCACCCAGGTTGAACCTAGACCTTTTGTTTACAATTTTGGCGGCTTTACGGATGGAGATAGAGGAGTTTTTCTAGCATCTCATCTTAACATCAAAAAGATTTTGCTTATTGGAATGGATTTCGGTGATATTGTTGGGAAATATTCTAAGCCTTGGCTTAAAGGCTCTCAACCAGCTTCAAAAGTTAAACGTAAAAAGCTGGAAATAGCAAAGAGACTTGTGGATTGGATAGGAAGGGAAAAGGAATTAGATATAGAACATATGAAACCTTAGCGTCTACTTCTTGACATACGAATCGTATTTTTAATTATTAAGCTGTACTTTTATTAATTGCAGTTTTAACAGTATGTTCTTCATATTTTGCTAAAGTGTTTTGGTGAGGCGAAAAATTGTTATAGGAGGTTTTAAAAAATGTTATGTAAGTGGAGGAGTGGTGGTACTAGCTTAGGTGAGAAGTGTTGAGAATAATTTTAGATTTAGAAAATATTATCACAAATTGTGGAGCTAGAGATATAAAGAAACTTCTTTTACGTATCTCCTTATATGCTGTAGATGAGCATCAAGATGCTGTTGTTTTGCTTCATCAGCCCAAAATGAAAATAAAAAGATTAGGAGAAGACAACTTTTATGGTCTTTTAAAAATAAAAACTTTAAAGTCTCCTTCTAAACTTGTAAGTGTTGTTAGATTGGGATTAGAAACTTTAAACTTAATGTTTCCCATGCCTAAAAGCATTAGTAAAACCGTTAAAATTTCACACCATCTAAGAGAATACATTAAGGGAAGAGAGTACTGGGAAACCTGGGATCCAAATATTTCTCAAACAGCAAAGGAAATTTTTGAATCAAGTAAAAACTACGTAGATATCCTAAAAAACACTTTTAATTTCGTTCTTGATAGATTAAAGCTTAAAAATAAGATGAAAGAAAGACTTGGAGCGGCTGAAGCTTTTAGGCGAAGAGAGGGTGACTGTGATGAATTTTCGGATCTTTTTATAGCTTTGCTTAGAGCTAATAACATTCCTAGTAGGAGAACTGTAGGTCTATTTATAATTCCTAAAAATGGTGAAATTTTTTGGGAATATCATGCATGGTGTGAAGCTTGGGTTCCACCAGTTGGTTGGATACCTTTTGATCCAGCTTTAAGTTTTTTTGCATCAATTAGCTGGAGACATGTAAGCAGAGTGAAAATGGGATTAGTTCCAGACAGACCTATGAGAATTATAAAATGGAGCTCTAAGGAAGAAAATAATATAAAGTTAAATGAAAACGATATTAAAAATGTAGAAATTGTGCATTCTCCTAAGTAAATGCGAATTTTAATAATTCATTTGTGATAAAGCCATTCAGAGAGTTTTCTCTGTGTAATATATGACAGCAATTTTTCAAGTCTTCCTATGGCGTTTTCAACTCTCTCCTTCTTAAAGTCTCTTTCCTCGCAGAGAAAACGTATAATACCCTCTTTGTCTGGTGGCTTCCACTTCAATCCGTAGTTATTTGTTACTTTTGGTTTTAGAAAGATTTCTCTAATTTCTTTATAGTCTTCCTCTAACCGTATTTTTCCGCTTTTCAACAGGTTTTCAATACTTCCATATGTTTTAATGAGTTTTAAGGCTTTTTTAGGCCCTATACCTTTAACACCTTCATTGAAGTCAGTTCCAACTAATATAGCTATGTCTACAAGTTGTTCTCGTGTAATTTTTAAATCATTTAATAAAACATTTAGTTCAATGATTTCAGGTTCTAAGGGCCGTACTATTCCCTTACTTGGCAAAAACTCTGTTCCACTAATTGTTAAATATCTAACTAGCCTAGGTGAACCGTAAAGTAGACTATCCCAGTCTCTTGAACAGGTACAATATACATCCCCTTTCGCAGCCATATATGCTGCCTGTGCCTCAGCGTCACTTGGAGCTTGAACCCACGGTAATCCCATCAGCTCTAATAGTTCTTTAACTTCTTCAATCATCTCCCTTGTTAATCTGCTTGTTTGTATAGCTTTTCTCCATGCTGTTGCAAGGTCGCCGCGAAACAGTGCTTCTAGCCATTCTCTTTCAGCCTTCTTCTTAATCTCCCTTCTTTTCTCTATTTCTTTTAATTTCAGAGGATGAGGTTCCCCGTCAAAAACAAATACCGGCAAAATTCCGTATTCTGCAAGTCTCGTGATTCTATAAAATACGCCCATGAGGTGAGAGGTTACCCTACCGGTGCTATCTGTAAAATGTTTACCGTCCGGCTGCCTTATCAAAGCTAGAAACTGGTATATTTCATTGTTAGCGTCAAAAGCAACTCTTTTAGTAGAAAGGTAATGGAAAGAAATTTTCTTTCTACGTGTTATGATCGGTGTAAGATATACTCCCAAAAAGCTCACCTATTTAATCTACTATGAACTTTTAGAAGAATTCCTAAAATAAGTATGTCTAATATTGCGCTTAAATACCAAGGCAGTGGTTTTAGAATTGTGTAAAATACTGCACCGAGGAGGCTTGAAATCATAAAGGAAACTTGACCTACGATCTCTATAAGCGCGTTGTATCTACCTCTTTCTTCTAATTTAATTATATTAACAGTTAAAGCTCTCCAAGAAGACGTATGTAAGACGTAGAATAAGGCTGAGAAGGACCATATCATAAGCAAACATATGAAGGAAGTGCAGAGAGTGAAAAGAATGTTTAAAAGGAAATAGGCTGAGAAAGTTAGAAGCAACATTTTCGTCCAGCCTTTTTTGTCAGAGATTTTACCAGCTGGAAAGGATAAAACTGTACACAGTATTCCGAAAAATGTTAAGGCGTAACTATATTGGGAAATAGATAATCCTATCACGTCTAATACGTAGAAAATTACGAGATAATTTGTTAATCCCATTGTAAACTTATCTAAGAACTGTATATAAAGAAGAATCTTAGAATTCTTGTCTAATCTTTTTACAAGCCTAAATGTGTCAATTAGAGCTTCTTTAACAGTATTTAAGCCTAAACTGCAATCGTTAATGTTATTTTCTACGGTTTCGTTTAAATGTAGTCTGATACAAGCCCCAACAAGTATTAAGAGAACAGATAAAACCAGACCTCTTTTAAAACCTTGTATAATTCCGTATTTGCTGAGTAAATAGCCGCCGAGAAGAGGAACTACATAGTAAGGTAGAGAGATGGTTACGTTAAGCAGGGAAAAGTAGGTTGCATATTTATTCGAAGGGGTGCTATCTGCAAAAAGTGCGATAAATGCAGGAGTGGAAATTGATGTGAACAGGGAAAGTAACAAGGCAGCTAAGGCTAGTTCATATACATTTTTTGCAAATATATAGGCAAGAAAACCTGTAGAATATCCGAATGTTGCAAGAACTAAAATTCTCTTTCTGCCAAGTTTATCCGAAAGGGCTCCGCTTATAGAGAATCCAAAGATCTGGATTAAAGTGGTAAGGAAACTTAGAATACCTACAAAGATGTATGTTTTCCCTACGATTTTCCAATAAAGAGAAATGTAGGGTAAAACTATTTGAGATCCGCTTATAGTTATTGCTGCTGATAACATTAATAGGCTAACATTTTTTCTATAAATTTCATGATACTGTTTCTTTTCGTTCACATTTTGCCCTTTTTAGATACACATGTAAATTTAAAATCTCCTCGTTTGATAAAGCACTAGATATAGTTTGCTACCAGTAGCTGTAGTTCTCGTTAAGTTTTGTTGAATATATGATAAGCCACGGTAATAATGCGTCCCAGAAGCTTTGCCAAGCATTCCATCCAACAACGATAAGGAAAAAGTTAAAGTATCCGCCGAATGTTTCTAAGACTTCGCTTGTAGTTAACCCTGTCCATAAAGGCACAGCCCAATATAAGTTTAAGAAAAAGCAAACAACGAATCTAGTTAGTGCTCCGAAAAATGCAAGCGGGAACCATATGTAAGGTTTACGTAAAGTTTTTGAACTATAGTTGATTTTCGGCAGAACTTTAATAATTGCTGCTGGCACCAAGAACATGGGTACTGTTGCGCTGAATTTCATTATTGCGCCTATGAAATGTGTATGCCCTAAGAATGTTATTCCAATTGCACCTACTGTGGCTGATATTAATGCTGCTTCAACTCCGAAAAGGAAGAATGCAATAAGCCATGGAAAACTTGTAGGATCAAACATTTTCATGCCCCAAGGTAAATCAGGGATGAATTGTGTAAAGGGTACCATTACTATGGATAATGTGCCAAGAATGGTTCCACCTACGAATTTAATGGTTTTAACCGCCTCAAGCTCTACTTTAACCTTTTCTGTCTCCCTCATGTTATTACCTCGTTCAAATTCATGCCCAGTGGTCACATGTTAAGTTCTTTACAAATATATAGTTTACTACTCGATAAGTAGTAACTCAAAAATGAGTAATACTTCTTATAAGTTGCCAAATTCGAAGATGAAATAATTGAACCACTAAAATTAAGGGATGACTCATGAAATTCAAGCAGAAATTATCTGCACTAGCATTGAAGTTCATCCACATGACGATAAGAAAACCAATGAAAATAAAAATCTTCGATAAAACATTTATTCTGCTTCCAGATGTTTTCTCTCCGCGTGGAACGCTTACAAGCAGTTTTCTAGCCAAGAACTTAGGGGTAAAGGAAGGAGATTACGTACTAGATTTAGGGACAGGATGCGGAATTCAAGCGATATTTGCCGCTGAAAAGGCGAAAAAAGTTGTGGCAACAGACATAAATCCTCAAGCAGTGAAATGCGCTAGGATAAATGCTAAAATTAATAATGTTGCTGATAAAGTGGATGTACGATGTGGGGATTTATTTGAACCCGTTAAAAACGAAAAGTTCGATTTGATAATTTTCTCTCCACCATATCTTCCAAGTACCCCCAAAAATCTCTTAGAACATGCCTGGTTCTGTGGAGACAAATACGAAGTCATAAGAAAATTCTTTGCATATGTTAAGGATTATCTTAAGCCAGATGGTAGGGTTAGAATGGTTTATAGTACGATTGCAGATGTAAAATTTCTCTTTGACATATTAAAGAAAAACAAATTTGAGTGGTTTGTTGTAGCATCTATGAAAACACCAATGGAAAGAATTTTTATTTTAGAAGTAGAACCTAAAAATTTTTAGTGTTTTAATGAAAAATAGGTTAGTAGGAGGCTTTTTGCTTCCTTTTGTTTATTTTTTGAGACATCCCTCCAGTAGTACTCATATAATGTTTCTTCTTTCAAAAATATAAGCGTTTTTGTTTACATTTTTCTACTTTACTAACGTATAGGTGTTTTTCGTAACATATTATAACAAAACATACAATAAATCGTCAAAACATAAAAAATCAAGAAATTATTATTTTACTAGGATATTTTTTATACATGCCGCCGGTGCTGATTTTATGAGCTTTATCTCTACTGATTTGTTTAAAATCCCTGAGAGTGCACCTGCAAATATTCCATCAACGTAGTGGCATAGTATGGTTCCTTTTTCTCCTCGTTCTATGCCCATTTTTTCGCAAAGTTCTCTAATAGGGCACTTTCTAAAAATTACTTGATTATCGTTTTTTAATTCAACCTCCCATATGTCGTGGAACACTTCTAGTATCTTTTTTATAGCCTCATTAAGATCTGATGTTTTCTCAACGTTCTCAGTTGCTTTTTCACCGTACTTTTTGCCTGATGCATATAAAAGTGCCCTTGACCCTGGCCCAACTATTTCTTCCAATGACACGCAGATAGCGGCAAGTAGCTGTGTGTAGAAATCTTTTAGGCTTTCCTCGCTGCTCAATGTAAACACCTCGAAATTTATAATCATATCATGAGTATGTTTTGTAGGTTTGTGATAAGGTTATATTAAAATTTAATTTTGAGAAATCCGCAAATATAGGAAGAAAAAGAAAACGCATAATTATGCCTAAAAAAGAAAAACATGAGTTGTGTAACCGTTTAAAAGATTACTTAATGTTCACGCATAAAATCTATATAGCTAGAGGTGCTATAAGAGGATTATAAGAGGTGACTGCAATGGGACTATTTAGTTTATGGGATCTTATTGTTATGCTCATAGCTTACCTATACACAGTCATTGTAATATCGATTGGAGAAACACTTAGGAAGAAAATGAACTATCCTTCTTCCTTTACCAGAAAGATTATTCACCTTTTTGCTGGCTTTGCAATATATACGTGCCCCTTTTACCCTCACTACTGGCCTGCAACCATCGTAGCATTAACATTCACAGTTCTACTTTACCTAACCAGCCCAAAATCTCCCATTAAAAAACTTACGAGCTGGTTTGAAGCAATGGCTCGCGAAGAAGACTACGAAACAGGGCATATCTTCGGGCCATTTTACTATGCTCTTTCAATAACAATTTTAGTTACAATTTTCTCCTTTCAAATACTTCCAATACAGTACATGTTCACAGCTGCAGCTGGTCTAACAGTTATGTATTGGGGAGATGGTTTAGCTGCACCCATAGGTAAAAAGTGGGGTAAACATAAATATCAAATATTTCCAGGTGCAATAAGATCACTGGAAGGCTCGTTAGGTGTTTTTGCAGGTGGATTTATTGGTGCTGTGCTTGCAATATGGTTCTTCGGCCCCTTTAGCGGTCTTTATCTATTGGCCTGGAATCAGATTTTAGTTTTAGCTTTTATAGCGGCAATTACAGGTATGATTGTAGAGGCTGTGTCACCTAGAGGCATAGATAACATTACTTTACCATTCACAGTCACTGGTATAACCTATCTTGCATCCATTGCTCTTGGGATTATTGTCTGACTTTTTAAAGTTAATCTAACAAAATTGCAAAAAATTCATGGATTTAAAATTGTTAGAAAAAGAAGATCTTATATTCAAGAAAGTTAACTACAATTATTAGACGGTGAGCTGTAATGGTTGAAAAAGAAGAAAATCTTTTCCCTATTTATGCTTACATACTATCTGGGTGGAAAAGCTTAAAAAATTTCATAGGACCTGCATTTGTTCAAGTGGCGTCAGAAATGGGTGAAAAAATGTACGAATACCTGAAAACTGCTAAAGTTATCAGCGATGAGCCATGCAAAACCATTAATGATGCAATTAATGTTGTTTTAACCGCATGTAAAAGATGCAAAATACCAGT
>JAUQZC010000036.1 GCA_030587435.1 Candidatus Baldrarchaeota archaeon | reverse complement strand
GGATAGGTACTCCTATTATTCTTCAAAGGTCTGGTTTAACCCATGCTGGAAGTAATCTTTTTTTAGATCTTTTTGTTAGCACTTTTGGCTGGTTGAAGGGGAACGGTGGCATGAAAGATGAGATTGGTATGGCTACTTTGATAGATGAGTTTCATGATAGTCGTGGCTTTATTCTTTCACCTATTATGGATACGACTTTGGATATGTTTCTGTATTTGCCGTTTTTGAAGAAGTTTCGTGCGTTTAAGAGGGGTAGAATGCTTGGTTTGATGACTAAGATCACCGATGACGATGTAGGCGAGGTTCATGTTAATAGTGCTATTCATAAGCCTGTTACGGAAAGTGATCGGAAGAAGTTGGATAAAGGGATTGAAATTTCAAGGGGAATTTTGGTTCAAGCTGGTGTGGATCCGAAGTCTCTTTATACGTCGAGGATAAGAGGTGCTCATCCCGGGGGGGACAGCTGGGATAGGTAGGGTTGTGAACGTTGATCAGGAGACTGAGATTAGCCGTTTGCTTGTGAGTGATGCTAGTGTTTTTCCTGTTAGTCCAGGAGCACCACCAGTTTTAACCATAGTTGCCTTATCTAAAAGGTTTTCTAAGAAAATAGCACCCGAATATCTTAAGGACTAAAAATGTTTCTGTACGAGTTGTTTAGAGTGGTTGTAAAAGGATGTTTTGTATGTTAAATGTAATAAATACAGGGTGCAAGGGGGAGCTATTGAAGTTTGTTTTCTGGTTTTTCTTGAATGGGTTGTATGATTTTTTGGTTTATGAGTTCTTTTAATGCTTTTAATGCTTTCAATGGGTCTATTTTTTCTTTTTTGGCTACTTCGGTTAATAGTTGAGCCATAGTGAATGGTCCTTGTTCTTCTGCTAGTTTTTTAGCGGTTCTCAATATTTTTCTTTTGATTCCTCTTGTTTTTGGTAGTTTTTGTGGGACTGTATATTTTGTGAGCAATTGTTGTGGGAAGCATTCTTTTATGTACTCTTTTGCCAAGCTGTAGATTGTGATGTTTGTGTTACCTTTTTCGAGTAGTCCTTTGAATTCTTCTTCGAATTTGTCTAGGAAGTTTCTTAGAGATTCCTTTACTTCTGGTAGTAGTTTTCCCGGCGCTATAAGGATTGCGTAGGTGTGTTTTCCTGAGTGGAATGTTAGTACTTTTGGTTCAGGCATCTCATAGTATATTTCTCCTACTTCTCCTTCTCCCATTCCACCTATTTCCACGTAGAAGCTTCTTATTGCTTGAATGAAACCCGCTACAAGATCGGAGTTTATTGTTGTTCCTTTGAATGGGTATTCGAATAGGCATAAGCCGCTTTCCTTCTCTACAACTAGTAGGGATTCAAGGCTGTCAAGCTCAAGAATCAACTCATACTCCCTTACGAGTTTCTCTTGTTCAATTTTTGCTTTTTGTTTTCTTTTTGAAATGTATTTGTGAGTTCCCGTGAAGGCAGAGGCCACACTTACTGCAAGTGCGAAAGCCCACCATGAGTGTAGGAGTTTTGTGAATATAGTAGGGGATTTTACCGTGATGTTGTAGTTGCCGGTTGTGGCTGCTTTTTCACGTGTTCCCTCATATATTATTGTAATTGTTATGTTAGTCATTTCTTTGGTTGTTTGGAATGTATGTGTAAATTCTCCTTTTAGGTTTGTTACCGTTTCATATTTGTATTCTTTAGTTGTTCCGTTTTCGTAGGTTACTTCTAATATTATTTTGATTGTTGCCATGGCTACTGGTGTTCCATTTTCGGTGGTTAAGGTTCCTGATATTAGCAGTGTTTCACCAGCAGTCACTTCTTTTGGTACATTCACCGTAAGAATTACGTAGGTTTTCGGTAAAACGTGTAAGGGTATTTGAATGTTTTCCGGTACGTAGTTTGATGCTTTTATTGAAACGGTTATTATGTAGTTGCCGGGTTCAATTCCCATGAGGTTTAAGGTGAAGCTTGAGTTTTGGGAACTCCATATCATGAACCATTCATGTTCATTGAGCTTCAGGGTTATGTTACAATTTTCTATTGGCGTTTTTCGGTATAGGTCTTCGATATAGAATCGTATTGTTATTGTTTCGTTTTCATATTCTTCAAAGTGCTCAGGTATGCATGTTGCTTTTATTTTTCCGTAGATTGTTATGATTCCTTTCCATGTTTGATTTTTGTAGTTTAGATGGGTTACGGTTATTGTGATGTTGTATGTACCTACGTATGTTGTTAGGTTGAGTGGTATTTGTGTTTCATTGAATGTTGTGATTGTTGTGTTGTCGAGTTTCAGCGCGCCGTTGAAGTAGCTTAATGTTTCACCTTCTTTGTCCGTGTAATTTACCAGTATTGCGAATAGAGAGCCTGCTTCGATGTTTTCTGGGTATAAAACTTCAATATTTGTTTCTCCAGGTATTATGTTAATAGTGATGGTAGTTTCTTTTTCTTTATAGCCGCATTTTGATAGCTTCAGGTTTATTGTGCGGTTTCCAATCACAGATTTAGGTTGCGGATATGGGTTAAACTCATCTGGTGAAAGAATTACTGTGTAGAGTCCATTTCCTTTTTCTATGAGTGGGATTGTTTTTTTGCTTCCGTTTATCATTTCTATGATGCATTCTTTGATTGTTGCATTGTTTACGGGGTTTCCATGCTCATCTTGAAAAATAAGGGAAATGTTGATTGGAGAGGGATATTCTACTATGTAGAATGTGACATTTTCTCCGTTTATTCTGATTTTTAGGGTTGTAGAAAGAGGTATTATTGTTACTGTTACGTTTACTTCTTGGCTTTCATACCCGTATTTCTGAAGTTTAATATTTATTATGTGTTGTCCTGTAACGTTGTTTTTCTCTATGTTATCTGCGAAAATTTTGGATGATATATTTAGAGCAACATAGCCGCTTTCATTGGTTTGATAAATTTGGGTTCTTAATGTTCCATTCACTAGAGTATAGGTAACTGTACACGTTGCATTTGCTACTCCCTTGCCGTTGCTTTCATATCTTATGTTTAGTTGCGTTTCTTCTAAATATTCGATTTCTATTTCGGTCCATGAACATTTTACTTCAGTTGATGCAACATATACTTCGATTTTGATTGTTGCATTCTGTGATTGATGTAAAGGTTTTTCACAATGCACTATGAAGGTGAAATTCCCTATTTCCTGTGGCTTATACTCGTAGATGTATGTTGTTCCGTTAAAGCTGAATGTAAACTCATCTGTATAGACATTTGCGTCTCTTATCGGTGTTCCATTCGAATAAGTGTATTGTATCGTTAGGTTTATTGAATCTGTGTAATTGATTTTGTAGATTTTGGTTTTTGGTTGAACCTCCGTTGGATATATGAGGTTTAAAGTTACATTTTTAACTGTTTTCACATAGTATTCCTTTGTTACTTGAATTGAGACATTATATTTTCCTGCTTTTAACCCGCTTGTATCAAATATGCCTTCATACCATCTGCTTGTACTATTATATGTGAATGGTACTGTTCCTTTAGTCCATGTTGCTTGAACATTTGCGTCGGTTATATTTTCTCTAGTTATATTGTCGATGCATCTAACTCTTATAGTTACATTTTTCCCTACGAAATAATATTCGTCTAGGGGCTCTACCTCAACTTTCATGGTATATAGGACTTGGAATGTACTTATTCTATATCCTATTTCTGTTCCATTGTAGAATAGTACTGCTACTTTGTATTCTCCTTTTTCCACGTTTTGGGGTGTCCATGTGAAGTTGCCTCCTTCAGTTACGTTCTTTGTTTCCTCATAGATTTTTTCATTTGTTGTGTTGTATATTGCCATTGTTAGGTTTCCGTTTGAAACTGTTACTGCTGTATTCCACTGTGTGGAGAATTCTATTTCATTGTTTATTGTGATATTTGCTGGATGAACAATGCTGCTTACGTAGTTTGTTCCGTTGAAATTCAGGGCCCAGGGATTTGTTGAGTTAACCATTATGAGGTTTCCAACTCTACTTATAATGTTACTTGCGTTAACGAGTTGCCAATCAGATGGAACATAAAATCTTGTGCTAGCATTGCTCAACTCAGATGGATAAGTGTAGTTTGATTTTACATACCATGTTGAATTGTCAAAATCGGCATGAACATAAAACTCCGTGGTAAGTATTCCATTCCTTACGTGGAAACTTTCACATGTAACATTAAACTTCAACAACCAATTAGCCGTAACATTCAAAACAACAGGATCACTAGAAAAAAGATCCGTGCTCTCCCAAACCCCATCATCATCCACCAACGTTCCATTCACTCTTAAATTATAATCCTGAAATGCCCCCGTGATGGGTAAGAGAAAAACATACCGTAAGAAAAAGTCAACATTTAATTCCTCAAATTCTCCGGTCCCTTTATCATATTGGTATGCATATCCCTCATCAGCATCGTCCCAAGGAGTGACCGTATTGGGATCATTATAAACAAACCAATAAACAGGACTACTATTTGCTTCCAAGTAAATGAAGAAACTATTATTTTCTGTATTCGAAACATTGAGAAGAAGCGGTGAACCTAATACTATTGTATATACGGGAGGACCTGGGGGTTCGTTCGTTTGTATAATCTCGAATCCACTTCTTAATGTTACATTAGGATATGGATCGCCACTTTTGATCGTGGCATTCATAATTGCCCATGTTAAATTTATGGGAGACGTTGTTTCGATAGATGTTTTTATTGTAAAGTTCTTTATGTAGCATGACATAGGTATTGTAAATGACATGACGCGTGGAATATTAAGAGGAGCTTTAGATGGCGTTTCACCGTTATACCAGCTTTCTATTTCTTTTGTTAGGTTTTGTGGTTGTATGTCTGTGAAGTTTAAGGTTATTTTTGTGGTGTTGAACCCGTAGGTTGTGAGGTTCAGTGTTTTGTAGAATGCATCGCTTTTTGAGATATTTTCAGCTCGATAATAGTCTGTTCTGTTGTTTATCCATTGGGTGGTTTGCGTTGCTGTGAAGTTGGCTGGTATGTTTTCGCCGGTAGATGATACGCTTTGTTCAAGGGAATCTTTCAGTTCTGGTGTTTGGGCTGATGAGGGTTGCGATATGTTTGTAAGTAGGAGGATTATTGAGATAAGTACTAGGGGGATTATTGTTTTTGCATGAAGCTTCATGTGGATGGCCTCTACATAGATTTACGTTTCATATCCTCTCTGTGCGTGTTTGAATTGATTACGGAAGATAAGTGTAGTAGTAACAATTATTACAATTATTGCGTTTTCATCGGTATAATATAGATGTATTCAAAGGTATTAAAGTCTATTTCGTGAAGCTTCTAAAGAAGCCGTAAAGCAAATGCGTGTCTAAGTTATTTTTAAATCGCGACAGTAAACTTTTTTCACCCATTTTTACATTTTTGGGCTATTACACGAGTATATCTAAAATTCAATGAAACATATGTTCAAGTCGCAGCAACGATGAACATTATATTTCTGCTTCTCAGCTGCCCACTAAAATTTAAGGAAAGGGGAAATTATGAATACTATAAGCGCTGTCAACATCGCTATTAAGACAAGATTTTTTATTTTTTTAGCGTTTTTAGGAGAGTAGTCTCTTAGAAGAGAAACTGTAAATATTACAAATAACAGATCCGTTACGAAAACCACCAAGATTAGATAGGACAATCCTAGAATACCAAAAAAGTATGGTAAGGGGCTTAAAACAACAGCTGACAAATAAAATATTGCGGCGACCCATGCAGCTGTTTTCGGCCCGAAAATTATGGCTATTGTTTTTATGTTTTTGGTTTTATCTCCTTCCATGTCCACTATCCCCTTATTAATTTCTCTTCCGGTATTTGCAAGAAAAGCCAGCAAGGAAAATATGAGAAGAATGGGTGGAAAACTTTTCGTGGATACAAGCCCTCCAAAAAGAAAAGGCGCTGCAACACACATACTTACAATTATGTTCCCCGGTAGACCTGTTGCTTTCAGTTTAGCATTATAGATAAACGAAAGAGCCCAGAAGAGAGAAGCAAAAATAAGACATTCTAAACCTAAGGGGAAAGATAACGTTAATCCTATAAGTGTAAATATTATGAAGAGGAGAATTGCTTCTTTTGGCGATATGTCTCCACGTGGAATCGGTCTGTCAGGATTATTAATAGCATCGATTTCACGGTCAAAATAATCATTGATAACGTCTGCAGCCGCTTGAAGAAAGAAACCCGTGAAAAACCCTAAAACAATTTCAGATATCTTCGGCCAACCTTGCAAAGCAAAAAACTCACCTATAATCACAGCAAACCCTATCATAACACAATTAACAACACGCATAATTTTAACAACTGCAACAGGCTTCAACTACCAACACTCCTCCAATAAATCAACAAAGCCTAACATATCAGGATCGTTGTGATAAATATTAAAAACTTCCCTTAAAATTCTTGTCACTTTAGAATTAGAAAATAAGCAAAAGATTGGTCCGATGCCAGCTTATGACTGTTTAAAAACGTATTTTAGGAAGTTGAAATCATATTTATTGAATTGTAATTTACTATGAATAAAAAGAAAGTAAAGGTTGGTAGGTTATACCAATATTGTGTTTAACATTTTCGTTGTTATTATTCCGATTATTGTTCCTGTTAGGTATGTTATTGGTCCTCCGTTTGCGACGACTTGGATCGCGGTACTAATAATTGGCCAGATGATTTTTTCAAATATCCAGGCGTTATTTCCAAACAAGTTTCTTGCAATATATGGTACAACGTCGTCTGCTAAAATGACTTTACTGTTTTTGTCTTCGATTAGCATTTGTAGAAGCATTCCATTTATGACGCAACCTAAAAACGTTTGTAGCAAAACTTTTACGACGTTTTTTAGTGATCCACTTTCTTTCTTATCCCTGAAGTTATTTATGAAATCTTGATAATCATCAATGTTTAGTAAGATGAAGCTAACACATGCTAGCAGCACGTAGTTTTTAATTTTCCCGTATCCAGATTTTAAGGTGCTTTTAGCGTTGTTTGGCATGTTTTTATATATTTCTGCTCCAAGTCTGTGCCCTAAAAGGCTTACTGTTGCGAATATTGCTGCAAATACCATCGTTCCTGGATCTATAAACTTTTTAGTTATTTTCCCGAGAAATTCCTTGTATCTGCTCTTAATTTCCCTATCAGATAAAACTTTATCTAGGTACTCTTGGTGGGGAATTACTTCTTGCATTTCTTTGGGACTTATCTCTTTGTACAGTCCTTTACGAATTTTCTCAGCAATGTTTTCTGGGAATTTTAATTCCTCTGTGAAAGGTTGACTAAACTTTTCATCTCCAACAATTCCTAGTAAGCTTCCTATTGTGACGCATTGATCAGCTTTTTTCTCGAATTTTGTTCCTTCTGCTGGCTGTATTACTATAATTTCTCTACAAACTTCTCCAAGATTTTCGGAGTCTATTATACCTTTTAAAATTTGCCCGTAGACTTCTTTTTTAGCCTCAATTCGACATCTATTTCTTATTTTTGCTTCATTTGTATCTGATACTGAACCTTTTGCTTCATGGACCATGAGATAGCCCAACGGTCCACTATCTTCGATTTTTTCACTGATAATTCCTTCTATTTCCTCGCTTTTTTCCTCGAGCTTTTTATCAAACTCTTTTTTGTTTTTAATAGAACTAAGTTCTTCGTCATATTTTTTCTCAACACTTTTAATTTCCTTCGGAAGTTCCCTATATACCAGTTTATAAAATTCTTCAAAATTCTCCTTTAAGAAAAGTTCTATATCAGATTTTATTTTGGTGACTTTTAGTAATTTTTCGTTATCATTTTTGCTTTCAAGTCTTGTAGCAATTTTATCAAGAATTAAAGTTAAGTCGACATGGGTCATAATGGGCTCTCTAAGAAAAGGTGGATCACAGCTTTGAATAATTCCTTCAACTTTACCGTCAACAACAGTTAAATGCGTTTCAAAGATAGTCTGTGAAATTACATCAAAGAAAAGTGGCTTCTCTCCCTTTATCTCACTGTATTTATCGATATATTTCCTCCATACTGCTGCCTGCTGTTCGACTATAGTCTTAACTTTGTCTAAGTGTACTTCCCACTCATCACCAAGCAACTCACCATCAAATCTATACATTTTCTTTTTATGTTGTTCTCTAATATACTGATCTCCTCTCCCCGCAGGTATAAGATTTCTGTAACTATTTTTAAACGGATCTGCATTCATTACTCCAATTAAAATTCTATATCCTTTTAATGTAAGGTCTCCTGTTTCGATTTTGCAAGGTATAAAATCGCTAATTAAAATTTTGTCCCGATACTCGTTTTTCAGCTTTCTTTCAAATTCAATATTCTTTTCCACGAACTTCTTATTTAGCGCTGGATCTTTGAACCACTTACTTAAGTATCCTTCCCAAACGATTACAAACTCAACAGGATTACCATCAATATGCGTATGTAGCACTTGAACTACTTGTATTTCACCAAGCCACTTAAAGAGATGTCTACTGCCACCGCGATCAAGTATGATTCCCTTAATCTTTCCATTATCATCAAATTCTATAAGTTTTGAGACTTTGAGATCGGTGTTCCAAAGAATTTTGTCTATTCTTTTAATAAACCGGTCAGTTGGGATGGCGTCATACCATCTTAATTCCCATCCTTTTCGGACAACAATTATTATGTCATCGGTTCTCAAGAAATTCATATGCTTGACCTTTTCGTTAAGAACGTCATATAACATTTTATAGAGGGTCTCGGGATAGCCGTTTGCCTTTCTATTTGTTTTTACTCCGTCTCTGCTTGCCACGATTTTCCAAGTATCCCAGCCTTTAGGCATTTTTGTCCTTATTTTACCAGCTAGGAAAGCAGCCATGAACCAAGTGTAGTAAATTTTTACCCAAGAGTTTAGTTTTTTCTCCACGGGCTGCATGTTCAATATAAAGTCTAATATCTTGCCTGCAATGTCTAAGATGGATTTCGCAAGTTTTTTGGAGATTTTATTCTCGGCCGAAAGTTCACATAATAAATAGACCAGAGTTAGGTAGTTGTCCACCGAAAACTCTAAGAAATGAGTCCATATCTTATCAAGCAATCTCTTTACATGATTCCACGCATAGTTAAATGAGTTTACTATAGTGTCTGCAAATTTTTTGGCTGCAGATTTTAAGATCTTATCATTGTATGCTACTGCAACATTTAGAAACTTTATTGAAGAATCAATCCAATTGCATAGAATCTTTTCTACCCAGCTCAAATTAATGCCTAAGGTGTTTGATAACGTTTTTAGAAGCATATTCATTGTCCAAGAAAAGTATTTTAGTATACTTCTTGCGAATCTTGCTATCATAGCAATTATCAGAGCTGCAATAAGCTCAGCAAGGCTTTTTCCAGCTCTCTTTAAGTGGTATGCAATGCTTATTACTGTTTTAAGATGCTGTTTTGCAAAGTTTATTACGAAATTTGTTCCCTGGAAGACTGTGTTATCTAAAGTTGATTTCACTGGGCTACGTATCCACTTGTTCCACGGTGCATTAAACGTTGCATCTATCCACCTATAGATTGCAGATTTAATTGCATAGTAATTTTTGTATATTTCATTGAATATTTCATCAACAATCATAACTGCACTCTTAATTTCGTAGATACCCGCTTTTAATTTATCATTAAACGTGTTCCCAAAATGTCTTTTCTCTACTTTCGGTGGTCTCCAAAATCTTCCAGTAATTACTGGAATGCTTCTAGTTTTATGTCTAAAATTTATTTTTGAAACTTTATTTGTTCTTTTTCCAAAAGTTTTGCATTTTGGTAGAATCTTATAACTTATGTGTTTAAGTTGTTTCTTTTTGCAGTTTTTTGGAGGGTGTCCGTGGTGGATTATAGCTTTAACGTTTTTCCTGTGAACAGTAACCCTATATGTACTTTTAGACCTCATTCCTCGCCAAAATCCAAACCCCAAAGTTACATTACTTCCATTATCATAAATTTCGTAAGGGTTGATCATCGAATTTACTTCTTTAATCTCATCGGAAACACTAAATTCTACGTAACCCTCAATTACCTCGCCCGTAAAATTATCAACAACTTGGACAGGTAAATATACGTGTTCTTCAACGAGCTCATAGGTCCCTGAAGACAAAACTGACTGTATAGATGCGATGTATTCTCCATTTAGATAAGTTTCTCCATCGTAAGCTAGTATTTGCGCATCACAATGCTTCTCGAAGAAAGCTACAACAGACCTGTTGCCGTAAATTTCCCTTTCTTTACCCATGTTACAGAAAGGCAGATATACAAATTTAAGCTTACTTAGACGACCTAATTTTAATTTTTCAGCCAAGTATTCTAAGGTTTCCCCGTTTACAACAGCTATGTTGTTCTCTCCATGCATCAGCATTCCATGAACTTGTGACGTTTCATTTAGAATTCCATGAGTCAAAATTATTAGATAAACATCATTTACTCTCCGATCCTTCTCAGCTAGCCATAATAAGTACATTAAATTCATAGCAGTACAATAATTTCCCGTTAAAACTATCGAAGCGTCTCCAACCTCTTCAGCAAACCTTAAAATCTCATCAACAACTATTCGAACACGTTCATCACTAAACAGCGTTTCATTTAAAACAGATATATCTGTTACCAAAACCGCCAGTACAAGAGTACCTGTCCGGTTAACGTTTTCCATAGAGTTTAGAAAAATCTCCTCAATATCTTCACTTAACTTACGATCAATTATCCACCCTTTTTGATTAATTGGCATATATCAATATATAGGACAAAATTTAGGTATAACACCGTTAACGTGATACCTTCATCGCCCACTTATATACTAATCTCAATATTGTCGGCTAAACACACCACCCCTTTATCCCGAAAACAAAAAAAGCTACATTTCATGCAAACATAACATCGTTAAGAATCAGAAATATTAACCCCATACAGAAATAGACATAAAATTGAAAAACACCAGCAGAAAAAAGATTTTTTCAATAAATTAATG
>JAUQZC010000092.1 GCA_030587435.1 Candidatus Baldrarchaeota archaeon | reverse complement strand
TTTTAAAACCGCAAACCATCAGTTAACTTTACCAATTTACTTTTTACATTATTTAACTGCAGTTCAAAGGTTAACAAATATAGCAATTTAATAATCAATAATATCAAAAACATAAATGGTTTAAAACAAGGTTATTGACCAAATACAAAATTTTAATGTATTACATCGTATCGTATCTGTAGGAAAATACTCTTTATAAAATCATTCAACACAATTTTCTATAAAATAGACGAAATACATCCCATGCACCGTGCTTCGCACATTACTCCCATTTTAATTCTCACATTGCAAAATATACATTAAAGATAATATTATCCTTGTCTCATAAGAAACCTAAATATAGCAGCAAACTTAAGTAAGGAACAAAATAATAACTAACATTGAAATGTTTGCGGAATCTCCTAGAGGTGCCGGGGTAGCTCAGCCTGGTTGGAGCGCCGGACTAAAAATACACTACCAAGGGCGAAACTCATAGGGTACAGGAATTTATAGTCCCTTCCTGTGACATCCGGAGGTCCCGGGTTCGAATTGCCTAGACTTGTTGGTCTAGGCACGAAAATCCCGGCCCCGGCACCAAAACACACCCGTTCTCGGTCTTTATATTTAAGCTGTAGACAGTGTCAACTTAGTTCTTGCGTCAAACTAAAATCCTTATATCAAACTTCACAATTTAAAGTAAAATGGCTTTTATTACGGAGCCCCTTTAAATCCGACATAAAATACATGAAACGATGAAGAGGGGTAAGAATTGCATGAATTCGAATTTCTAACACTGGACGACGTTGAGGTATCGGGGAAAAAAGTGCTTCTCAGAGTTGACATAAATTCTCCCATAGACCCAGAAACATTAACAATTTTAGACGATTCAAGAATAAAAGCCATACTCATCACTCTCAAAGACCTAGAAGATGCAGCAGTAGTCCTAATGTCCCATCAAAGCAGACCAGGGAAAAAAGATTTTACCTCACTTGAACCTCATGTACGAATACTAAAAAAATATCTGGGTGATCGAGTAAAATTTATAGATGACATATTTGGCCCAGCAGCAAGAAAAGAAATAAGAAAACTGCCACCAGGAAAAATACTTGTCTTAGAAAACGTTAGATTCTATTCGGAAGAAAACATCGAAGCTCCACCAAAAGTTCTTGCAAGAACCCATCTTGTCAGAAAACTAGCACACTTCTTCGACCTATTCGTAAACGACGCTTTTGCAGCCATACACAGATCCCAACCATCACTTGTAGGCTTCGCAGAAGTACTACCAACCGTTGCAGGAAGGCTTATGGAAAAAGAACTAAAAGCACTAAAAAAAGTATTACAAAACCCAGAAAAACCCTGCGTATTCTTTCTAGGGGGAGCAAAAGTACCAGACAAAATGGAAATAATGCTAACAGCACTCAAAAAAGGAAAAGCAGACAAAATACTACTGGGAGGGTTACTCGCAAACATATTCCTAGAAGCGGCAGGATACGACATCGGGGAAGAAAACAAACATACATTACCAGGATTCGAAAAACTAAAAAACAAAGCAAAAACCATACTAGAAAAATACAGAGACGCAATAGAACTGCCAAAAGACGTAGCAGTAGAAATAAACAACGAAAGAATGGAAGTACCCATAGACAAACTACCAGTAAAAGGACAAATAAAAGACATAGGAATAAACACAATCATACACTACTCAAAAATACTATCAAACGCAGCAACCATAGTAGCAAACGGACCAGCAGGAATATTCGAAGAAAGACAATACGCCATAGGAACAACAGAAATCCTACACTCAATAGCAAACTCAAAAGCCTACAAAGTAATAGGAGGAGGACACCTAGGAGCCATAGCAAACATACTAAACCTAAACACAAAAATCAACCACATATCCACAGGCGGAGGAGCAGCCCTATCACTCCTAGCAGGACAAAAACTACCAGTAATAGAAGCACTAACAAATGCAGCAAAACGACACAAAACCCTCCACTAACAGCAAAACCTACACAACCCCACATATACACGCAAAAATACTCCAATCATACCACACATATTCAACCTTAACTTTAAATATACAAAGCCGCTGATTAGATTCGAAAAGAAACCCCATAAAAGAGAATTCAAAGAAACACACAAACACTTAAAAAGAAGATCAAAAACAACGACAAACTTATATCCACATACATAAAAATACCCACAAAAGAATTAAAAGAAAGCCGCCGTAGCTCAGCCGGTAGAGGAAAAAACCGCCAAAAGCGGCGGACTTGTAAATTGAGGCTATAGAGCCTTGCAAGTCGAGAGATCCGCTGGTCGCGGGTTCAAATCCCGCCGGCGGCTCCATTAATTTGCTTTTGAATTTTTTGTAGTTTTTTGATGTTGTTTTATATGGTGGTTGCTATTGAGTGGAATTCGAGTTTGTGTTTGTATTTTTGTTTAGTGTTTTTATTGCGTTTTTTGTTGGGTAGTGTTTGTTTTTTATGAATTCTAGGTTTTCGATTTCTCTTAGATATTTTTCAAAGATATTTCAGACATTGGTGGACCATTTTAAGTTGTTTTCTTGGCGTAGCTGTATAGATCGTTTTTGACGTTTTCATGGAATATTTTTGCGATGGTTAATTTCTTTTCTGAGAGTTTTCCCAAGGAAGAGGTGAGTTGTGGGCTTTTGCGTCGAGGTTTACGAAGTCTATCCGGTTTATTTCGCTTCTTAGTCATTTTTCAACAACATGTAAAGATATGTTATAAGGGAAAAGTTGTTTTCCTTCTAGCTTTATAGCCTCTATTTTATCGCCATATTGTTTAAGTTCTTTGTGTATGTTGAACATGTGTTCGGATGAAATTATGGATACTATGTGTCCTTTAACTATTTTTTCAATGTTTTCTCTGTGTTTTTGTCTTTCAGTATTTTTGCGTATTTTCTGAAAGTTGTTTAGTGTTTTTTGCAATATTCCTCTTTTGGTTCCTCATTGGAGACGATTGTGTTGTAGCAGCATTCTTTTGGGCATTCCCAACCTGTAATGTTCCTATCTTCTTCAAGGTATGGTTCTTCGTTGTAATCTACTGGATATTCTATGCTTATAAGGGAGCTTTTGGCATACCGTTCATCGAGGTGTAAAGTGAAGGTTATTTGGGCTCTATGGTTTCTATTAGTCCTTTTTATCATTTCTTCGATAATATATCATTGCAACAGTGTAGATTATGTCAATGATGTAGTAGTGGCATATTTCACGTATCATGTGGAATATTCATTTTTCGTTTTCAGGGAGTTTTGGTCATATAGGTCTCTATTGCATTATTTGTTGTAGTATTTGTGTTGTAGAATTCCTATAGCTATTCCTGGTAGATATGCCGTGGATCCCGTTAGCGAATATTTGTTCTAAACCGCTGGTTGTGGTGTAATCTCAATACTCTTTCATGAAAGAACAATATATCTTTTACAACATATCTTTATCCTACGTAGTACGTAGTCAATGGTCTTTCTGCCTACATAGTAGTGCGCCTTTTTCGTATTTTATGAGTTGCAAGGATATGATGAAATTTGTTCTTTAGATGTTACTTTTCAATTGTTATTTTAAGTTTGGTTTATTGGTAGATCCAAAAATCTTTTATCGCTATTTGTTAAAGCTATGTTAGAAAACTATTTAAAGCAGATATTATTCACCCTTTATGCAATTACTATCTAGGGGCCGTGGTCTAGGGATAGGCAGACCAAACCTGCTTATCGGAGAACTTGGTATGATGCTGGGTTTGGGACCCAGTGGACTAGCAGAGTTTTCTCTGCTAGGCTGAATCCCGGGTTCAAATCCCGGCGGCCCCATCACATTGCTCAACTGATTTAAATAACAAATCAAAGGTTAAAATAGGTGGCTGAACTGTGCGGGGGTGGCCGAGACCGCCAAAAACCATAATAGCGGCGGAAACCAGGACAAAGGGGCTGGATTCCGTTAAAAGGCGCCGGACTTAAGATCCGGTGGCGTAGGCCTGCGTGGGTTCGAATCCCACCCCCCGCACCAGTTGTTTTTTGTCTTTTTTGTTTTTAAGATTTTTAATTGTTGGTCGGTTTTCAGATGAAATAATTTTATTTGGAGTTGGGTTATATTGTCTGTGTAGTACGGGTTTGCGGGGGTTTGATGCGGTGTTATTGGATCACATTGGTGTGGCTGTTAGAGATCTTGATGTTGCTGTGAGATTTTTTACCGAGATTGTTGGTTTAAAGCTTGAGGGCTATGAGACTGTGGAGGAGCAAGAGGTAAAAATTGCTTTTTTATCTGCTGGAAATGTTGAGATGGAGTTGATTTCACCGTTGAGTAGTGAAAGTCCGGTGGCAAAATTTCTGGAGAAAAGGGGTGAAGGGGTTCATCATGTGGCTTTTCGCGTTAAGAATCTTCTGGAAGTGTTAGAGCAATTTAAGTCTAAAGGATTACAGTTGATAGATGATAGGCCTCGTAAGGGGGCTAAAGGTAGAATGATTGCTTTTGTTCACCCGAAAAGCATGTTTGGAGTTTTGTTGGAGTTGTGTGAGGAGTAATGGTGATTTGCGTAAGGTATTAAAGTAATGATGAGTAAGATTTTATGGTGGTGGGGATGGAGTTTAAACTAACACCTGAACAGGAAATGTTGCGGGATACTGCACGTGAGTTCGCGGAGAAAGAGGTTGAGCCACGAGTTGAGGAAATAGAAAGAACGAGAAAGATACCGAAGGACTTGATAAAAAAGCTGTTTGATCTAGGGTTTGGAGGTCTTATAATTTCTGAGGAGTATGGTGGGTCTGGTGCGGGTCATTTAGCGAGGGCAATAGTTTTAGAAGAGATCGCTTATTCTTGCCCCGCACTTGCCTTTACCTTGCAGATAGTTCATCTTGGGCAAGCGCCTTTAGTATTTTATGGGTCTGAGGAACAAAAGAAAAAGTGGCTTCCAGACCTAGCAAAGGGTAAACTTATTGCATCCTGTGCTGTAACCGAGCCCACAGGCGGGTCGGACGTTCTAGGAATAAAAACATTTGCAAAAAAGGAAAATAATGAATATGTAATTAGTGGACGCAAATGTTTTATTACAAATGTGCATCTTGCAAATATTTACGGAGTTTTAGCGAAAAGTGAGGAGAATCCGAGGCATATGACGTTTTTCATGATAGAGGGTGATAGACCAGGAGTGAAACCGGGAAGAGAAGAAAACAAGATGGGGCTTCACGGTTGCAACACAGGCGAGCTTATTCTCAATAACGTAAGAGTACCCGCTGAAAACATTGTAGGCACTGAAGGAAAAGGCCTCAAGGTCGCTCTTACGGCTATTACCAATGTAGGACGGATGGGAGTTGCTGCAACTGCCGTGGGAATAATGAGGCGTTGCTTGGACGAAGCGGTAAAATTTGCAAGTCAAAGGGTTCTTTACGGCCAACCCATAAGTAAACTTCAAGCTATTCAATGGCTTGTTTCAGATATTTACCTACGGTATGAAAGCGCTCGTCTACTTCTTCATAGAGCTGCGTGGATGATAGATCAAGGTATAAGGGCAGATGCAGAAGTTGGAATGGCGAAATGGGCAGCCACTGAAGGCGCAGTCGAATGCGCAAGTAAACTTTCCAGCATACTTGGTGGCTATGGAATAATGGAGGAATATGTTGCGCAAAGACTGATTCGAGATGCATATGTGCTGGTTCCTTCAGCTGGAACTAATGAAATTATGAGGATTGTAATATCTAGGAAAGCTTTTGAAAGAGTAACTTAAATTTTCTTTTATTTCGGTGGTTAAATGAGTAAAGGATTTCAGATTGTAGTTTGCATAAAACAGGTACCTGATCCCCGCTATCTTTCAAAAATAGTAATAGATCCTGTTACAAAGACAATAAGGCGAGAGAACGTTCCCGCTGTAATTAATCCACTCGATAAAAACGCATTGGAAGAAGCCTTACGAATAAAAGAACGATTCGGGGGTAAGGTAGTAGCAATAAGTATGGGGCCGCCTCAAGCGGAGAGGGTTTGTAGAGACGCTCTTGCGATGGGAGCCGATGAAGCAATTCTCTTATGTGACAAAGCGCTTGCAGGATCAGATACGTTGGCAACCGCCTATGCACTCTCGTTGGCCATTAAAAAATTAGGAAACTTTGATATGATTTTTTGCGGAAATGAAACAGTTGACGGAAGTACAGCTCAAGTACCACCTCAACTCGCTGAGTTTTTGGGAGTTCCTCACGTAACAAGAGTCAGAAAAATTATATCCGTTAATAGAAACGAGATGGTTGTTGAAAGGACGATAGAGTACGGTTATATGAAAGTAAAAGTTAAGTTACCAGCGGTGATAGCAGTTATAAAAGACGTAAATGAACCTAGATTGCCAACCGTTTCTGCCATTTTAAAGTGCTATAAGAAAGAAATTGTAAAGTGGACTGTTTCCGACATAGGAGCCAATCCGCAATACATAGGTCTTGTAGGATCGCCAACAAAAGTTACTGATGTTTTCTCTCCTGAAGTTAAAAGAAGAGGGGAAATATTTGAGGGAACGGTCGACGAAGAAATTGAATGGTTGATTGAAAAACTACATAAATCGGGGGTAATATGAGGTGGTCGCATGACTAAGGATTGGAAAGGAATAATGACGTTCACCGAACAAAGATTCGGGCGAATAGAGGAAGTTAGTTTAGAATTGCTCGGTGGAGCCCGTAAACTAGCTGAAAAGTCTGAAGGAGATGTATCTACACTTCTCATTGGACGTAATGTTAAAAATCTTGCAAGGGAGTTAATTGCATACGGAGCCGATAAAGTATTTATAGTAGAACATCCGCTCCTTACCTACTATCAAAGCGATATATATGCTAGAATTTTCGCAGATATCATACAGAAGCAAAAGCCGAACATTGTCCTCGTAGGAGCAACTTCAATAGGAATGGATCTTGCCCCTCGAGTCGCAGCAAAGCTTCGAACAGGACTATCTGCACATGTTGTAAAACTTGAGATAGGTGACGGCGGCCTTCTCAGACAGGTAGTTCCGGGTTTTGGCGGAAATGTGATGGCAGTAGTAACCTGTCCAGAAAAACGGCCTCAAATGGCTACAGTAAGACCCGGTGTCCTCAAAAAACTCAAGAAGGATGAGTCACGGCAAGGTGAAATTATAGAACTTGAAGTTAAAGTGAGTAAAGAAGAACTTAGAGCAAGAACGTTAGAAATGAGAGTTGAGCCGCCTCCTGAACTGCCGATTGAAAAAGCAGAGATCGTTGTTGCAGGTGGATGGGGAATCTGTGATAAAGAGTGCTTTAACATGTTAAAAGAACTTGCAAAGTTATTAGGCGGTGCAGTAGGTGGGACTCGGCCAGTTTTAGATGAAGATTTAATAAAAGAAGATCAGATGATAGGACAAAGCGGGAAAACCATAGCACCGAAAGTTTACATAGGGTTTGGGATTTCAGGGGAAATGCATCACGTAGTCGGTATATTAGACGCTGATACAATAATGGCTGTGAATATTGATCCGAAGGCTCCCATTTTTAACTTTGTAGATTACGGGGTGGTTGGTGACGCAAAGGAAATTCTGCCACGTTTAATTAAAAAACTTAAAGAAAAATTGGAGAGAAAATAAAACTAAAAAATCATTGGAGCCTTGTATTCGCTGAAAACCTCTCTTAAAACATTACATATTTCACCAATTGTTACATAAGATTTGACGGCCTCGATAGTTATTGGTAAAATATTTTCACCGCTTTCAGCAATTTCTTTCATTTTTTGAAGAGTTTCTTTAACTTTACTATTATCCCTAGTGGCCTTCAACTTTTTAACACGTTCTATTTGCTTCCTTTCAACTTCAGGATCAACCTTAAGAATCTCGTAGGAAAGTTTTTCTTCAGTGATATATTTATTTACACCAACGATGCATTTTTCTCCAGTTTCTACTTCTTTCTGGCTCTTATAGGCACTTTCAGCAATTTCTTTCTGGATGTACCCAGATTTTATTGCAGCAACGGCACCTCCCATCTTTTCAATCTTTTCAATATACCTTAGGGCCCTGTCTTCAATTTCATTTGTTAACCATTCAACATAATAAGAGCCACCAAGAGGATCAACAGTATTTATTACTCCAGTTTCTTCGGCAATGATTTGCTGTGTACGCAACGCTATACGAACCGCTTTCTCGGTTGGTAAACAGAGGGCTTCGTCATAAGAATTTGTATGAAGAGACTGAGCACCGCCTAAAACGGCGGCTAAGGCTTGGATAGCAACCCTCACGATGTTTATCTCTGATTGTTGAGCGGTCAAAGTCGATCCGCAAGTTTGTACATGAAACCTAAGACGCAAGGACCTAGGGTTTTTTGCATCAAATTTTTCCCTCATTATTCGTGCCCATAATCTCCTAGCAGCCCTAAACTTAGCTATTTCTTCGAAAAAGTCGTTGTGAACTCCAAAGAAAAATGAAATTCTAGGAGCAAATTCATCAACATCAAGACCTCTATTAATAGCCGCTCTGACATATTCTATTGCATTCGCAAAAGTAAAAGCAACCTCTTGGACAGCGTTACACCCAGCTTCACGCATGTGATACCCACTCACACTAATAAAATTCCATCTAGGCATGTTTCTACAACTATATTCAATAATGTCAACAACTAGCCTCATAGAAGGTTCAGGAGGAAAAATGTACTGACCTCTTGCAACATATTCCTTTAAAATATCATTCTGTACAGTACCACTTAAATCCTTTAAAGAAACCCCCTGCATTTCACCTATCGCAATATACATTGCCTGAAGAATATGTGCTGTAGCATTAATGGTCATAGAAGTAGACACCTTACTTAAAGGAATACCATCAAAGAGCTGCTCCATGTCCCTAAGTGTCGGTACAGAAACTCCGACACGGCCAACTTCGCCCTTCGCCAAAGGATGGTCAGGATCAATACCTACCTGTGTGGGAAGATCAAATGCCACACTTAAACCTGTCTGACCCAACTCAAGAAGATACCTAAATCTTCTGTTTGTCTCCTCAGCAGTTCCGTAGCCAGCATACTGTCGCATGGTCCAAAGACGACCTCTATACATGTTATGATATACACCGCGAGTGTACGGGGGGTTCCCAGGAAAGCCGAGATCCCTAAGATAATTAAAGTTTTCTAAGTCCAAGGGAGTATACAACAATTTCACGGGAATACCCGAAGAAGTCACAAATTTATGCTTTTTTTCGCTGAAACGCGAAGCTTCAATTTCCCACTCCTCTTTTTCCTTCTTCAATATCCCCATATATCTCTTATCAAAACTCATAACAAACACCAAAACGGGTAGTATCAATAATCCCTTATTAAATACTTTTTTCTTAGTACCTTTATCAAAATATCTCCCAAATAAAATTATGTTGATTTAAAAACTAATGGATAAACAATAAATTAGTCTCAAATTGAGCAAAATGTACTCAAGAAACATTTCATAAACTATAAAGATAAACAGGTTGGAGCCGCCGCCGGGATTTGAACCCGGGACCCCGTCCTTACCAAGGACGTGCTTTGGTCCATGGTTTTTTCACACTTTGTCTAACCAGACTGAGCTACGGCGGCCCTATTTATCTTTCGTTTTTTTACTAGTTTTCATATTTTGGTTGATTTGTTTTTTCTGCGCCGTATATACTTTTGTTTATATGGTTTTATTTGTCTTTTGGTTTTATTTACTCGGCTACTTTTCTTGGATAAGATTTTAATGTTACTATGGTAGGCCTTATAAATAAATTGTTGATATTGTTAGTTAATGGTGAGTTGTGATGGTTACCGACACTATTTGGATATTTATTTCTTATTTACTGAGTTTGGTTGACTGGATATTTTCGTCATTTGACAGTGTTAGAGTGACGGTTTCTGGTCTATTGGGGGTTGACGTTACTGTTGAGGCTTGGTTTGCGTTTTGGTTGTTTATTGCTTTAGCGGTTTCGACACATGTTTTGTCTTCTAAGCGAGGGGTTATTGAGCCGGTCACCATTTCTACCGAGGTTAGTCCCGAGTCGGTTATAGCATTTAAGGCTGAAAAAGTTGCAATGGAGTCTGCTTTAGAATTTTTACAAGATGCTTTTAGAAAAGGTGAACTTTCGGAACAACTTTATGCTAGATTAAAGTCTTTCTATTCAGATAAATTGGATAGAGTTAATGAGAAACTTGCTAGCTTAAGTAGGGTTGAAGAACTTAGAGGTATCGAAGTCGAACTCGAGAAAGCTAAGCGTGAATTCCTAGAGAGGTTAAAAGCTCCAACAATTACTGAGGAAGCTAAGGTTGAAGAACCAGTTGTTGAAAAACCAACTGTTAGTAGAGAGATGGTTCCCAAACAAATTCCCGAGCCGATCTCTAGAGAGGTTACGAGCCCTAGGATTGAAACACCCAAAGTTGAAGTTGTTAGGGAAACCAAGGTTGAGGGTAAGCCTACTCCTCCGCCGTCCCCACCGAAAGGGGAAACACTTGTTCAGGTATTAAGGGATGAAATGTTGAAAGAACTTCGTAGATTGAAGGAAATTATCGAAAAATCTAGTTAACAACGGCTCAGAGATGAGCATTATGTCAGCTGGGTTTGAAAGAGAGACTGCTAAGCTTAGCGCCGCTGAAGCAGCTGTTAAGTTGGTGAAGGATGGGTATGTTATCGGAATTGGAAGCGGGTCTACCGTTAAACATTTTGTTAAATTACTAGGCAAGCGTATTAGGGACGAGGAGCTGGAAATCTATGGAGTTCCTTCCTCTTTTCAATCGTATTTTCTTGCGCTAAATAACGGTATTCGCGTTGTTAGCTTAGATGAGTTTAACGTGCTTGATTTGGCAATTGACGGTGCTGATGAAGTGGACCCTAAGTTAAATTTAATTAAGGGTGGTGGGGGTGCTCTTACAAGAGAGAAAATTGTGGATTCTGCGGCAAAAAGTTTCGTTGTGATTGTTGACTGGACTAAGAAGGTTTCTCACATTGGTGAAAGGTTTCCGGTTCCCGTAGAAGTCTTACCCTTTGCATATGGTTATGTTTGCCGTAGATTGAGAGAGTTTGGTGGAGATCCAATTCTTAGAGAAGCTAAGTCTAAGTTGGGCCCTATCATATCTGATAACGGTAATTTTATTGTCGATGTAAAATTTCAACGAATAGACGATGCTAAAAAATTGGAAAAGGAAATAAACAATATCCCTGGTGTTATTGAAAACGGTATTTTTCCATCGAGTCTAGTTAATACAGTTTATGTGGGGTACGGTGACAAGGTCGAAGTGTTAAAACGGAAATGAGTTTTTATTCAGCGTATATTCTTCTTCCAAGTTTTAGAGCTTCTTCAAGTATTTTCCCATAGTTGCTAGTTTTTCTAATTTTTACCTCTCCACGTTTCCCAGCTCTTACTGTGAATAACAAGTCTTCGTCAGCATAGAAGTTTACCAGCTTTCTTGCTAATGCTGGTGGGACGAATAAAACATAATGTTTCCGGGTCGTCTCTATTTCTACAGGAATCTTCTCCATTTCAGTAACTTTTTTTCTTCTCCTTTTTTCTCCTTTCATTTCCTTTACTGGTGCAACAACTACTTGTTCTCCAAAAACGTATATTTCATATTCTAGTTCTCCCCTTTCAAAATCTCTGACTTCAATAACTGGCCGTGCTAGGTCTCTTTCAGTCATACCGGTTGGTACCTTCACTGTAAGATTAAGGGAGTACACCTTTTCTATTTCTCCCCCCTTAATGAAAATTACCGTGTCTACAACTCTGCTGATTAAACCTAGGTCTACTCTTCCGATGAATCGCTGTATTGCATCTATTGCTTGTGTAGCATGTACAACACCTATCATACCTACTCCGGCGAATCTTAGATCTGCGAAAATTTTGAAATCCCTGGTTTTTCTCAGTTCATCAAAAATACAGTAATCAGGTCTTACAAGTAGCAATACATCAGCTGTCTTTTCTAAACTGCCTTTTAAAGCAGTATACTGTGTTATATCTGGACCAACTTGTAAATCTCTGGGTTTTTCTATGGTCTTTACTATCTTGTTCATACTGCTATAAAATTCGGCGAGCGCTGATGCAAAAGTGCTTTTCCCTGCACCAGGTGGACCTGCTATTAGTATGCCCTCTGCTCTTTCTCTTAATCGTTTTAAAAGTTTATCCGAAACATTATAATCGTTTATTGTCATCTTCACGAGAGGTCTTACGGCTGTTATTTCCATTCCGTCTGAGAAGGGCGGCCTCGCGATAGCAATTCTATAGTCCCTCATTTGTATGACCGTGGCTCCAGGCTCGTCTATTTCTATAAAAGAGTCTTTTTCGCTTCTTGCTCTTTCTATTATGTCCATGGCAATACTTTGCAATTCTTCAAGAGTCATAGGTTCTTCCCTAATCTTTACTAGTTCCCAATGACCTGGGCTACCTCTTTTTGCAAGAGGTGGCACTCCTTCTTTTAAATGTACTGACATGATGTTTTCTGAAAAGAAATCTTCTATTTTAATTCTCTTCTTTTTAATCTTAATGTATTCTGTCTCTATTCCTTCGGCTTTCGCCAAGGAGGCTTGGATATAGTCGCTAGTAATTAGTTTGGCGCCCAGCTCTCTCGCCTGTTTTCTTATGAGTGCATCTATTTCTCCTTTTGATGCATATTTTATTTGACCTGGGCTCGGTCGGTCCCCAAAGAATTCCAATTCTATTTTTTTCTGTTCCGCTAATTCTCTAAGCGCTTTAAGTTCTTCTAGCCCTGCAAAACCGATTGTCTTCCCTGTATTTGCCTGATATTCTATTTCTGCAACAACGGCATTAGGTATTACTATCTTTACATCATTAAGTTTGCCATCTTTTATTTTACGTGATAACCATCTCTCTATTATTATTGATGTATCTGGCACTATAATTTCTGTCATAACATTTTTCACCATTTAGATGGAAGTAAAAGATTAGATACGACTTAAATATATTTTCTTAAGTTAAAACGTTTTAGCTAGAATGGAACTCTAAAGTTCTAAACGCGAAACCTTATAATATGTAATGTCCCCTTGTCTATCCACGATAGCTAGTATTAGTTCTTTCCCTAAACTTCGTGCAGCCTTAGTTATTTTATCAAGTTCTGTTAAACTAAAGGGTTTTCCCTCTTCTACAATTCCTATTAGATACTTCGCCACATCCCGTCCTACCTTTGCCCCTCTTTCATATAAGCGATATTCAGCCACTTCTCCAGGACCCAACCTAACTACGTAGCCTCTGGATCTCAAATCTCTGTAAACGATATATTTTACCCATATATTTCTATCTCTTTTCTCTAAATGCCGCATTAATTCATTAAAAGTGTACTCTTTACCGTCATCATCAATTACTTTTATTTTATTTCTTTCTAAAAGTATTAATGCTTCAACGGGATTAAGTATTAACTTTTCATTAGAAATAAGTTCTCCATAATATCCCTGATTATAGATTTTAGCACTAATTTCTCCTTCTATCACTACAGAGGTATCTTCAAGTTTTCCGCGAGCTATAACTTCTTCCTCTTCCATTTTAATCCCTTTTGTAAGAAAATATTTATCCTTAAAATTTTTTGGTAAAATGTAAAGACACCGATTGGTAGTGATTTAAATGATAATTGAGAAACAGATTTTCAAATTTTTGAAAGATGCCAAGAGAGTTGTTATAATGGGTATTGGAAACATACTTAGAGGAGATGATGCTGCAGGATCGATAATTGCTCAAAAAATTGCTTCAAAATCATTGCCAAAAAATGTTTTGGTAATAGACTGCGGATCGGCACCTGAAAATTACTTAGGAAAGATCATAAACTTTAATCCTTCTCATATTTTAATAATAGATACGGTGATTGCTAATAATAAACCTGGTGATATAAGAATAGTTGAAGAGTTTCAAATCGCAGATATTTTATCTTTCTCAACTCACAAACCCTCACTTCATATGTTAATAAAATATTTTAGAGGCTCTATTGGGGAAGTTAAAATTTTGATTTTAGGTATTCAGCCTAAAAACCTTGCATTGGGAGAGAAAATATCAAAAGAGGTAAAAAACGCTATATCTAGAATTAGTAGCATCTTAATAAAGATTTTTTCGACTCTACAAGGTGATAATGGCCTTGAGAATAAGAAGCATTGAATGGAAAGAAAATAAGGTAATTATAGTTAACCAATTAAAACTACCCACGGAAATCGAGTATATTGAATGTATTACCCCTGAAAGGGTTGTAGAAGCAATAAAAAACATGGAGATACGAGGAGCACCTGCAATAGGTGCAGCAGCAGCATATGCTCTAGCTTTAGCAGCAATCAGGAGTAATGCTAAATCACGAAAGGAACTTTTAAAAGAAATACATGAAGTAGCTGAAAAACTAAAGTCTACACGGCCAACCGCGATAAATCTCTTCTGGGCAATCAACAGGGTATTAAAGTCCGCAGAAAGGGCAGGAAAATCCATTGAAAAAATAGTTATGACAATAGTGAATGAAGCCAAAAAAATAGCTGAGGAGGATATAAGAGCAAATAAACTGATTGGTAAATACGGAGCAAAACTAATAGAAGATGGAGACTGCATTTTAACTCATTGTAATACAGGGTCTTTGGCTACAGTAGATTATGGCACTGCTCTTGGCATTATAAGGGCTGCAGTAGAAGAAGGTAAAAAAATTCATGTCTATGTTACGGAAACGAGGCCAAAGCTACAAGGTGCAAGACTAACGGCCTTAGAATTAAAATATGAGAATATACCAGTTACTGTCATATGCGATAATATGGTTGGTTATATTATGCAGAAAGAACTAGTAAACAAAGTCTTTGTCGGCGCTGACAGAATATTGAGAACGGGTCATGTTATAAATAAAATTGGAACATACACTATTGCTGTCCTAGCGAAATATCACAACGTCCCCTTTTACGTAGCTGCGCCCACATCAACATTCGATTTAAAGAACAGTTTGGATCAGATTGAAATAGAAGAGAGATCTCCGGAAGAAGTTGCTTTCTGCGGTAATATGAGAGTGGTACCAGAAGGTGTAAACATCCTTAACCCTGCTTTCGATGTAACTCCTCCTCAATTAATAACTGCTATTATCACAGAGAAGGGTATACTAGAGACACCCTTAGATCATGCAATTGCAAAGATGTTTAATCTTTAAGTTGGCGGCTCTATTTGCACAAAAATGTCCATAGGTACATTTTTCTGAAGGGCTATGTAATTTTTCCATAAATTACCCACAGCGATTAAAATAAATATTCCAACTAACTTTGCACCAGCTTTTTTAACCAAATTTACTAAGGCGCGTTGAGTTTCGCCGCTTCTTATAATATCGTCAACAATTAGCACTCTATCATTTGAAGCAATAGCTCTTTTTGGAAGATATAAACTCACGTAAACCCCTGAGGAACTGGGAATATAGCTTTCCTCTAAAAATTCTGGGATGCCAACCTCCTTTTCCTTTTTCGCGTAAACTAAATCAACCCCTAATTCACTTGCAAAAAGTGCAGCAATAGGTATTCCATCGGTTGAGGCCGTTAAGATCTTTGAAACCCTTTTGTTAACATACTTTCCAATAACGTTTTTGACAATTAATTTAAGCATGGGAATATCAAACACTATAGGAGTATTGTCAAAATAGCCAGTCTTATCAAATTTAATTCTATTTTTAATCTCTTTAGCAAGATCGAATCTCTCTTCAAAAAACTTTAAAATCTTTCTAGCTCTATCTATCCTCGGTACAACCCTTCCCATAACATATCTGTTCAAAACACTGACAGGTAAATTTAACATTCTAGAAAGATCCTCGTAGGTATGTCTCTTCTTTAAAACCCTCAGCGCTTCGATGGCGCTCAGCCTCTCCTGTAATTCAAACCACTGAGAACTACTCACACTTAACACCCCTATTGTCCCAGTTCCACCATAATTAAAAAACAAAATAATAATAAAAATATTGAGCACATTACAATATATTTCGGGCACAAAATTTGCGTAACACGTTTCCAGCAGTTTAAAAGCATTCCTTAGAATTTTATTTGAAAGATAAGATATTCACTGCACGACATAAACTCCCTACAAAAAACTTAAAAAATAAAGATGCATACCACAAACACGCCATAACCCTAAAAAAACCACTAAGTATATAGCAGCAATATTACAAAGCCTGAATCGCCCCGGTGGTGTAGCCCGGTCTAGCATGCGGGTCTGTCACAGGGCTACAAACCCGTCGAAACCCGCGACCCGGGTTCAAATCCCGGCCGGGGCGCCAGTACTTTATTTTACTGGGCTGAGAAACTTAGTAACCCCTTCTACGACCTATAATTATCCTTGTTAGTTATGGAGTTGTTAGTTGTGGTGCGAAAAAAATATAAGTTTGAAGTTTTCACATGGAATGAGAAGGTTTATAAGGATATTTGCATGATTGCTATGTTTACGATGAGAATGATTGCATTAACTTTTGCAAATTTTGGTTTTATGGTTTTAGAGGTTACTTCATAGTATGGAGGGTTATTTGTGGATAAGAAAAAGAGGAAAATTGACCTGTTTTCCCACGAGCTTGTACCAAAACACATATTATTGAGCAAAGAGGAGGCCGAAAAACTACTTAAGGAACTTAACATACGTCCCGAACAGTTACCTTGGATAAAAAAATCAGACCCTGCTGCAGTCGCTATTGGTGCAAAACCAGGGGATATAGTTAAAATCGTCAGGAAAAGTTCCACTGCGGGGGAGGTTATTGTCTATAGATATGTTATTGATAAATGATAACTAAATAATCGGAGGTTATCTAATGGAGAAGCTTTCAATCCAGGATAGATGGATCGTTATGAAAGCATTTTTCGAGGAAAAAGGCTTAGTTAGACAACACTTAGAT
>JAUQZC010000083.1 GCA_030587435.1 Candidatus Baldrarchaeota archaeon | reverse complement strand
TCCGGAAAGTTCAACGTTAGGAAACAAACTGAAACAATAAATTACATTTTAAAGGAAATTCAAGAAAAAGGTGCGAAAGTGCTTGATGAAGGGTTAGCAATTGGAGGCCAAGACCACATAGTAAGCCTTATCTACATAATTCTCTACGAAACTGAAAAACCCATCAACATAAAATGCTAAACAATAGAATCAAATTGTGAATAAAATGAATCTAATTGAAGCCCTTTCTAACTTTCTCACCATCGCTTTTGGTGTAATTGCTGGAACTTTACTCACATGGATAATTAGCTATTTCATGGCAAAAAGAATGCTTCCGAAACTACTGAGATCTTTAAGCAAAAACCCGGAAATCATAAACGCAATACAAATGCTAAAAGCAAAATCAAATACTGAATGTGACCATGTAAAAGTCGAGAATGTCAACAATGATTGCGGAATAGCACAAATCATACTTGACTTGAACAAATGTAATGGATGCCTAAAATGTGTCGAAACATGTTCATTCGGAGTTTTTAAGGCAGAAGCACATGAAGTGACGATTTCTAACCCTCAAAATTGCCACCTATGCCTAGCATGCGAAATCCAATGCCCAACCAAAGCCATCAAAATAATAGAGCCATCATCAAACAAGAACAATGTAGTAAATGGGACTATAAGCTGTCTCTCACTTAGCCTTACATACGCGGGAATAAAGACTCTTATTTCCGCACTTCCTTGGATTTTAACAGCCCTAATAATTCTGCTTATAGCCATATATCTGTGGTACCGCAAGAAAATAAGTGAGGAAATTATTTCTTCTTGATAAATTCTCTAATGACTTCCCCGATGGAGGCGCTAAGTTTATCTTGAAGATTCTTTAGCAGCTCTTGACCCTTTTCGGTTAGGGAATAGCATTTTAATCTACGCTTTCCTCTCATAATCTGTCTGCTTACTGCGTAGCCTTCTCTTTCAAGCCATTGAAGAAAGGGATAAACTATGCTTGGCTTCAGTTTGCGGCCAGTCAATGATTTGAATTCCCTGATAAGCTCGTATCCATGTCTCGGTTTAAGGGACAAAAGCCAAAGGATAATGGGCTTCTCGAATCCTCTTATGAAAGCGTTAACAACGTTAACCATATCCCCATCCAACCTAAATATTATGAGTTATGACATATCAACATTTTGCCATTTTAGAATAACTCAGCCAAATTTTAATATGCAAACAACCAGCATCCTATGATGTTAAATTGATGTCTGAAGTCGAAAGAGACCTAGTCAAGGCAATTATCAGGGGAATGAGTCGATCAATAATCCTTTGGCTAGTGAATCAAAAACCGATGTCCGGCTATAGCATTGTAAAAGAAATGAAAAGGTTAACTGGACAAAACATTCACTCGGGCATGGTCTATCCACTTCTATATGAACTAGAAGAGAATGGGCTAATAGTAGGAGAATGGAGCCAAAAAGGCAGAAGACGCATAAAAAACTACACAATAACAGAAAAAGGCAAAAAACTACTAAACAAAATAAAAGAACTCTTCGAAATGCCAGTAAAAGAGGTACTAAAAGACCTCATAGGAGAAAACAAACAAATTTCTCCAAGTAGTCATTCACGATAAATTCAGATAAGAGCGCAACCTTTAACGTAACATTATTTTGTTCCCTAAATTCCATAATTAACTTCAACTTCTTTCCTTTTCTTAAATATTGGTGCTAGAGCTAGTCCAGCTATAAAACCGCCTATATGCGCCCAGTAGGCGACTCCTCCGCCAACGTCATAAACCGCATAAAGCCATTGCAGCAGAAACCAGAAACCCAGAAAGAAGATTGCAGGTATGGCTGTCAGGAACGCCCATCCATAAAATACTAGAGTGATTACTCTAGCGCGTGGATAAAGAAGGAAATAAGCGCCGAAGACTCCGGATATGGCGCCTGAAGCTCCGATGGTTGGAATGAAATATTCTTTTGGGTTTGTAAGTGACAGTATGTGGGTTATGCTGGCGATTATTCCGCATGAGAGGTAGAAAATTAGGTATCGTCCGGTTCCAAGGGCATCCTCGACGTTATCTCCGAAGATATATAGGTAAATCATGTTACCGAAAAGATGGAAAAAGTTTCCGTGAAGAAACATTGAAGTAAATAATGTGTAGAATCTTTCAAAATTTCCACTTACGAAATCGTTAGGGATTAGACCATAATTCCAAATTATTTCATCATAGTTTCCGCTGAATAGATATAGGCTAAAGAAAGCCGCAACGTTGACTACTATGAAAATCATGTTTAATATGGGAAACTTCGACGGAGGATTTTCATCCTTAATCGGAAACAATGAATCACCAGACTCTAAATTTTGTGGGCGTAAACATTAATATTCCTTGTCCTAAGTTGTGTTGCAAGGTGTAAAGGTTTGCAGATGCTTGTCTCATCAGACTTCCATGGAAACCTTTACGCCTTTCAAAAAATTGCTGTCAAATCAAAGCAATTAGAAGTAGATCTACTGGTGGCTTGCGGAGACATCACAAACTTTGGCACAGCTAAACAAGCCATGAAGCTTCTTTCAAACTTTGATAAGCTAAATATTCCAGTAGTTTTTGTTCCCGGAAATTGCGATTTACCCTCTGTCTTGGAAGTTGAAACAGAAAATTGCTCTAATCTGCATGGAAAATGCATCAAGATAGGCAATTACATATTCGTCGGTATAGGCGGCTCTCCTCTTAGCCCACTTCACACTCCATTAGAATTTTCAGAAGACGAGATCTACAACACGTTAGAACTAGCTGTCTCCAAATGCTCCGAAAATAAGAAGCTAATACTTATTTCTCATACTCCACCATTCAACACCAAAGTTGACCTAGCCTTTAACGGCGAGCATATCGGAAGCCGAAGCATCCGAAATTTCGTGGAAAGGTATAAGCCAATCGCGGTTTTCTGCGGCCACGTTCATGAAGCAAGGGGAATCGATAAAATAGGCAACACAATAATTGCAAATCCAGGCCCGGCGAGACATGGCATGTATGCGTTGGCTGAGGTAAACGGTGAAATAAAAGTGAAATTGGAAAGTCTTGAGTAAACTTTAAAGGACATTTCGTAAACTACTTTTCAAATTAAAGTGATGAGA
>JAUQZC010000072.1 GCA_030587435.1 Candidatus Baldrarchaeota archaeon | reverse complement strand
TAATACAGGGATAATTTTCAAGATGGTAAGAGACGCATTTCCGTCTAAAAAAGTAGAAATTAAAGAACTCTATGAAGTTGAATTAATTAGAGAACTAGGACTAATTGAAGCCGTAACAATAGGTATGGGTGGAATGATTGGCGGAGGCATATTCACAGTTATAGGCCTAGTTGTAGGTATAGCTGGTAAATTTGTCCTCCTAAGCTTAACTCTCTGCACTTTTTCAGCACTATTAACCGGTTATAGCTATTCTGCTCTTGCAGAGAAATACCCAAGTAGCGGCGCCAGTTACGTATATGTCAAAGCTGGATTTGGAGAATTTGTAGGAGGTTTTGTTGCTTGGCTTATTTGGTTCAGCTATATCGCATCTTGTTCGCTTTATGCTGTATCCTTTGGACAATACATGACATACTTTGTTAAAAGTTCATGGAAGATCTGGAGCCTGCTCCTCATAGTTGTGCTTACCATTTTAAATTTAAAGGGAGCTAAAAAAACTGGTAGCGTTGAAAACATCCTAGTAGCAGCTAAAGTTGTTTTATTGCTTCTATTTGCAGGTGCAGGTTTCCTTTTCGCTGCGAAATACGGCTTAATACAAAAACTCCAAGATTATGTTCCTAACCCCACCGAAGTTGATTTTCGTTTATCAAATCTTGTTTTAGGTAGTGGATTAATCTTTATAGCATATGAGGGGTTTGAACTTATCGCGACAAGCGCCGAAGAACTAAAAAATCCAAGAAAAAACATAAAAAGAGCTATTTACATATGCATAGTAATTGTCTCAACCATATACTTACTTGTAACTCTTATTGCTTTGATGGTTATTGATCCAGCTAAACTTATGAGTAGTGAGGCACCTTTAGCGGAAGCTGCAGAACAGTTCATGGGAAGTATCGGCGGAATCTTACTTGGTGTAGGTGGCTTACTTGCAACATCCAGCGCGTTTAATGCAAGCTTGTATGGATCTTCAAGAATGATGTTTGCTTTAGCTAGAGATGGTTTAGCACCTAAAAAGCTTGTTAAACTTAGTGAAGAAACAAGAGTACCCTATATCAATATTCTTTTCACGTCATTCATTATTGCCATACTTACTCTAGTCGGCGTTCTACAGGAAGTTGCAACGCTTTCAAGCCTATTTTTCCTAATAACTTTCTTCATGGTTAACCTTTCTGCATTTAAGCTCAGTATGGAAAAAACGATCAATAGTCATGCCTTGTTTAGTATGATAGCATTAATTATAATTTTTATAATAGTGATTTTAGTAATGTCCTATCTCTATACGCCTCTCATTCTAACCACTTTCGCTGTTGCCGTGCTTTCTTCTTTCTCAATAACGTTTTACATGACTAAAAGAAAAGTATGACTGGAATGTTCAAATGTGAAGTCAGATAATGTTCATCTGTCCCAAGAAGTCCGATAAATGCTCTAGGCCGTTTTCTAGCTGGTATAAAAACAATATCAGGTCTAAATTTTCTCACATATTCTATTAATGTTTTCCTAATGTCTCTTGTAATTATTTCTTTAAACCAAGGCGTTTTTCCCGTAGCTTTAGACTCTTCTTTTATAATTGATAAAACTTTTCTTATCTCTCTTTTCTCTTTCTCTGGAATATATTCCGTTCCGAGTGGAAGAGAGATTGGTAGTTCATGCATGTGTAAAAAGGTTACATCGGCATCTTTACAGCATTCTGTATCTAAAAACTCTAAAACAATCCTTACAACTTTCCTATTAGGAAGAAAAATTGGAACGAGTATCTTATTCAATTTTTTTGGGAGTTTATCAACATTGTGAAAAACCATAACATTGCATTTAGCGCTTCTAGCAACCTTATTTGTCACACTTCCAAACAATTCTTTCTTTAAAGCTTTAATCCTCGAAACCATAGCAATCAAATCATATTGCTTCCCTGATTCCTTCAATATCTCACGTGCAGGATCTTCACCTAGCACAATTTGTATCTGTGCTTCAACACCCTTCTTCCTAATGTCTTCCTTCAATCTGTTTAATATTTTTTCGATTTCGGTTTCTGGAGTTTTAACATGAAAAAAGGTTAACTTGTATTTCTTTGCTTTAGCTAGGTCTAAAAATAATTGACATAACTTAAGTTCTAAGGAATGGCCTTCTATTGGAATTAAAATTCTTTTGGAATCGTCTGACTGCCCTCCACTATCCAGCTTTGACACCCATTAAATTTCCTTCAACATACCTATAAATAATTTGCCAAGAATATTTTAAATCTGAAATACAAAAATTTTAATCCAACCATAATACTTAGCGGGATGGTTCCCCACGTGAAAAAGATAATTACCATATTTTTTATTCTATTACTGTTTAATACAAATTTCCATATTGTCTCATTTCGCACCTTAATACCGATAAACACAAATTGTGCCGTACCCGATAAAGTTGTTCAAGTAGCGTGGAATAAATATCATAATTATAGTGAAGTAACAACTATTCTCAAAAACTTGAATGAAACCTATAGTGAAATTGTAAGACTATATTCTATCGGCAAGACTTGGGAAAATAGAGACATATGGTGCATAGAGCTTTCAAGCCGAGAAGAAACTTCAAAACCCAAGCCGGCATTATTTATTGTTTCTTATCATCATGCACGTGAAAGAATAACAATAGAAGTAGCTCTTTACATCGCATGGTTTCTTGCAACAAATTATGCCACAAACGATACGATAAAAGAGATTTTGGAAAAAACAGTAATTTACATTATTCCAGCTTTAAACGCTGACGGCATTAGGGCTTCAGAGATTAACCCGTGGCAAAGAAAGAACTTACATCCTATAAATGAAGATGGAGACGGAAAATTTGACGAAGATCCTCCAAATGATGTAGATAAGGATGGAAAAATATACTGCTGGTGGAACGCAACATATATGGGTTTTGAAGGAATCGATGACGACAATGACGGACTAATAAATGAAGATTGGCTTGGAGGTGTAGATCTAAACCGTAATTACGATTTTCACTGGAACGACACCAACGTGGAGAGTGGCAGTTCGGATCCACACTCAGAAGTTTACATCGGTCCACGACCTTTTTCAGAACCAGAGACACGAGCAATTAAAAATTTCGTTGAACAACATGACAACATAAAATATGCCTTAAGCTTTCACAGCGGAATTGTAGGCATACTTTACCCATGGAGCTATACGCAGAACCCACCTCCAAATGAAGAAGAGTTTATTTCTCTTGCTAAAAGTATGAGTGAAGTTAGCGGTTACCCCTATTATCAATCTGGTAGACTATATACTTGTAGTGGGGAATGGGGGGACTGGATGTATGGAGTACATCGTATTTTCGCGTTTACAGTCGAAGTATACGGTCAAGGTTACAATAATACGTGGTGGACGGAACATGTTCATCTAATTAATGATAAAGCGTATTTCTACGATGTCTGGGAGTACTTTAATCCTCCAGAAGATGAAATGAAAACTGTTTTAGAGAAAAATCTAAGAATAACACTATTTCTAGCAACAAAACTAACCTTCAGCAAAAACGTTCTCCTCCATATTATACTAATTTCAGTTCCCATAATCTCCATAGTTATAGCAGTCATAGTGATCATAAAATCTCGAAGACTCCGTTTGCATCAGAAACTATAATTGTATGAAATCTTTGGTAAAATTTAAAATGGTGTTTTACTGTTGTTTAATTGGAGTTTGAGGAGGGTGGTTAAAATCCTTGAACATTTTGAAAAAGGATTTGAAGCTTTTAGAAAGGTAGCTTATTTAGCGATAATACCGCTATTTCTTGACATTTTCTTCCACTGGTATGAAGGTTTCTTGGCGGCCTTTTCTGGAACTTTTAGAATGGGAGTAAAATTTTCCATTCCGTGGGATTTACCGTCAATTGAAAACTTTTATGATTTTCCGAAAATAACTATGATGCTTCCGATATATTCAGCGATTTGGACGACGATTTCTACAGTTATCTACGCGTTTATTTTGGGCGGTTATCTTGGGAAAATTCATCAAGCAGTTAGAGGTATGCAGTTTGAACCATTTATGAAACTTTCCTCGAAATACTTCATCAGGTTTCTGTTTCTTAAGATTTTATGGCTAATTTTGGCTCTGCCTGCTTTCTTTATGGGCATGGTTGCAATCGTATACATAATCTTTCTTTTAATTTTAGGTTATTTTCTCTATCTAACGCCTTTCATAATTATAGCAGATGACATACCATTTTTTGACGCCATTAGAAAAAGCGTAGTACTTGCAAGCAATAGAGGCGAAGTCTTAAAATATGCTCTTATTTTCATGGTTCTAACAGCCATTGTTTCAGCATTTATCTATCTTTTGATGAATGCTCCTGTCTTAGGCTTTTTAATCAGCGTCATCACAACATCTATCGTCGGTACTGCATTTACAGCGGCAACAATGGATTTCTATATCCATCTGCAAGAAATAGAACATCTACCTATGGTGTAATTGCTCTAAGAGGCCATATACGATTCTTCTTTAATAATTTAACTACGTGGGGGTAAAGAATAACATACTCTTCTTCTAATCGAGATGCTAATTTATTGTCGATTTCTTTTAGCTTGTTAACCAATTTTAAAATACTTTCCTTGGAGCTAAAACTTAACATAACAGCCGGATGACAGGAAACACCAGCATTAAAAAGATTTCTCAAAGAGTTAAGTTGAAGGTAAAAGCCGTCGGGTTTAGCTCCAGTTAATCTTGAAAACTCCTCTGGAGTGCATCCTTTAATTGAAACCCTAACATGTAAATTACTGTATTTAGATAATTCTCGTGCATATTTTTTATCTGCCCCGATCAGGATACCATTTGTTTCCAAAATAAATGTATATCTTGTCTGTTCAACTAACTCAAGAAGTTGTAGAAGATGATCCCTACTTATGGTCGGCTCCCCTCCACTTACACGAAGCATGTTATATCCACGTTTCTCAGCTATTTTCACAATTCGACTAAAGACCTGTTGAGGCGTATAAAAATCACCGTGTTTATAAGGGTTATCTCTTGTCAAATGGCCCCAGCAAAAAACACATTTGAGATAACAACCAACACAGTCAGCTGTAGCGATTCCACCATACCATCTACCGCCTCTAAACCTAAAATACTTCCTTAACTCAACATCATCAACAATTTTACAAACAATTTTCCTAATATCTTCAGATAACCTTAACGGATCAATCAACACAACAATCGCTCCCTACCCAAAACTTACTAAGAACTTAGTTAATCTAATGCAATAATATTGAAGTAAATTTCCTAACGAATTTATGTTGTTAGCTAAACTTGTATGATATTTTTAAACAGTTCTTTAATCCATTTATGAGGATTTTCCTCTACAATGTTATGTCCTTCACAAAGAATAGAGATGTCCAGTTCTAAAAGTCTTTTTAAAGATTTCTTCCACTGTTCAATATTACTTCGCCACTTAGAACTAAATGGACCATGCAAATCTCCACCAAACAGTACATTCTGCCTTTGAAGACTTTCATAATATAAGGCGATGCTGCCCGGCGTATGTCCTGGTATGTGAAAAACCTCAAGAACTATATCTTCGAGCCTTAAAACCTCTCTGTCTTTTGTCTCCAATTTTAAATCTACTTCACATGGCTCAAGACTTTCTCCATAGAAATCAGCTGCACTTAATACGGTTTTTCCTTCCTCCAATATATCTGCATCGAATTTATGCATAATAACTTTACAATTTGTTTTGTCCTTTGCTCTTCTAGCTCCACCAATGTGATCGTAATGTCCGTGCGTTATCACTAAATATTTCACTGTCTGCAACTTTACTCCAATATCCTCAATATTTCTAAACATTTCTTCTGCTGCAAGCCCAGAACCAGCATCTATCAGCAGCGCTGTACCACTTCTTACTATCAAGTAAGCATACGCATCATATAAATGTGTTAAACTCGGTCCAGCGACCACGTACACATCGTCAAGTAACTTTATGGAAGGCAAAGCTAACACCAAAACCAACTTAAATAAAAATTAAATTGAAATGTTTTTGCTATTTCAGGAAGCCCTCTACTGTCCCTGAGAAAGTGAATGTATAGATCCACTGGTTTTCCTTGTATTCAGCCGAGAATCTTGTAGGTTTCAGCTTTGTGTTGCTAACATTTTTAAGCACAGCAAACAGCATTGCAAGTATCGGAAGTGGAAGATAGGTCCAGGCACCATCCTTTTTAAACACATCTATATGCGGTACTTCTGATGCTTTCTCATGGAAAACAAATGTTATAGTGTTTTCTGACGTTTTCTCTATGGATATGTTGTCTACTGGTATTTTGCATCTTTTACATGCGGTTAAAACAACATTAATTGCATCATTAATGGTTTTGCATGGCTCATCGCTGATAACTTTAGCAGTTTTCAGGTATTCGTACATTTTTTCACCCATTTCTGACGCCACTTGAACAAATGCAGGTCCTATGAAATTTTTTAAGCTTTTCCACCCAGATAGTATGTAAGCATAAATAGGGAAAAGATCTTCTTCTTTTTCACCCATTACAGCTCACCGCCTAATAATTATAATTAACTTTACTTTCTTGAATATAAGATCTCCATCTATTCTAACAATTTAAATTCATGAATTGTTTTCGCAATTTTGTTAGATTAATTTTAAAAAGTCAGACAATAATCCCAAGAGCAATGGATGCAAGATAGGTTATACCAGTGACTGTGAATGGTAAAGTAATGT
>JAUQZC010000010.1 GCA_030587435.1 Candidatus Baldrarchaeota archaeon | reverse complement strand
ATATTCTTTGGAGAATTTTCCCAGTTCTTTAGATACTCCTTGATCTAAACTTCTACCTGTTATTAAAATTACTTTAATCATGTTTAGCCCTCTCTTTTCCTTAATGAGGTGTCAGAGATAGTAGTTCTTCACTCAGAGTTATGTTAATAACATGCACATTTAACTTTTAAGGTTAAATTTAAGGGGCGAGGAGGACTTTTAATGTATTGATGTTTTTTTGTTTGTATAAAAATCTTGGACTTAAAACGGCTGAACTTCAAACTGTAAAAAGAGTTGACAAAAGATAAAGAGCAGTTACTAACGTTCTGGCAAATCGATATCGCAAGAGGCATATAGTTTAAATTATATTTGTTAAATATTGCATGAGAGAAAGGTAATATGGGGGATAGTAATGGAAGGGCAAATAGTAAAAATAGGAGTTGTAAAATGCGGTAACATTGCTACGGCGCCCCTTATTGAATTCTTATTTGACGAGAGAGCCGATAGAGAAGATTTAGATGTTCGTGTAGTTGGTAGCGGTGCTAAAATGGGTCCAGCACAAGCAGAAGAAGTTGCAAAAAAGATTTTAGATTTCAATCCCGACCTCGTCATAATAATTAGCCCGAATGCCGCTTTACCTGGGCCCAGCAAAGCAAGAGAAATATTGGCTCAATCTAACATCCCCACCATAGTTATCAGCGATCAGCCTGGGAAGAAAGCTGTAAAGGATATCGAAGGAAAGTATATGGGTTACTTTATTATTCCCGCGGATGCTATGATTGGTGCAAGGCGAGAGTTTCTTGATCCAATAGAAATGGCTATATTTAACGCTGATCTGATTAAGGTTCTCTCAGTGACTGGAGTTTTTTCAATAGTTTACAGAGAAATAGCTAAAGTGATCGACCAGATAAAGAAGGGAGAGAAACCAGAGCTTCCAAGAATAATCATCGATAAAGAAACGGCGGTGAAGGCTGCAGGTTTTCAGAATCCCTATGCATTAGCGAAAGCCATGGCTGCTTATGAAATAGCTCGTAATGCTGCTAGTCTCACCGTGGAGGGATGCTTCGTAATAAAAGAGATGGAGAGATATGTTCCGATTGTAGCGGCTGCACATGAAATGATCCGAATAGCTGCAGCACTCGCCGACGAAGCCAGAGAAATAGAAAAGTATGGAGATTATCTATTGAGAATGCCTCACCACAAAACTGGAGAAGTTTTAACTAAGAGAAAACTCATTGAAAAACCAAAAAGGCAAGAATAGTTGGAGATGAAACACGATGGAGGTTGTAAAAAAGATTCCTGTCGATAAAAGAGAACATCTGATGACTTCCCTAATTGATATATTGTTGCGGTCTAACAACGCCGCTAAGCTTTCAAGTAGCACAGCTAACTTGATTCTCCATTACTGGCAACATGATGAACTTACATCGGATGAGGGTTTCCAAAAACTACTTGAAGCAGCGTACATAATTGAACCTGAACAAACTACAGAATTATTAAACAACGCTGGCCTAAATGACGTAGCTGAGGAATTAAAGAAACAGGTTTGAAGCTTAGAGAGGGTGATGGATATGGTAAAATTTGGAATAGAATTTGTGCCCATGGATCTATATTGGAGGACTACTTTTTATACTATTCAAGCCGAAAAAGCAGGTTTTGACTATGTATGGATAACTGACCATTTTAACAACAGAAATGTCTATGTAACTTTAACGTGCATCGCTTTGCACACGAATAGAATAAAAATGGGGCCTGGTGTCACAAATCCGTATTTAGTGAACCCTGTCATGACTGCACAATCCGTTGCATCAATATCCGAAATAGCTCCAAACAGGGTCACTCTTGGTATCGGTGCTGGAGATAAAACTACACTAAGTCTTTTGGGGGTAGAAATTAAAAGCCCCCTTAGAGCAATCAGAGAAAGTGTAGAAATAATTAGATCACTAATAACTACCGGTAAAGCAAAATATTCTGGTAAAATCTTCAGCGTTCAGAAGGCAAAATTCAATTTTAAGCCGAAGGGAGATATCCCTATATATATAGGTGCTCAGGGACCCAAAATGTTGGAACTAGCAGCCAAAATCGGAGATGGTATTTTAATTAATGCTTCACACCCCAAGGATATTGGAGATGCCTACCGACATATCAAGAGCGGCGCCGAAAAGGCGAATAGAAAGCTAGATGAAATTGATGTTGCTGCATATACATCCTTCTCCATACATGAGAAAGAAAAGAAAGCTATCAAAGCTGCTACGCCGGTGGTTGCATTTATAGTTTCTGGTAGTCCAGAGCCTGTATTAGAAAAACATGGGATTAGCGTAGAAGATGCTATGGCTATTAAGAAAGCTTTAGAAGCAGGAAACTGGGGCGAAGCCTTTTCAAAGGTAACATCAGAAATGATAGATGCCTTTTCTATAAGTGGAACTCCAGAAACTTGCATTGAACGTATAAATGAACTAATTAAGCTAGGAGTCACACAGTTCGTAGTTGGGTCTCCTATTGGACCGAATGTTAGAGAAGCCATAGATTTAATAAGCAGAGAAATAATACCACATTTCAAGGAATGATTTTTTTAACTTACTAATTTATTTTTCCTTGTTCTTGTACCATTAAGTATTTTGAGGTAAGCAATTAGTTATCGCTTAAATTAGCTATGGTGTAGGTGCGTAGTTCTTGATAAAGTCTTCAACTTGATCTGCTCTCGGCAAGGAGGTTCTCACTCCAAGCTTTGTAGTCGTTATAGCTGCAACTGCTAATGCGTATTTTATAGCTTCACGCAGAGATTTTCCTTCTAAACGTGCTTTAATGTAACCAGCAACAAAGGCATCTCCCGCACCCGTTGTGTCAACAGCTTTGACTTTGAATGGGGGGACCTCAAAAGTTTCGTTTATCGTATAAACCTTTACTTCTTTACTACCTCTTGTAATAATTACTTCTTTTGGTCCAAGATTCAGCAAGCTTTTTGGCGAATCTAGGGTTGGCGTTGATTTTTTCAGTAGATTCCAATTCGCTTCGTTTAAGATTAAAGTATTTACATTATTAATTATAGATTCCAGCTTTTCGACCCCCATTTTTACGTAAGGTGTTATCGGTCTATATATTACCCATTTTCCTCTGCTTTTTGCATAGGAAGCTATTGTAGAAGCTACCTCCACAAAAACTTCACCGATGTAAACAATTTTACATTCATCTATCAGAGACCAGTTTATTTCTGATGGAGAGGATAGGGATAGTGCTGGATTGTCCCTTAAAAGGACAATTATCTTTTTTTCACCATTATCTCCTATAAGTACTATTGACTGTGGGGTTTGAAGTTCTTCGTCGATGACAATAGATGATATGTCCACATTTTCGTTTAACATTGTCTCAACGATTCTTCTTCCGCCATAATCCCCGCCAATCTTTCCAGAAAATGCGGTTGAAACCCCTAATCTGCTAAGCGCCATAGCTACATTTGCAGCCGAACCTCCTACATCGCTTATAAAGCCACGTACAGTTACGGTCTGGTCGTGACCAGTTAAGATTTCGCTAAGCGGTATTATGAAGTCAAGAGCTGCTGATCCAAATACGGCTGTTTTTACCCTTTTTCTTGAGTCTTTTAATCTCTTTATGGTCTCAGTTAGGTATAGTTTATTTAAAATGTTATGAAAAACTTCGTGACTTATATTGAAGTCAAAACACAACTTAGCAATACTTTTGGCATAAAAATAAAATAATTCTTCGACTATTTCTTTTACGTCTTTAGGAGATAGTCTGTCTATGGGTGTTAAGAGGAGTTTGAGATATTTACCCAGAAAAGTAAGTGTATAATACTTTACCCAAACTTCTTTACCGTCAACTTTTACCTTCTCCGTTCCTTGCTCTAGTATCCCCGCACGAACAAATTTTTTCAACACATTTATTATTGATTTATTAGAATGAGGAATTTTCTCTACAAGCTCTTTTTGATAATTCTTTTTATTAACATTCATGTTAAGCAAAATATCTAATGAAACCTTAGATTTAAATACCGACAGTAAAATTTCATACTGTTCCTTTGTCTCCTTTGGCAGGGGTAAGATCCAAGGCCATAGTTCTTCCATAAGAATCACTCCTTACAAACATTTAAGTCCCTAGCGAATATATTAATATCGTTATAAGTTGAGGGAAAAGGAAAGATAGTGTTTTGTTTTTTTAATTCGTTAGATACCAATTTCTGTCAATCATAAACGGTTTATCTCCGAAAATATAATCTCTTCATCTGTTTTTATTAAACAATTATTTCAATGACGTTTTTGGAACATTCACTTAGCAAAAAATATTTATTATCAATTTACACATCATTGTAAGATACTACAATGATGTGTAACAAATTACATAAGATGGTGATAATATGATATCCTCAAAGGAAATTGCTTTAACAGCATCCTTTGCAGCACTCTACGTCATCATTTCATTTTTACCAGGCATACCCGTTATAGGTCTACCAACATTAAGTATACAACTCGAAGCGTCCATTGCATCTGTTTTTGGAATCGTTCTTGGCCCATATCTTGGTGCTTTAGCCGCTTTTCTAGGCACTGTTATAGCTTGGCTTTTGCCACCGGGCTCGGGTAGTCCCTTTGGATTACCGTTTCTGCTTAATCCAGCTATTAACGCATTTGTTGTTGGCCTTGTTTATACAGGTAAGTGGAAAAGAGGGTTTATCGTTTTTGCAGCAATTATTACAGCTTTTATATTTCTCCCGCCGAGTCAACCCCTTACAAAGTACTATTATGTTGCAGTGCTAGCAAACTGGGACAAAGCAATTGCTTTACTAATGATTTTTCCGGTAGTCTACCTCATGAAAAGGGACAATCTGTCCCCTACGTTAACATTTGTTCTATACTTTCTCTTAGGCTTTATTGGGAATCAAGCTGACGGCGCACTTGGAAACGCTATATTTGCTACGCCTATTGTTTATAACGGAATCTGGCAATTAACAACAGATACTGTAAGGTATTTGTTCATTGTCAGCCCCTTCTACTATCCAATAGCACGTCTAATTGCAGCAATCATCGTGGCAATCATAGCCATGCCCTTGGTTGAAGCGTTAAAAAACATTGGTTGGCATTTCCCTAAGAACACCTCTAAAATATAGAACTGTGTCACCATACGTCCAAAAATTGAAATTCATTTTTTGTTAACCTAGTAGATGCTGATTTTAGCAGGAGACCCAAACATCCATAAATTTAAAAATTGATGAAAAAGTTACTAAGCACAAATATTAAATGCGTTTTTAAAATCTTCATTCTATACACATTAGAGGTGCGCTCAGAATATGACAAAGATGATAAGAGCTCGTGAAGGAGACTTCGTTGAAACATTTGAAGGCTTAATATTTGATGTAAAGGGACTTGTTCACCCTCCCGATAGAGTAATAGCCTATGTCCGTTACATTCCAAGTAAGAAAGGGGAAAGAAAAAGGAAAAATGGCAAATTTTACGAAAAAATTTATTCCCTTGATGAAAGAAACAAATTTTTGTTCGAAAATTATCCTGAATATATCTACTTTGATCCTGTTTTTAATCAGTTATTGGAAGGCGTGCCTATAAAGAATATATACAAACATTATAAACCTGAAGGAAAATTACGTGAAATGCGACTAGGGTTCCAAAATCTTACTGGGATAGAAAAAGTTGCCTTTGAATTCGCTAAATTATTGAAAGAAAAATCCGGGATCCCTTGGACAAAGATTGGAATTTCAGGATCTCTTCTTGTAGATTTGTACAACGAAAACTCCGACATAGATATAATTATCTATGGAACATCAAACGGTATGAAGGTTTATGAAGTTTTAAAAAAACTTGTTTCACTTGGGACTTCTATCAAGAGTTACGATGAAAGTGGTTTAAAAAAACTTTATAAATTTAGAGTTAAGAATACTGAGGTTTCCTTTGAACAATTTGCCAAAATAGAGGAAAGAAAAATCATGCAGGGTGAATTTAAGGGGGTAGATTATTTTCTTAGGTTTGTTAAAGACTGGTATGAAACCGCAGAGAACTACGGTGAAAAAATTTATATTCCCGTTGGGAGGGCGAGAATAAAAGCACAAATCATTAATAACGATGAGGCCATTTTTACACCTTGTAGATATCTGATAGATGATGTTTCTTTTTTACAGGGCAATTTAGTCTACCCATTAACAGAAATTGTTTCTTTCAGAGGCAGATTTTGTGAACAGGCCCGTGTGGGTGAACACGTCGTTGCGCAAGGAACTGTAGAGAAAATTCTTCGGCCAAATGATAACGTTCATCATTATAGGTTAATTCTGGGTGGAAATCCCGAAGACTTCATGATATTGGCGGAGGATGATCAATGAGAAGTTTTAGAGATAGAGACTACCTATTAACGAAAGAGGGGTTGTTTTTTGCAGTTGTCGGCAATCTTCACCCTAGTGATAAGGTTATTGCGTATTTAAAATACGTGCCAGATGAAGCCGGCTCTTGGGGTCGTGGAAAAGAGAAATTTAAGCGCGTATTAAAGCATTACACTATACCATCTCTTAAAGAAACCTTTGGATTACTAAAGGAAAAATATCCACACTATTTACACAAAGACCCAGTCTTAAATATAGTTATGTCTTTTGTTCCAGTTAAGTACATTAAGAAACACTTTAAACCGGAGGAAAGATTAAAAGAGATTTTGAATACTTCGAATCGAGATGAACTCGAACAAAGGGTCGTAGAACTTGTTAAATTAATTTCAAAGGAAAGTAATGTTCCTTTGAGTTCTCTTGGTGTTACGGGGTCGATTCTCATTAATATTCATCGAGTCGAATTCTCTGATATAGACTTAATAGTTTACGGAAAGGACAATAGTTACAGAGTCAAAGAGGCACTGCTGAGCCTTTATCAAAGTTCTAATTCTAATGTAAGAAAATTTTCGAAACGGGAATTTGAAGAATGGTACACCAAAGTATCCAGTCTTTATCGCCTTAAATTGAACGATGCAAGAAAAATTTGCGAGAGAAAATGGAATCGAGGAGTTTTCGATGGAACCCTGTTTTCTGTGCACCCAGTAAAAACAGAAAAAGAATTTTCTGATACCTATGACACCTACATCTTTCAATCAATTGATATTGTAAAGATTAGAGCTACTGTGGTAAACGCGGAAGACTCCATATTTAACCCAGCAATATATAAAATTAGCCAAGTTGAAGTAATGGAAGGCCCAAAAATTGGCAGCCATGTAAAAGAAGTTGTCACTTACGAAGGCCTTTACAGCGATATAGCTAAAGAAGGAGAAAAAATTGAGGTGAGGGGAAAGTTAGAAAAAATTATTAATAAAGCACTTGGAACACATAGTTATCGAATACTTGTTGGCTCACCTGAAGCCAATGGATTGGACTATTTAAGACTGGTTTAGACTGCGAATTTTACCGTTTAAATGACGTCTTTTAAATGTATCTTGTATGGGCCAAGCTTTCCCCCATAGTTTGCAGCTGTGATCCTTTTAACTCCTTCAACACTTGCAGCAGCTTTAATTCCAACTGCCATAGCTTCTTTAATATCATCTACTGTTAAACCATTTATAACTATCTCATATACGCTGTTGACATCTTTTGGCAACGCTGTTTCTGGTACCTTATCTTTTAATGTTGGGCAGAAGAAGTGATTGGTTGATGCAGGTAACTTATATTTAAGCGAGCCAACTTTTGATCCTGATCTACAGATCCCTCCTGGGAATGTAAGTACTACCCTGGCTTTACTCTTTTTAATAGCTTCAACTGCTTCTTCTGCTGCTTTTAGACCAGAAGATTTATCTTTAGCTAAGATAAGGAAGTTTCCTCCAGCGATTGCAGGTTTTACGCCGAAGAGATTTTCAATGGTAAATTCCCCTTCCATAACTGGTATTCTCCAAACATCCCTTCCATTTATTTTATCTCTTACTTCAAACCCATCTCCAAATTTCCTTATAGCTGGGCCTATCTTTACTTTTCGTTTAGCTTCTGGTAACGCGTCAAAAGCTGCCGTGGTTGGGCATGTAAGAATGCATTGACCTATTCTAAATATCATTTGAACTTTAAGTTCTAACCTGGTTCGATGATATATTTGAATTATAGCTCCAACTCTTCCGTCAGGTGTTTCGTCGGGTGGAACGATTCTCTCTATGCCAGCCTCCGCGGGGGACATAATGATTGATGTACCGAATCCCGTTGCTGCTTGAGCTGCGGTCAGTGCCCATTTTTCATTATCAGCAGTTATAAGTATTCTTGAAGCCCACATTGGGAACATTTCTGCAAAGGTGTCTTCAATCTCTACATCACCGATATGTAGCACGTTATATCCCTCCTCTTGTACCTTATGTTCTTCTTAATTTTAAGTTTTTAGTCACCACGCCATATTTCATTTTCTAACTATCGTTACGGTCATCTTAACATTCCTTTAAAATTTACCCCATTTAATCATTATATTATTATGTTACACTGTTAAATACTTTAAGCTTTGAAAGATACATGTAAAACATAGGAAAGCTTCTGAACAACATTTCTACGTGTATGGATAAGAACAAAAACCTATACGACAAAGTAGCACTTTTAGTTTGAAAAAATTATAAAATTTGTTTATCACTTACTCTTTGATGACATTTAGGACCAATCGTTAAGGTTAAGGCGTCAGCGAGGCCTTGTAACTAGTCTAATTATCGTTATTGGTCTATGATTTATTTTGCTAAGCATCTCCCACGTAACCTGGGTTAGTCCGACTTTAAACCGTTTTGCCATATCCCATACTGTCATGCCTGCTCCATGCCCTCTGGACTTGTCTGCAAGCTCAGCTATCTCCAAAGCTTCATCTATACTCAATGGGGATCCTACAATAGCCACAGGAGTAGCCGTTTTCTTCAATTTAAAAAATCTACCTATAATAAAAGTCAGAACTCCACCAAAATGCAACAATCCTTTAACGGGAACTTTTCTAGGAGCTAAATGAATGTTCCTAAAAGAAAAAGTACTATCACCATCAACAATCATAACTGTTACCCTTTTCCCTGTTATACGTGTTATTACTTCGAATATTCTTCTTGCAACATCCATAGGGCTTCTTAAGGGTAAACATGCATAGGTATAAGGTATGTTGCTAACATCAATGCCCCCCTCGGAATAATGTCTTAGCGCTTGAAGAAACCCAGCGTAAAACAATGCTAATTGTTTATGAGCTGCGCCAAATCTAACTGGATAATTTCGTAACTTAATAATTGTTTCAGGTTTAAGACGACACACTATTCCCAGCACGTAGCCCCAAATTATTCTATTCCAAAATCTAGCGAGAAATTTCGCCAAGAAACCTGGCTTTACTTTAGATTCATCAACAAGATTTCCCATAGCTGTAGACAGCGCTTTTTCGGACAATACGATTATATCGCCATCTTGAATTTTGCCTTTTAAGGCATTTACTATTTCATATATGTAGTTTGTTCCAGGCTTCCAATACTTCGTTTTAATAGTGATTACTGCGTATTTTCTGTGAATTTTTAAACCCCTTTTTAGCGATTTTATAATTATCACCGAATTTATTAATTTTAGTGTTTTCTAAACAGAACTTAAAGACCTGTGGAAAACATCCTACAATATCATAGAAATATCTAATATCCTTATAACTTAACGCTCGCATCATAGAAATAAATAGTTTTTTATCTGTTAAGAAACTACTAAGTTCTAAAATTGTCAACTTACGAGGCCTAATTCCTCCAATACCGAAGACAGGTCGATCTTTTTCTCCAATTCGGTGACTAATCTACTAAGTCTTTTCATATTCATATATCTAACTGTAAACCTATAGCTCTCTATTTTTCTGACAGTTGTATAGGTATCATAGGGGCATAATAAAACACTAACTTTGTTCTTCTCGGCTTCACTCAGAACGATTTCTTCTGGATAAATATTTCCAGTTAATATGAGGGCTGTTGTATCAGTTTTTAGTGCAGCAAGTATTATATCAGTTCTATCTCCACCAGTTATAACCGCTTTGCTAGGAGTAATTTTAAAGTATTTCATTGCACTATCAGGAGTCATAGCACCGACGAGAAGGTTTTCAATTTCTTTATTTAACCATTGTTGGCCAACTAATACTTTAGAATCTGTAGCATCGGCAATTTCCCTAATGGTTAATGGTAAGATATTTCTAAGAGATGGTAAAATTCCAAGTAATTTGAATCCTAAATTTCCAATTCTCATTAACAGTGAATTCATTAGCAAGGCTTCGTCCCTAGTTGCACCGACTATAACTATTCCTAAACAATTAATATTTTCTTTTTCAATGAGTCTCTTAATTAACAGTATTCTGTCACATGTGTATAGTGGATCATAATTTACAAGAATAATTAGCGGTGCTTTAAGTAGCTTCGATAGCTTTAATGATGATAAGCCTATAGACTCACCGGTCCATATACATCCGTGTCCCTCTATAAAGACAATATCCTTGTTACTGGCTATTTTGTTAGCTAAATTTATAACCATGTTCTGGGTATTTTGAACATTATCTTTAACTAGAACCCTATTCATGAAATCGTAGTGAAACACAAATGGCGATAATTCATCGAGTGGTTCTTTCAAATCGAACATTTGCTTCATAACGTAGGTATCTTCATCGACGATGTTTCCAGTATCCAAAACATAATTTTTGACTCCTAGTGGTTTAAAATATCCAATTTTATATCCTTGATTACTTAATATTTTAGCTAAACTAAGAATGAAGAGAGTTTTGCCAGAAAATCTATCTAATGACCCTACAATCAAAAACCTTCCCTTATTACCCATTTTAGGGACACACACCATAAAACAAATTATCTTTTTTGCATGTTAATTTAGATAGAAAATGATATTTAAATATTGGTTAACTAGAAAGTTAAATTTAACAATCAGCTATTAATTTAACGAAAATTCTAGCGGATCTGAAAAACGATGCCATAAAAGCTAACATAACGGCTGTATAAAACATGTTATTACCAAGAAGCACTCAAACATATTAAAAACACCAAAAATGGAAAGAGAGAATTTTTCCAATACGAACGTTACGTTGCTTTGGTAATTGAAAATTACTTTTAACAGTTTTAGGGCGCATCATAATGCAACTTCTACTAATAAACTATATAGCTAAAATTTAATAATAGCAGGTTTAAGTACCCTTCGTACTTACGAACAACTTGTTATAAAAATATGAGATAACAATAGGATTAGATTTGCTTTTTTAGCTCTCTGGACAGTTCAATTAGTCTAATTGTTAGTAATTCAGATAAATGAGATGTTTCCTCAGCTGTAAAGAAACTCCTTATCGATGAGTCATAAAATAAATTTATTAGTGGCGGAAATTCCTCATCACCCAAGTCAATAACTAAATATACTGGAATAAGCGGCAAAATGTAAATTTTAATAGCTATGTCATAATCCTCAACTCTTACTTCCGTACCCCCCAATATTTTTGCGGTCTCAATCAGTACATCGATATCATCGCTGAACTCGCGTTCTAGCAATTTTAGCACATTATTTTCGTAAGTTTTAAAATATAGATCCCCACCATAGATCTGCTTAAAGGTAATTAGATGGCCTGTTTCTTTTTCCTCCTGAGAAACTGAGTACCTATGTAGTATAAAGTAGATGGTTGGAGCGATGTCTGATCTATCTCTGAGCAAATATTCATCATATACATCCCCATTAAGCAAGTTCAATCTAAAACCCAAAAATTTAAGTTCATCCTTATTTGGAAACCCTAATTTACCTTTTAATTTTTTTATCGTATTAGAAGCCTTTTCCCAGTTCCAAATACTGGCATACATATCCTAACATAGTTTAAGAAAATTAAAAAAATTTTGGAAAAGCATGAGTAAGTTTTAAGTGAATATACTTTGTGAATCTATCTGGTTGATATAAATGACTAGAGTTATTTCAGTATCTGGTAAGGGTGGAACAGGAAAGACGACAATAGCGGCATTGATTTTAAAGGTATTGGTTGATGTAGGAAAATATAATATTCTAGCTGTGGACGCAGATCCAGATACAAATTTACCTGACGTACTAAACATCGAGGTTCATAAGACAGTGGGTGAAGCTGCAAATGAACTGAAGAAAAAAATTGAACAAGGATCACTGCCGTATGGTATTTCAAAAAGTGATTTACTTGAGGGATGGGTATATAGTACACTGATAGAAGAAGAAGGTTTTGACTTATTGGTTATGGGTAGAACCGAGGGTGAAGGATGCTATTGCTACGTAAATAGTATACTAACAAGGATATTGGATACAATCATATCAAATTACGATATTGTATTAATGGATATGGAAGCTGGACTTGAACATCTTAGTAGGAGAACAGATAAGAACGTAGATACAATGCTCATAGTCACAGATCCCTCAAAAATGGGTTTCAAAACCGCTAAGAGAATTAAAGAATTAGCCAAAGAGGTACATATTGAAATTAAGGACTTCTATCTGATTGGGAACAAGTTTTCATTAAACTTTGAAGAGAAATTTGCGGAAATTGCTAGATCGATCGGCATAAAACCCGCAGGCATAGTTCCAGAAGACCCATACATATATGAATATAATTTAAATGGTAAATCCTTATTCAATTTGCCGAGTGAAGCACCTGCATTACAAGCCGTAAAGAAAATAGTTAATAAGATTGGTTTAGTTTGATGAAATGATCTTTTATTCGTTAACTTAATATTGAGCATATGCTAATAAATGTTAATACCGCTTTACCCAAGTTTAGCAAATTTAGTATAAGCTAACAAATGTACGGCGGCTAAAAAAATGAAATATGTGAACATTACGATCCAACCATATGGAAAGAGGATAAAAATAAGTACCGAAACCAATCTTTTAGATGCTTTAAGAAATGCTGGCATCATTATCAGAAGTGTCTGTGGAGGCCAAGGAGAATGCGGAAAATGTAAGATAATTATAAAGTCTGGTAAATTCGACTTTAAGTACAACCCGGATGAAAAGTTGTTAACACCAGACGAACTAAGAAATGGATATGTTTTAGCATGCCTAACAAAATGTTTGAGTGATTGTGAAATATTTATTCCACCTGAAACAATTATCGAGAAACCTAAAATCCAAGCTGAAGTTATGCTACCCACGGTTTCTCCGAACCCCATGATACGCAAAATATTTCTTCCCGGTGACGTAGCAATAAAAGACCTACAAGAACTATTAGGTTATGAAATCAACGCAAAAGTAGAGTTTTCAGAAACGTTGCTGTCTAAAATAGAAACGATTAAAAAATCGTATCCAGAGGGGTTAACATTCGTATTGTCAAGATATGTTAACAACGTCATTGATGTTGAAGGAGGAAATACTTCCAATAGAATTTACGGTTTAGCTGTCGATATTGGTACCACAAAGATAGTTGCCTATCTAATAGATTTAGTTACAGGCAAGAAACTGGATTCAGAATCCGAGTATAATGCTCAATTAAGTTATGGTGAAGACGTGGTTTCCAGGGTTGGATACGCACTAGAACGTGAAGGAGGACTAAAAACCCTTCAAAAAGCTGCTGTAGACACTATTAACCTTTTAATTAAAAGATTCGAGTCAAAACTTAACATTAAAGCAAGCGAGATATACGATGTAAGTGCAGCTGGGAACACAGTCATGGAGTATTTATTTGTTGGCGAGAATCCCGAACCATTACTTGTAACTAAATATAAAGTTGAGATACCTAGAAAAGCATTTATATTGAATGCAGCTGATTTGGGTCTTAATGTCAATCCCCGCGCAAAGGTCTATTGTTTGCCAAATGCAGGTAGATTTTTAGGCGGGGATACTATTGGAGATATACTTGTATCTGGAATGCATAAAAGTCCAGAGATTTCTCTTTTGATTGACATAGGAACTAATGTTGAAGTCGTGATTGGTAGTGAGGGATGGTTATTAGCAACAACGGCTGCCGCTGGACCTGCATTTGAAGGCTGGGGTGTTAGATTTGGTATGAGGGCTACCAACGGAGCTATAGAAAGTGTAAAAATTGATCCGCAATCTTTAAAGGCTAAGTACAAGGTAATAGGGAACACAAAGCCAAAAGGAATCTGTGGATCTGGGTTAATAGATTTATTGAGCGAATTATTTAGAAACGGCATAATTGATGCATTGGGTAAATTTAATAGAAAAATTAAGTCACCTTACGTGCGTGAGGGTATTGACGGTTACGAATATGTCGTTGTCCCTAGGGAGAATAGTGCTACTGGTACAGATATAGTAATTACAGAGAAAGATCTTGCTAATTTGATAGACTCTAAATCTGCTGCTTGCGCGGCAATCTCTGTTTTGATGAAAAAAATGAGGTTATCTGTCGAAGATATCACTAGAGTATATATATGTGGTGCTTTTGGAAGCTATATTAATCCAAATAATGCTACTGCAATAGGACTATTGCCAGAATTCACAAACGCTAGAATAATATATCTAGGTAACGGATCTGTAGGCGGGGCGTATCTCACGTTAGTGTCTAGTAAATTTAGGGACGAGGCTGTTGAAGTAGCTAAGCTATTAGCATACTATGACCTACTTAAGGATGCTGATTTTATGGATGAATATCTAGCTGGCTTTGTTTTACCGGGTAAAAAGGAGTTATTCCCCACTTGGTGGGAAACAAGTAAAAAAATTAAAAGATATCACTAAAACTATAGTACTTCCTCTCCAAATATCTCTTTTAATACTTCAGGCTTCCACTTTTCAAATACAAACTTGCCTATCTCGCTTGAATCCAGTGGACCGACTAAGACCCGCCAACCTGTTGCATCTTCAATATCACCAGCTAACCTAGCGGCCTTACCAGGAATAATAAGTACTCTATGCTTAACCATCTTTTCTAAACCTGCTTCACTTAGAGTTTCTGCCACAACATCTGGTGTGAATTTTTTGCCGGGGACTGCACACTCAACAGCTATACCCTCAGTGTCGATAACCAGTAAATAGCCATTAACTTTAGCACTTTCAATGTCTGAACTCACCAGCGAATAAGTTAATGCATAATTTCCTGTCACAAACACTGGTGATTTCTCATCAGGACTGCCTAATGTCCTTAATCCAGGGGTCACAGCTACAGGTCTTCTGGGATCTGTATATAGATTGAACCTCCACATAACTAGCGGTAGATATACCCAGCCCTCAAGCGAATGCATAATTAACAAGTCGGCATATCTGGTCATTAGCATGGTGGCTGTAATGGTTTCCCACCACATCTTTTGCTGCGTATCACCGTCAATCATTTTCCAAGCTACAATGGGCGTACCTATTAATGGAAATCTAGCAAATTTATAATCCTCATTGCACGCTTTCCACCTCAGTTTGGTAAATGCATTAATTGTATATGCCAATCCTTTGGATCCGGTGAAGGTTCCTGGGTCTAAGGCCAAGTCTTCGATACCTAGCTCAAGGTATGTATTTACTAAAGAAACTAGCATGTTTAGATCCCCAGGACTAAATAGCACGACAGGGGCCCTATGTTTCTTAACAACATCAGCCATTTCTTTCCAGTTATCTTTTGTAGCTGCGTAAATTAGGGGACTGGCGTCTGATAAAACAGATAAGCCTGCTTCAATCACTTTCGGGTTTAGTGAACATAATATCAATGGTAGATCAGTATTTTCGGATACAAATTTAACTGCTTCTCTATATTTTTCAGGATCGTTTGTTACCGATCGTACAGCTAGTAGATCTAAGTAAAGCTTTCTACCAATATATTCGTACTCAAAATTCTCTACAAATTCTATTCTCTTAGCAATTTCCTCTTTAGACATCGAGTCATCAACGTCTATAGCTATTGGAGTCGGATTAATGTATGTTAATTCATGTCTATGCATGACGTATTCGCCGCCGATTTTTACTGTTTTCTTAGCACTTTTTATCTCGATCTCTCTGACCATAGGACTTAGAATGGCTTTTAGTTTTTCGTAGCTTTCTTTATACTTTGGTTCTTTAAGTAACGGTTTACAGAGTTCTAATTTTGTTTCCATGTTAACAAGTTTCACTGCGAATGCCATGCAGTTCTCTTCACCGCATTCTTTGCAGTTTGTTCTTGGAAGCAATTTATATACTTCTATTGGGCTAACTGCTTTCCAAGGCATTCACATTCACCTCATATCTTCCAACTAACCCAATCCATAATATCCTCAGCTTTACCCAATTCGCCAGACATTAATACTTTAACAATTTCGTTGACTGTTTGCATTGTTAACGGATGCATAGTCATAATGTAGTCTGCCCCTGCTAGAATATTGATTATTCCGGATAATGTTTCCCATAATGGTGTCCTAATCTCCCTTGGACCCCAGAACGGATCCATCTTTAACCACGCTTCTCTGGCGGCTAAAGCGTTTGTAACTCCTGTTGCCAATGGCTGCTGTAACTCAGAATCCCCTTTTAACGCGCCTAATCTAGCTCTTTCCATAACGGTGAAACCGTAGTCAAGACCGTACCCAATTCCGGCTGTGTTTGTATCCATTAGTATTCTTTCCTTAGGTAGATAATCAAATAACTTTCTATTCAATTCTCTTGCTTTGTCTAGATCCATTGGTGTAAACGCGATTACTATGCAATCCTTATTTTTGATATATTCGCAGACATCTTCAAGCTTCATGTCCAAATTCAAAGAGTTTAGTACTATGCGTTCACCTTCCGCGACGTCGGCAACCGCCTTGAACACTTCAGGATCCTTCTCTGGATTTCCACTACCGCCCACGGTTATTGGAACCTTAACAGCTTGTAAAACCTCCTCAACTACTTTAGCTGCTTCACGTGGAGGTGTATCCTTGATGTAAGGATCAGTACTTATTAAATGTAGATTTATTAATTCGGCTCCAAATTTATCGACCCATCTCTTAGCCCATTCAGCAGGGTCATCCATGACGTCTTTGATATATTGCTTAACGGCTCTGGGTAGACCGATTCTCATATCAAATACATCTAGCCCGATAATGGGTCGATGCGGCATTGCTTCTTCAGCACCAACCAATCTATATACTGGTGGCAGCGTTTCTCCACCTACGACTAATGTTCTATCTCTAGTTCCACCTTCACTCTTTGTAGACCCTATCTTAACTTCATGGATTTTACCCACAAACTCGAACTTCGGTTCTTCAAACTCCGTAGTTAATATCTCTTCTATCACCTTAACCTCTTCAGCGACGGCAGGTGCCATAGCTTGTTCCAATATTCTTGGCTGCACAAGGATCTTTAATTCATCAGCTTCAATAATCACATCTTCGAGTACGAGTTCAAATTTACCGTATTTCTGAAGAGCCTCCGATAGCCCTGAGGATATTAACCCTATAATGTCAACTGATAAACTGCTTTTATCTTTCTTTTTCTCAGATGCCGCCATCTTAATCACTTCCCTCTAATAATTAATTTTTTAGCATAAATTCTAACATTTGTCAGCGATATTGGAATACCAGTCACAGCTGCTAGTTCTTCAGGGATCACTTTCGCTTCTTCAGCTGCCGCTTCAGCCTCAGCAATCTCTAATTCTTTCCATCTCTCCACTACTGGGTGGCCTTTCTCCTCGAGAAATTGCTTCAGCTCATCTACACTTCCCACATCTTTCTCGGTAGCTATTTTGTCTATTAGATCCGGTGGAATCGCGTCTTTTACTCTTTCTTTAAGCTCTGATGGCAACCATACGATTCTCTTCCAGCCTCCATCTGCTTGTAAGAATTTCCTTGACCTCATGTATTCGATTGACAGTCCATGGAAACCATCTACTTGTCTTCCACCAGCTGTTGAGTCAGCTATTTGACCAAATGTTAATCCATTGACTGTAACGCCTTTGAATCCACGATGGACAATACCGAATCCGTCAACTTCCGGTATATAAAATGCTGCTGCCTCAAAGCAACCACATGAGGTGTGTGGATATCCGAACGCTGTATATAACCATACGCGGGTGACTGCTCCGAATGTTTTTTTCGCAAGAGCCTCGTTTGCACCACTATACTCGCCTTTCACGGGATCTAAACATTCACCTTTAGGTATTTCGAATATTGGTCCTTTTGGATCTATTGCAACGGCGGCTCTACCATCAAGCCAGCTGATTGCGCCGCAATTGGCATATCTCTCGGGTGTTATTACACAGCAATGTGTGGGTGCGAAAGATTGACATAATGTACAGCCGTAAAATACATCTACATCCTCATCTCTCATACCCCTAACTCTGGCGTCTCTAGCTTCGTAAATTTTCAAGGCTTCATTGTACGGTTCAACAATTTTCTCGGGATCCGTTATGAATGTAACTTGGATTTTCTCTATCATTGGAAACTCGCTTTTAAACAGTCTAATTAGTACTTTGCCCAGCCACTTTAAGGTATCGAAGCCTTTTTGAAAAGACCTTTTACCTACTCTGCACCAAATATCATATCTCTGATTCAAATGCATGAATCCCTGGACATAATTGCAGTATTCATGTATCCTCCTCTCCATCACGCCTTCAAATAGTTCTTCCATTTCTTTTCCTGCAGCTTCTATCAAGATTCCGAATGGATATGATTTACCTTCTTCCATTTCCTTGAGGTCTGGTCCTATGATTTCTATTTTTTCATCCTCAACTTCGTCTAGTGCCCTTACTCTGAATAGCTCGAATTTATGTTCAATCTTAGGCCCTCCAAGCTCAACGTACATATCTTTTTTCCTTATTCTTTCTCCCTCATATACAACTCCTACATCAACTGGTATATCTTTAAACATGGATGACATGTTGGATCACCCTTTGATAATATTAAGGATTTTTTTAATAAATTCACGCCATTCACCAATTTTCATAGTTGGCAATGTATATGTAGCGTTTGGTTGATAATATGGATCCAAGGACATAGTTTTCAGCCATTTAAATGCATAATGTTTTAATCCGTTAAGCATCAGCCATGCATAATAATACCTAAAGCCTATAAATATGACTAGATCGTATCCACCGTTTCCATCATGACCCTTCCAGCTCTCGTCTCTTAATCTATCCACGACTTCCGGAGCAGACATAAAGTACACTTTATCGTAACCTGTTTCTCTAAACTTTCTAATCAATGGCCCAGTAACATTTATATGAGCGTTTACAGCTTTCCCAACTTCAGTGATAAGGCTTATACTATCAAAGCCTTTTTCGTCGTATTTTGTCGCTAAATCTCCAACGATAATTAATGGTCTTTTTGCTTTCTTTATGATGGCTGCTGCTACTTTCGGCTCTTTTATGACTACTAAGGCTTTTATTGGACCGGGAATCTCAGCTATTTGTCCAGTTAATTCCTTACTCATTTTTCCTCACCAACTCCTCAAGTAAAGTTGGGTTTGGAACCTCACGGCGTTCTTCCCAACCTTTCTCCTTCAAGAATTCAAGTATTTCATCCTTCATAGTTATAGGTATGTCGGCCTCTCTTCTGACGAATAAATGCAAGTCGTCGGGCAACTCTCCAAAGAACTTCTTATGCAGATCAATATAGTTTGTTAGTTTAATAGATCTTCCTTTCGTTGTATCGCTTGCTCTCATACATAACTTTGCAGCCATTACCATAGCCTCCTCCTTTGTCTCAGCAGCATAGAATAAATGCTCTGGCACTGGGCCTACGTAAACCTTCTCACCTGTAAATGCATCATATACATACCAGTCCTCTTCCCTATCTTTTCTCCCAAGCAACATTCTCCTGTATTTAGATCCATGAGGACCTACTATAACGGGTACACCAAGTCGCCAAAATCCAGATGCAATAGATGCTGCTTTCTGCGACATGGCCCCCCAAGCAATTCCGCAAGCTCCTACTCTGTTATGTACATAATCAGCAATCTCGGCGTAGTTTGCTCTTAAGTTTCTTTTAGCGAAGATACTTGCAATCTTAATAGCGGCGCCAGAGATATGCGCGTTAGCAACGCATGAACCGACGTTTACCAGTCCCCCGGCATCAAAGGTTCCTGGATATAACTCGTAGAGTGTTTTACCTTCCTCGTTTTTATACATGCCTATGGTCATTGCCGCACAACCGGATACGGTGACAATGTAATTTCTCTTTAGGAATTCTTCGCACATCTCCATAACTTCTTTGCCACCGTTGGCATAATTGGCACATCCGACAAAAGCTATTACACCAGGTATTTCACCCAGAACTATCGGTTGCCCAACAGTTCTTATTTCAGTGTCCTGTATGGGTCCTCTGCCAGCTCTAACTTTGAATTTCTCGGCTTTAAATATTTTTTCGGATGCCTTCATGATTAATGTTAATATTGGTATGTTAGCTCGGCAGGCTTTTTCACATCTAATGCAAGCAATACAATGGTCGTATAGTTCAGCAAGTTTCTTTAAATTACCGTTTTTAGCTGCGAGCATAGCGTCTTGAATGGGTAAATTATGGGGACACGCTCTTACACAATTTCCGCATTGAACGCATTTCTCAGCCATCTTAATAATCTCTTCTTCACTTGGTAGCGCCTTGTATCTAGCTCTTAGTGGGGCTATTTTGATTGCTGCTTTGACAGCTACTTCGCCAATTTTCTCGGTTTCAGATTCATGTATGAATACTCCAGGTATCTTCTTTGCGATCAGCAGCTCCACGATTTTATCTGGATCTTCGTGCGTCATATCGGGGAATCCTTGCATATTTTTCGCGCTTGTAGCAATTACCACAGCGTTAATCTTCTTAGCCTCTAGTGGCAAGTCTGTCCTTATGCATTGCTCGTCGAGGACGATTACATCTGGTACGCCAGTTCTAACAAACCTTAACTGCCATGATATTGGGCCAACGATCTTACCTCTTTCAGGGCTATATCTAGTTAATTCGTGTGCAGAGCAGCATAGTCCACATACTTCAACCGAGTCTTCTAATCCACTCTTTTTCAGATAATCGATTATCCCGACGCTTGGCTCAACCATGTGTCCTATAACCATAATTACTGGCTTATTGATATCTATAGTTCCTAGGCCAATATCGACTAGAGGTGCGTCAGGATCGGCTTTGGGAAAGCCTAGCACTGCAGTTTGAGCTATATCCGCTATTTCCATTGCCACGTGGTCTAACATGCCTGCATGGAATACTTTAGATTCAAAATCTAGATTGCTACCTTCTTGCCCAATATGGGTACAAGCTAGTAGTCTCGTTACTTCAGTTTCAGCATAGTCCAATGCGTCTTCTAAGTCACCTAATGTTTTGGGTTTTATTCCGGTTACTAGCCTAACATGCGGTGCCTCTAAAAACACCTGTTTTCCCAAGTCTATAGGCGCGTTTCTTCCATAGTTTTCAATTAGCCACTCAACTAGGTCTCTTGCATGCGCAAGATGAGTTGCTGCGCCAATACAACATGCTAGTAAAACAATTCTGGATTGCTGCGCCGATATATCTAAACCGCAAGCTCCTCTTTTATTCCTAGATAAATCGCATTTACCAAATGTACAGAGACAGCATAAATCGCAGAACGGTAGATACATTGGTTTATATCTCTGTAGTAGCTTATAGTCCCATTTCCTCAAATCTGCAATGGACGGCATTGGGGTGGGGCCCTCGGGCTCTTCCCACTCTTCCACTATCTTACCTACCTGTAGCTCCAACCCTTTTAGAACACCAATATCAGTTTTTAACTCATCAACTCGAAAACGTAATCGTTTAGTCATCGAATTTCACCGCATAACATTAAATAACACACGTTTCTTTCATACAATTATGATTAGACTATTTAAAACTTATCTTCTGACGGTAATTTTAGTGGTTTCTAAAAAGAAGCATACGTAGATATTAGATACGTTGTCTACATCAAGTCCTTATTTGGGGCGCTTAATATTTTAAGAAGAGTCTTTAAGAAAACTATATTTGATCTTGGTCTCATTGGCCAGTTTTCACTTAGTTATTGATAATGTCTTTCGAATTAAATTGTTATGTCATTCTCTTGGATTTTGTCTCTAGGGATGCAGACTATTAATTAGCTTTTATATATGTCCTAAAGAAATCGTTACTGTCACTTAATGTTTTTGGTATTTTTATTAAATTTTTATGACAGAAACAAAACCTTAATTGCTAATGCTTTATTTTAGGAAGCCTTGAAATAAAACATTAAAAAGATTAACAAAAAAACATTAAAAGATGGTTGAGCCAATGTTGAAATAGGTGGAAAATAATGTGTGAATTTAAGGTTGCCATACGAAGAGATGACAGTGAAGATAAAATAGCAGAGGATATAATTAAGGTCTTCTACGAAGATGAAAAACTCGTTTTAATGGATATACTGGGTAACAAAACTCTTGTCGAAGGGGCGTTAATAGCCAATGTTGATGTAAGTGACGAGAAGATAGAGATTTTACAACAACCAATAGTAGGGTCCCTGATTAAATTTTTAGAGAAATTTTTTGAATGCTTACAAAAAGGTACATACAACCTGGAAATCGAAGAGGCTTGGAAAGAAGTTAAATCTAGAGGTGAATTCATGATTAAAGAACTTCGGGAAAAGTGTGGAAAAAAAGTTGTCTAATGCACAGCAAAGGCCAATAAAACTGATTAAAGGCTCTGGATGAAAGGATGACAATTATTATTTAGACTTATATCGTCGCAATCCAAAAAGTAGTGCTATGTTTAATATTATTTTTCATTCACTATCCTTATTGAAATCTTTATAAAGAGAAGTAACAGTTGAACAACATGCCTTCCACATTAACAAAGCTCTCGCTAGTTAAGGTAAAAAATAACAAACGTGATGGGCTCTCTATCTGCTGCGCAGTATACGTTTACATAGGACTGATGAAGAATAGGTATACAGGTGTAACAATTTGTGTAATTGCTTGTTCAGTTAATATTACAATTGAATACGATCAATCATTTGTACATATTAGAAAAATACGGTTTGAATGAATTGCTTAAGTAAAATAGTTTCTCCAATCCTGGTAATTCATGTCTCCTGTCTGAATAGTTTAGATCTGGGAAAAACTTGGTTGCTCCTATATAAAATTGGTATAGACGGTGAAGGGATACATAAAAGGTGAAGTTCATGAAACTTGCTGTTACCGGCAAGGGCGGGGTTGGAAAAACCTTCATTGCTGGAACTTTAGCTAGACTTTTAGCTAAAGATGGTTATAGAGTGCTAGCCGTAGATGCTGATCCGAACATAAATCTTGCTTATACAATAGGTTTGAAAGAAGAGGACATATCAAAGATAACTCCTCTTGCAGTAAACAGAAAACTCATAGAAGAACGGACAAAAATTCCTGGAATTCCATATGGCGCATTTAAATTATTTCCTAAGGTTGATGATATCGTTGACCGCTTTGGAATCAGAGGTCCAGATGGGGTTATGCTCTTAGTTATGGGAACCGTTCAAGATGGAGGAACTGGGTGTCTCTGTCCAGCTCATGCTTTTCTTAGAAACTTGCTTCGACATTTAATTGTGGAGAGGGATGAATTTGTTATTCTTGATATGGAAGCTGGTATAGAGCATCTTGGGCGTGGAACTGCTAGAAATGTCGACGTGATGCTGATAGTTGTTGAACCAAGCTTCAAATCTATAGAAACAGCTCAGCGTATAAAGAAGTTGGCATCTGATATAGGAATCCATAATTTTGTTGCCGTAGCCAATAAAGTGTCAACGAAAGAAGAAGAAGAATTTATAAAGATGGGACTAGAGAAATATGGTATACCATTACTTATAACGGTGCCCTTTGATAAACAAATAGCTTATGCCGACCTTATTAAGACTGCTCCAATTGATTATGCCCCATCTTCACCAGCAATTAAGGCGGTAAGTCAATTAAAGAAAAGTATAACTGAATCTATGGCAAAACATAACTCTTCTTGCAATAGATAATTTCTTTCCTAGGTTAATATTTCACAGTAACTTAATTCCGTATTTGATCCAAAACTCTGTAACCTCTAAACTTTCGTTATTTAGGTTAAGTTTTATTTTTAATATTTTCTATGGCTTTTTTGACCACATCTTTAATATGATATGCGGCTATATGCATAATTGAATCCCTATATAATAAGTCAATTTTTCTCGATGCCAAGCACGGATAGTTATGAAGTTCAAGACCCGCTACATATTCTGCGTCTTGTATTTTTACATTAATTAGTTTTTTAGCGACATACCAAGTTGACCCACATGGCGCCCCACGTTTCACATCGACCCTTATAATTAAATCACCTGATACTTTTATTTCAATAAGCGGGTAGCCGAAGTACTTCGCAAATTCGTCAATAAACTGGTTTCGCTTATATGATCTAAGCGAGCAAAATGGTTTTGGGAAAACGGATTCAACATTGATTTCAGAAAATTCTTCTCTAAGCTGTTTTTGTACACCTAATGGAACTTGGTCGGAGTCGTCAATAGGTATAATTGCTGCTTTTGCCCCAGATTTTTTAGCTATCAGTGGTGAAAGAAGGACTAAGTCTGCAGGTAATCCTAGGGGAAGTATTAAGTCGCATTCAGGTATTTTTGTTGGCAGGTATTTTTCCCGCTCATCTAATAACTCTTCTAGTGGAGGTATGGTCTGGTATCTATATATTTTATAAACCCAAGACTTTGGAGCTCTTTTGCAAATATTATTAATTATCCGGTCACTCCACAGGTCGTTAGTTTTTGTAATGATGAAAATCCTCATACACTCACCGTATTAGCTTAAATATCGCATAGAATGCAAGTAACTATTAATTTAAAGCTTTTGTTTCAGGTTGATGGACTCAAATCATTTAAAATGACTGGTAGAGAGTATATGTAACATGAAGGGCAATATTCCTTTACTATTAAGAGATGGGGATATCATAGTAACAAAACATAACTTTATATTCTATACGTTTGGCTATAAATACCTGGAAGAATAGGATTCTAACATTTTTAAAGTATGTTCCTGATGTTTACGCACAAAAATTTGTATAGAGTGGTTAGATGTTAGCCATTTGCAAAGCTAATGATTCTTCTTTATAGGTATACAGTTCTACAATCTACGACAAAAATATTATTCTCACTCTAAAAACACAAAAATGGTTAGAGAAATGTTAGTTATCTGTCATGGTCGGCTGGGCAGTTATCTAGGCTCCAGTAGATTACTGGAATATCAGCAATAGACACTCCTTTCAACAATTTTGGCAGTGCAACAAGTATAGTATCAAAAGTTGGTCCTCTAATTTTTACCCTATATGGTTGTGCATCTCCGTTACTCACTACATGAAAACATAACTCTCCGCGAGCACTTTCAACGATATGTAATACTTCTCCTTTTGAAAGCTTTGCAAAGGGACCAAGAACTTTTCCACTTTTTGTTTTTCTTTCTGCAAATGGTCCGCTAGGAATTTTGCTAACTGCTTCTTCTATAATATTTAGGCTTTCTTCTATTTCTTTTCTTCGGCATAATACCCTAGAATAAGCGTCCCCATCATTTAGAGTTATTACGTTGAACTCAAGTTCATCATATGCTTCGTATGGCACTTCTTTTCTCGTATCAAATTTAACTCCCGTAGCACGTAGATTTGGTCCTGTTACATCCAAATTAATAGCTTGTTCGCTCGTTAATTTGCCTATTTCTCTAGTTCTTCTTATAAATACTTCATTATTGAAGCATAAATCATCATATGTCTCTAACCTCTTTCTCATGTATTTAATTACCTTTAATGCCTCATTTTTGAAGTCTGGAGGCATATCACGCCTCACTCCACCTGGAATATTGTAAATACTATATATTCTGGAACCAGTTAATTTTTCAAGTAAATGAAGGATCTTTTCTCTGTCCCCCCATGCAATTCTGGTTACTGTGTCGAAACCTGATGCGAGGGCAACAAGCCCAATATTCAATAGATGGCTTTGTATTCTGGATAATTCGGCTTGAATAACTCTAAGGTATCTTGCCCTTTTCGGCACGTTAGCTTCTGCTATTTTTTCTACGGCACCTATGTAGCCCAATTCGTAACTTGCACCGTCAAGTACACACACGCGTTGAACTATCATTATGTTCTGCCACCACGTTCTATATTCCATTAGCTTTTCAAAGCCTCTGTGAAGATAGCCCGGATTTGGTACTGCCTCTTCCACTTTTTCTCCATCTAATTTTAACAGTACATTGAAGTTTCCACTTCCTGGATGTTGTGGACCAAATGGTATGTAAAATTTCTCTTTTTCTTCTTTTGGTCTTACTTTAGGAAGTTCTAAAAATTTTCCCTTCTTATGCACTTCTTCCTTTTTCCCTGCATATCCGCTTTGCACAGCATGTATTGCCATAACAACAGCTAGCCCTATAGGCTCTGCCCTGGGAGGACATCCAGCTATCCAAATATCTACTGGTATGTATTTGTCTAATTCTTTTATGGTATTGTAACTGTCCCAGTACGTACCTCCGCTCATTGGACAATTTCCGAGAGCAATGACATATTTTGGTTTAGGCATTTGTTGATATATTCTAATTATTCTTCTCAGAGTCTTTACCGTTACATATCCGCCTATAAGTAATACGTCTGCGCGCCTAGGTGTGGACACTGCTATTAGACCAAATCTCTCCATGTCAAATCCGCTACTGACCCACGGTATAGCTTCTATGAAGCAACATCCAGTGAAATAGTTTAGAACCCAGAAGCTTCTGGATCTTGCCCAATCTACTACGCTCTTGATTTTTGGGGGTTTCCCCATGTCCAATTTGGGAGGTTGAGCTAACTTTTCAGGTGAATATAGTAGGTCCTCTTTGTTTAAAACGACCAGAAATGGAAAATTGGAGAATTTTAGAGCTCCGGTGGGGCATACATCAACACATAACCCACAAAAACAGCATCTGCTATAGTCTATTTGAGGCTGTAAAACCTTTTTCCCAGATTTTTCTCTTTCGACCATTTCTATTGCTTTGTTTGGGCATATTTTTGCGCATAGACTACATCCCTTACACTTTTCCGGGTCGTATACATGTCTACCTCTAAACCCTTCTGTGAGAGGCATCTCTGGAGGAAAATTGTACGTTATAGGTTTTTTGCTAAATAGTTTTAACCCCGCTTTTAACGGATTAAATATTCGTTTAAGCATGCTACCATCCTCCTATATTCCCCACACGTTTTCCACGTATTCTCTCCAATCGAAATCTTTCCTAAAAGGAGGTGGTCCCTCCCATTTTTCAAGAAACAAAGGCTTTAACAAATTATTTCCTTCAAACGTAATTCCAAATAGCTCCCATGTTTCCCTTTCGTGCATTAAGCTGTTTTCCCATATTGGGGAAAGGCTTTTAACCACAGGCATGTCCCTTGGTATCCTTGTAGAAACCTTAGTGTAAACACCCTCCTCAGGATTATGGACTATAAAGTACGCTTCAAATTCATTTTCATCCTTCCAGTCGATAGCCGAGACTGTTAATAATCTTTTAAATCCACAACTCTTCAGGTATTGTGCAATATTTAAATAATCTGCTTTTTGGGCCTTAATGAATATACAATTATCTCTAATCTCATGTTCTATTCTAAATTTTGCTCTAATACCCTCTACTATTTCTTTTAATAGCTCTTGCATCTAAATCCACCTTCCCCGATAATGTCTGAATAATAAATAAAATAATAAATGAAAAATAAATATTATCATTATTAGGATAACCTAAATAATATTTTCCTAAAAATTAAAACAAACTTTTTAAATTTAAATCTAAAAAAACATATTTAAATGTCCTTATAATTATTCATATCATTATCTGTTTTCTTAATATCTTTCTAATTACATGTAAAATTTATAATTAAGTTAACACATAGCAAATTGCCGATGAAAACATTATTAACCCGCACATTTTTAATGCAGACATCTTGCAATCAGCATCTGTGAAAATTGCATCGTTATAATTACGATGGATATTTTATTCCTATTAAATTTGCATTAAAAGGGGGTTTATGAAATATGAACAGCGTTTCGTTACTGCTAAGAGACGGGGATATCATAGTAACAAAACATAACTTTATATTCTATACGTTTGGCTATGAACATCCGGAAAATAGGGTTATGGCGTTTTTAAAGTACGTTCCGGAGGATCACGCGCAAAAATTTGATATAGAGTGGTTAGACATTAAATGGAAATTTAAAGGCATTTATCTTCTGAGGCCTAAGGAACTTTTCAGCCCGAAGAACTATAAAAGACTTGTAGAGACTTTTAGGACTTATTTTCCTGAGTATCTTTATTATTCTGAACCTTTAGAGAAGTGGTTAATAAGTGTTCCAAGGCATCTCATTAAACAAGTATTTGTACCCTCTGAATGTTTGCATAGGCTTTTAAAGAAGAAGTCTAGGGATCGTCTCGAAGAGGTTGCTGTGGAACTTATAAAAGAGTTATCTTCTGAATCTGGTGTTTCGTTGGACTTTTTTGGAATACACGGTTCTATAAGTTTAGGTATGCACCATGAGGGGAGTGACATCGATCTAGCTGTTTATGGTGCTAAAAATTTCAGGAAGGTACGCGAAACCCTAATGAAGTTGGAAGACGCTGGGAAAATTACACTTAGCAGGACGACCGTTTATGAGAAGAGAAGACTGAACACTGGTTACTATAATGGAATGAGGTTTGTGGTTAATGCTATTAGGCTTCTATCAGAAATTAATCAAAGAAAATTAATTTACAAGCCTATAGCAGAGATAAAAGCATTATGTAAAGTAATTAACGACAATGATTCCGTGTTTCGTCCCGCTGTATATGGAGTTCGAATTATTAATGTCCTTAGCGGGCCTACGGAGCATGTAAATTTCATTTCTGAAGTTGTATCGATGATCGGATTATTTAGAGGCATAGCATATAATGGAGATTTAATAACCGTTAAGGGTTTATTGGAGCAGGTTCAAAGTGAGCGAGAGAAATGGTTTAGAATTGTTGTTGGATCTGGATTAAGTGATGAATATATAGAAGTTAAGGAAGGATGATTTAAATGAAGGTTAGAGATCGAGACGCACCGGTTACTAGAGAAGGAATAATTTTTAGGGTCTATGGTTATGATCACCCTCCTAATTCATGTGTATGCGATGTAGAGTATGCTCCTGAAACCATATACAGAACTGACGATCCTAGGGCAATTAGGACTGGTAAAAAGATTAAATATTATAAATTTTATTTTGATGGTGGACTTAAATTTGTTAAAGATTATTTCCCTCAGTATCAAGTTTTCTACGCTCCTCTTCGAAGGAAACTTGTTGGATTATCTGAAGAACAGATTTTAGAATTGCGTAGACCTGATGAAAAACTTGCCGTTCTTTTTAATTCTGATCGGGATGACCCACTGCTTAGAACTATGAGAAGAATATTAAATGAAATTTTTGAGATTTCAAAACTTCGTATTTCTGATTTCGGTGTTTTCGGTTCAATATTACATGATTTTTATAATCCGCAATATAGTGATATAGATCTTGTAATATATGGGCGAAGAGAAGTACAAGAATTGGTAGAGACACTAAGCTCTTTCTATAAAAACAAAAATTCTCGGCTAAGAAACGAATTTGAAGCTTGGGATCCAAGTATGCCACCGTTTCACTGGAACTTTAAGAATTACAGTAAAGCTGAATATGGATGGTACCAAAAAAGAAAAAAGATTTACGCAGTGTACAGCTCTCCCTACTTGGGTAGAACAGTTAAAGTTGAGTTCGAACCTGTTAGAAAATGGGATGAAATTATTAATGAATATACTGAGCTCAAGGAGATAAAGGTTGTAGGTTGGATTAAGGCCGTTGTAAGAATTGTAGATGATGTAGATTCTTATTTTATGCCATCAATATATCCAATAGAGGTATTGGAAACAAACAGCAAATTTATGGATAAAAACATTACGCGTATAGTGTCTTATGTTGAAGAGTTTCGAATGCAGCTTAAAAAAGATGAAATAGGAATTGTAGAGGGAAGATTAGAAAAAGTTGTAAGAAAAAAAGATGAATTTTACCAAATAACATTAACATATGGGGAAAATTACTTTAATCAAGTTTTAAAACTCTATGACAAAAAAATATTCTAAAGTTATGCGATGTCAATTAAGAACGGATCCTTTTTTCTTCTCTTGTGTAATCTTGTGCTTGGCGCAATAATATTAGAGTGGCTTGTTTGAAGTGTATAACTTTTGCTTTTTCCAATATGCTTTGTATTTCATGGGTTTCTGAGTTTAACGGTCTTATTATTAATGGAACTCCTATTTTTTTAGCTAGTTTTAATAAGTAGAGGGCTAATTCTGGTGGTGGGCGTATGGAGTAAATTAGGTCGGCATTTTGATATAACTCGATATTTGGTTTAGTTATGTCGTCTTTTATAGCCTTTATTTGTGGATACTGTTGTCCTATTTGCTGTATTATCTGCGAATCTATATCTGTTACAATTATTTCTGCCTCTGGGAATTTTTCCGCTAATTTTAATGCTATTTTTGGTAACTTTCCAACTCCGACTTCAATAATTTTCTTAGGTTTAGGAAGAAGCTCTGCTATAAATTCCACGATGTCTTCTTCGTTTCTAAGTTGCATTTTAACTACCTATATTTTTTCCAAAGCGTTCTAAAATCGTTAGCTGGAAAACTAGCTTTTTCTCCTAGTTCCTCTTCTATTCTTAGCAATTGGTTGTATTTTGATGTTCTATCACTTCTCGCTGGTGCTCCTGTTTTTATCTGCCCTGTGCATAATGCTACGGCAAGGTCCGCTATGAATGGGTCTTCAGTCTCTCCCGATCGGTGACTTACTATTACGGCGTAATTGTGTTGAAATGCTGTTTTTGCTGCTTCTAACGCTTCTGTTAGTGTCCCTATTTGGTTTACTTTCAATAATAATGCGTTTGCTGCTCCCACTTGTATTCCTTTCTCTAATCTCCTCGTATTTGTTACAAATAAATCGTCCCCAACGATTTGTACTTTGTTTCCAAGTTTTTTGGTAAATTCTGCAAATGTTTCAAAGTCCTCCTCTTGGAAGGGATCTTCTATAGATATTATCGGGTAAGTTTCGACAAGTTGGGTGTAGTATTCAATTAATTCGTCTATCGCTAAACTTCTTTGGTCCAGATAATATTTTCTATGTTCTTCATCGTAAAATTCGCTTGCAGCAGCATCTAATCCTAGTGAAACTTCTTTCCTAGGTGTGTATCCTGCTTCTTCTATACTTTTAATTAGAGCTTCTAACGCTTCTGTTGTTTGTTCCATTGGTGGCGCATATCCACCTTCATCTCCAACGTTTATTGCACTTTTTCCATATTTTTTCTCCAGGATTCTTTTTAGGGTATGGTATATTTCTACTCCAATTCTTAGCGTCTCTTTGAAGGTTTTACCACTATGTGGTATTATCATGAATTCCTGAATATTTAGTTTGTTCCCTGCGTGTTTTCCTCCATTTATGATGTTCATTAATGGAACTGGAAGCAATAATTCATCCTTATTTTTTGATAAGTATTTGTATAGAGGTGTTTTTAAGATATTTGCGGCCGCTCTGGCTGTTGCTAAAGATACTGCGAGTATAGCGTTAGCTCCAAGTTTAGATTTGTTGGGGGTCCCGTCAAGTTCGATCATTTTTTTGTCTATTTCTTTTTGACTTCTTACGTCGAGTCCTTTTAGTGCTGGTGCTATTATTTCATTGACGTTTTTGACTGCTTTTAGAACACCCTTTCCATGGTATCGTTTTCCTCCATCTCTTAGTTCTAGTGCTTCATATCTTCCAGTTGAAGCGCCTGAAGGAACTGCTGCTCTCCCCATGTTTCCACTTTCTGTTATGACATCTACCTCTACGGTCGGGTTTCCTCTACTATCTAGGACTTCTCTTGCTTTTATTTTGCTAATAGCATAACTATTCTTCATTTTTTATCACTTTTCTAATTACGAGTTGTGCTTCATGAGTTATTAGAGTTTTTTATAGGGTAACTAAAATATTTTGATTTTAGTATTATGGTAGTGGTAGCATGTTTCCTCGTAAAAAGCTTGAAATGTTACTTGAAGAGTTAAGAGAACACCCTGATCCACATGCGTTGTTAGAACAATATACTATTCCAGCTAGGGTTGCAGCTAATATTCTTTTTATTGCTTGTTATGTTTACGGAGATATTGAGGGGAAAATCGTTTATGATCTGGGTTGCGGTACTGGTAGACTAGCTATTGGAGCTGCTATTTTGGGTGCTCGTAGAGTGGTTGGTGTTGATATAGATCCAAAAGCCTTAAGAGTTGCTCATATCAATTCTGTGATTGCTAATGTAGTAAGTAGGGTTGAATGGATATTAAGTGATGTCGAATATTTGAGTGGTAAATGCGACGTAGTGGTTCAAAATCCGCCATTTGGCGTTCAGAAACGCGGCGCCGATAGAAAGTTCCTTATAAAGGCTTTAGAAATTGGATCTACAATTTATTCGTTGCATAAATCTAATGAGGAAAGTAGGAGGATTATTAGGAGGCTTGTTAATGAACATGGTGGTAGAGTTGATGCGATAATTTGTATGGATCTCCCTCTTCGTCCAATCTTTCCATTTCACCGGAAACGAGTTCATGTAGTTAGAGTTGATCTTTACAGAATTGTCAAGGGGGGTATGTGATATGGAAAAGATAAAAACTGGAGATTTTGTATTACCGGGCGATAGATTGGGAACAATTGAAGAATTTGTTCCGGGTGAAGGAACATATGAGGAAAATAGTGAAGTTTATGCAGCATCAGCAGGCTTTGTATTGATAGATCACTTAGATAAAAAAATCAAGGTTTACAAACCTGGAGTTGTAAAGCCTTTAATACCTCGTGTTGGTGATGTTGTTTTAGGCAAGGTTTCACATGTTCAAAGCCAGATGGCCTCAGTAGAGATTTTCCAAATCAATAGAAATATGATTTTAACCCCCTTCACAGGGGTAATTCATATCTCTCAAGTTAATAGAACTTTCACAAATGTAATGCCAGATGCTTATAAGGTTGGTGACATAATTAGAGCTAGAGTTCTAAAGGCAACTGTTCCAGTACAATTATCGACTATTGGTAGAAAATTTGGTGTTCTCCTGGCGTTTTGTTCGCTATGTGGAGGCATTCTGGAGAAACAAGGCGGAGACAAACTAAAATGTTCAAATTGTGATCACGTCGAAACTAGGAAGGTAGCTATAGACTATAGAAGGAGCATAAAGGGTAGACGAGCATGAATTCTCATCTTAAGAGAGAGGTGGCCATACACGTTAAAAGTGATGATGAAGCAATGGAAATACTAAAGGCTTTACGTAAACATTTGAGGTCATTTAATACATATGCTCGCTATGAAAGAGGGAAAATTCGTCTCACAATTTACGGCTCAAAGGACTATGTTAAGGTTGCTTTAAACGAAATCAAAGGGATTTACAGAAGGATCAAAAAAGCTATGTATAGGGATAAAGATGGTATGTATCAATACGACGCTTCTCTTATTACCGAAAAAAGCCGAACATCGGTCTCCCTTAGAGACTTGAGGAAAATATTGGAATTAAAAGGACATAAATGTAGCATTGAGGGTACCTCGCTTAAAACAGGCATTAAGCTTGAAGAAGTAGTGTATCTTGCTCGTAAATATCGAGAATTAATTGACGAAATGCGGGATGTTGAACCGAAAATTATAAGAAAGATTTTATGTATGGCAACGATTATAACCGGTATGGATTATAAAAATCTTCTTAAAATAGCTGCCTCAAAAGGTCTAATTAAATATTTAGGTAACAATCGATATGGATTGGTTACTACACCGGACGAAACTTGTAAAATACTTATAAGGGAGGTTCTTAATAGTGAAAATAAAAATTCTAGAAAGAACTGATAGAGAGATGGAATTTGAATTAGAAGGTGAAGGTCATACTTTATGTAATTTACTTAGAAAAGTTTTACTTGAAGACGAAGACGTTACTTTTGCTGGCTATAGAATAGAACATCCGCTCATCGGCAAACCTAAAGTGTATGTTAGAACAAATGGGGAAAAAGACCCCCTTGAGGCTGTAATCGAAGCTGCCAAAAAAATAAAAAAAATGGCTGAAGAGTTTCGTGAAGCCTTTCTCAACTCATTAAAGGGATCACATTATGAGTAATATGAATTATATTAGAGAAATTATACGAAAGACTATTTTTTCTACCGTTTCTTACAGGTCTTTAAGAGATGTTGCTCAGGATAAGGGACTGGCTAAGCTTGGAGATGTTCTTGTAAATTTTATATATTCGCTTGCCAAGTCCCTCATTTTGGGAAGACTAGATGCTTGGAAGGTTTCGGATGCTGTGTTGTCTCGAGCTTTGAAAGATGCATCCCTGCTTAAAATTTTACCTAGAAGAAGTGACAGACATAGCAGAGGAGATGCTGTTGAAGCGCTTATAGCATATGCTTGGATTATGGGCGCTTTTGATATTGAAAATGCAGTTATGCTTTTTAAAGAAGAAATAAGACAAAGCGATTTTAACAACAAAAAATTAGAAACGATTGCTGCAGTTAAAGCATTTAAAAAACTTCTCGAGGAAATAAAACCTAAAATCGAAATACTTCTAGTGATGCGAAAAGTTAAAAAGGAATTATAATGCGTTTTAACGATGTATATTTATCTTTTCGGAGGAGATCTTATGGAATTTTGCCCTAAATGCGGCGCTTTGCTAATGCCAGATGTGAATGAAGAAGGAAAAACCGTTCTTCGATGTAAATCTTGTGGGTATGTTAAAGAAGTTGAGAAAAGTCAGATAGAAGAAACCTATCGCATCGCCCATCACATATCTCACGGGCCTCGCGACGAAATGATCGTTGTAAAAGAAGAAGTTAGAACTTTGCCTATTGCCCGAGTAAAATGTCCAAAATGCGGCAACGACCGCGCCTATTACTGGCAACTTCAAACCAGAAGAGCTGACGAAGCCATGACTACCTTCTACAGATGCACTAAATGTGGCCATACGTGGAGGCAATACTAATCAGAGTGTGATTATTATGTTAGCTTACGAAGCCGAAGCTCTATGGAGGATATTAAGAAAAACTGTAAAAATGTTAGAGGAAAGCTATGATCGCATTCCTGATAGGTTCAATGCAAAAAGCTATATTTTCCGTTCATTACAAAATCTAAAGGCTGCAGAGAAAATTGCCACAAATGTTTGGAGGAAAATAATTGAGCAAAAGGATCCCAGCAGTTGACAGAAGGATAAATGAAATAAAACTTGAAGATAGACGTGTTAGGATAATCGGTGTAGTAGTTGAGTCTAAGCCTGGCATGTGCATTCTCGATGATGGCAGTGGTAGCATTAAGGTTCGAACGTCCCGTGAGTTATATGTTGGAAAATTAATAAGAGTTATAGGTCAAGTTTCTATAAGAACAAATGGTGAAATTGAAATAGACGCTGAATTAATTCAGAATATGGATAAGTTAAAATTTGACCTTTATAAACAAGTATATGATTTAAGGAAGAAGTTTAAAAATATTCAAAGCAAATATGTTGAGGAGGGATAAATTATGTTTAGAGCGTTACTTTCAGATGCAAGAACTTGGACCTACATAGTTGATGCATTATCAACCCTTGTCGACGAGGCTAACTTTGTTGCTAAGCCGGATGGACTTAGTATGAGAGCTATGGATCCATCACATGTTGCTATGGTGGATTTTGTATTACCAAGTGATGCATTTGATGAATACGAGTGTGATCAAGAAACTTTACTGGGGGTAAATCTCGATGAAATGAAAAAAATTATGAGAAGGGCGAGGAGTGGAGACACATTAGAAATGATTTATGAAGAAGCTGAGAAAAGACTTAAGCTAAGACTGAGAGGAAAAACGGTAAGGACTTTTAGTATTCATTTGCTTGACATTACTGCTGAAGAATTACCTGAACCTTCCGTGGAATTTAAGGCTTTTGCCATTATCACAGCAGATGCCTTACAGGAAGCTGTTAAAGATGCTGCAGTTACTAGTGACCATGTAAAGATTGTAATTCAACCTGATAAAGTAACCTTTAGAGCTATGGGCGACCTTGGAGAAGTCGTTGTAGAGATGGGAAAAGATTCTGAAGCCCTTCTTGATATTCAAGCTTCAGAAGAATCTGCTGCAACATATACTCTAAATTATCTTGCTGATATGATTAAGGTTGCTAAAGCTGCTGATACTGTTAAGCTTCAACTCTCAACAGATATGCCTCTACGCATAGATTTTAATCTTCCCGGTGGAGGAAGAGTAAGCTATTTCTTAGCTCCAAGAATCGAGGGTGAATAATTTCTAGGAAGGTTTTAAAACTAAAATTATTTATTTCATTTGATGTAGTATGTTGACAAAAGAAGATCTGGCTAAGTATCCAAGTATAGAGCTTGCACGAAAATATGTTAGACAACTCAATATTGATATTACATCCTTAGCTGATGAATTTCCTGATGTCATAAGTAGAGCACATCAGATACTTAGAGAAGTTATTACTAGAGGAGTTTATACTTATTTAGCAAGCAGTATTGACACCGAAATTTTGGCGTTTCCCGTTGCTAGACTTTTTATAGATGCAATTGGTGATGAATGGCTTAGACGTCGATTTGCTGTTGCTTTTTCGAAAAGGGTTGGCAAGTTTTTACAGGGGGAAAGTAATGATAAGATACTAGAAATTGCCAGAATGCCTGGTAATGTGAGTGAAAGTGGTTGGGATTTAATATACGAAGTAAAGAGAGTGGGGGTAAAATATTATGAATGGAAATTGCATTTTAAGGACTATCTAAGTGTTGCGGTTCATTTTCATGATATAACCTGGAAAATGTGTAACCATCCGGTTTCAAATGGATATGTTAGGCTAACCAAACGAGAACTGGCTAGATTAATGGCCGAGGCCTTTAAAGAAAGAATTCTAGAAAGAAGAGTCCCAAAGAGATTCATAGAGTTACCGGAAAAAATTGCGAGAACCGTTAAAGAAATAGAAGAATTAGTTAAGAGATATAAAAAGGAAGTCATAAGGGAAATTCCAATAAGAGTTGAAATTTCAGGTGGAGTTTATCCACCATGTGTGCAGTTTATTCTTGAAAGAGCAGAAAAGGGAGAAAATCTAAGCCACGTAGAAAGATTATTTCTCATGTTTTTTATGTTAAATATTGGGAAGAGAGAAGAAGAGGTTGTAGATTTATTCCGAAAAATGCCTGATTTTAATGAAGAAAGAACACGGTACTATGTTAGACACGCTAAAAACAAAGGATACACAGCTCATAATTGTGATACACTAAAGACTTACGGTATTTGCAAGCCTACGCATAGATGGTGTTCTGAGGGAAGAGTGAAAAACCCTCTTACATTTTATTATAGAATGTTATATGTTAGTGGGAAGAGGCGTAGTGAAAGTGAAGAGTAACATGAAGACAGTTTTACTTTTGAAAAGTCTTTTTGAAGCTTACTACAGAGAGAACGATATACCTACACCTCCTCATTTTAGTAAGAGAGAATTCGGTTTTATGCTCTGGGATAAGGAAGGAATGATTAGACATAAAACTTTTTATAGTAGAACCGAATTCCTAACTTTTCTAAGGAAAAAAGTACCGAAAAACGCTTATAGATCCGCAGCTTACTATTTAGATCCCGAAGCTCAAAATATGGAGGGCAAGGGTTGGGTAGGTGCTGATTTAATTTTTGATATCGATGCTGACCATTTAACCACGCCATGTAAGGAGATTCATGACAGATGGATATGCATGGAGTGTGGGACCACTGGTATTGGAAAAAAGCCTGCGCAGTGTTTAAACTGCAAATCAACAGTAATTAATGAAGTTTCATGGATATGTGATCAGTGCCTTAATTTTGCGAAAGATGAAGTTTTTAAACTCTTGGATTTTCTTTTCGACGACTTTGGTATTTCCGAAAAAGAGGTTAAAGTTGTATATTCTGGACACCGTGGTTACCACGTACATGTAGATAATGAAGCTGTAAAAGAACTGAGCAGTGATGAAAGAAGGGAGATTGTTGACTATATATCTGGGACAGGGATAAAAGTAGAAAATTTAGGTTTAATTGAAGTCTCTGCAGGGGGCCGCAAATTCATAATCGGCCCCGATCTAACTAGTGAAGGGTGGGGAAAACGTCTAGTAAAATCCATAATTAAAGTTTTCTCTAGCCCTGATTTGGATAAGGTTTTAATTGAAGCCGGAATACCGAAAAGAAAAATTGACATACTATTAGTTAATAGGGAAAAAGTTGTAACCGCATTAAGCTCAGTTCCCTCGAGATGGGATATTTTGCAAGGTATAGGTATTTCTATCTGGAAGAACATTGCTTCGGCAGCCATAAAGAAAACAGCTGCTCAGATAGATGAACCGGTAACCGTAGACATCCATAGACTTATCAGACTTGAATACAGCTTGCACGGTTCAACCGGGTTTAAAGTAACTCCCATTTCCGTTACGGATTTGGAACGTTTTGACCCATTTAAAGATGCAATTATTTTTAAAGGCGAGAAAGAAGTAATTTTCAAAGAGTATTGCCCAGAGTTTAGAATAGGAGATGAAATATTTGGGCCTTATCAAAAAGGCCAGAAAGTAGAATTACCTCTTTCTGCTGTCGTATTCACACTTGCTAAGGCAGTTGCGGAGCTGTTATAAAATGGATTATGAAAAGCTTTACTCAATATGGCTCAAAGAGGTTGAAAATGACGATATACAGAATCTGCCTTCGAATTTTTATGAAGAAGCAAGCAAGTACATTAATATGCTTAAGATAGGGCTGAAATCCGAGACCTTAAGTAGCATCGAAACAAAAATCATAGAATTAGAATTAGAAAACGCCCAATTTATTATTAAAGATCTGTGTAATCTACGTTTAGAGAAAATCCTAAGGAATGCACTGAACGGTAAAGAAGTCCCAGAAGAAAAATTAAATTCTGTAGAAAAAGAATATTTTAAACCCTTAACAGAAACCTTGAAGAACTTCAATTCATTTATTTCTCGTATTCTCGAGGGAAAAATGTTTAAAGGTCTGGTGAAGCCAGAAAAAGATTTTGAAATGACATTAGAAAGGGAGAAAATTGTTGTGAGAATCCTAGAGAATCTACCTGCCATCGTTGGAACAGATATGAAGGTCTACGGACCCTTTAAAAAGGGAGACGTTGTAGTATTACCGAGAAAAAATGCTGAAACGTTAATAAAGAAAGCAAAGGCAAAAATTATAGGAATATAAATTATGATTTAGCGACCTACACTTATAGGCACTAGATTTTTGATACCTTCATTCAAGTGTGCAGATGAGATAAGATTAAAAAGGAGAACTTATTGTGAAGTATGTAACTTTTAAGTACGTGAGGCGATCCAGATGAAAGTTCCGAAGCAAATAAGAACATACTGCCCAAGATGTAATGCATACACTGTCCACTCAGTGTCCCTTTATAAGAAAGGCCCCGAAAGGGAACTATCCCAAGGAAGACGAAGATACGAGAGAAAGAAAAAGGGATATGGCTCACAACCAAAACCAGTACAGAAAAAACTAGTTAAAGCTACCAAGAAGCAAACGCTGAAGCTTAAGTGCAGAGACTGTGGCTATATTATTCATAAAAAAGGAATTAGAATCAAGGGTATAGAACTTGTTTAACTTTCCTATGCCTTACATAATGTTTCTCCCTTGTATCGTGGTTATATCATAAAAATTTTAAAATTAAGAAGTCGTGAGTTAAAGGGTCACTACGAGGTGAGGAATTGTTATGGGACGAAAAGACTTATTGGTTCCGGAACCAAGGTCAAGATTTGTTAAAGTTTCGTGCCCAGATTGTGGTAATGAACAAGTAATATTTGGCTGTGCAAGTACTAAAGTTCGATGCTTAGTTTGTAACCGTGTACTTGCGGTGCCAAGTGGAGGGAAGGCAAAAATACAAGCCAAAATCATTAAAGTACTCGGGTAATTTGAAATATTTTCAGGCCTTGAGTTAAAATCTTTCATTTACCTAAAAGGATAATATCAGAAGAGCTTTCAATTCTAATAGTGTTAAGGCCAAGCATTAATGAAGTTAGTATTTTTTAGTATTTTTAATTGTACGTTGATCTCAACATTTTTAAATTCGTTTTTATGTTTTTATTAACGTTGTATCGTTACTTCAAGAATACATATATTGGAGGGAACACTCATGGTTAAGAAGAGACAGGAATGGCCTGAAGTTGGTGACATAGTGATCGGAACTGTAATCCGCATTGAACCCTATGGAGCCTACGTTAAACTGGATGAGTATGATGGTAAGGAAGGTTTCATCCATATTAGCGAAATTTCTAGTACATGGGTTCGTAACATCAGAGATTATGTTAGAGAGAAGCAAAAAGTCGTTGCTAAGGTTTTAAGAGTAGATAAAATCAAAAACCACATAGACTTATCTTTAAGACGAGTAACAGATCAATGGAAACGACAGAAAATTGCTGAATGGAAACGCGCTCAAAAAGCTGAAAATTTACTCCTATTAGCTGCTGAGAAGTTAGGAAAAACTCTTGATGAAGCTTATGAGGAAGCAGGATGGAAAATGGAAGATGCTTTTGGTGAAATATATGCGGGGTTCGAAGCTGCACTAGAGGAAGGTGAGAATATACTTCTAAAGGCTGGAATAGATGAAAAGTGGGCGAAAGTATTAACTGAATTAGCAAAAATGTACGTGGAAATTCCAAAAGTTAAAATTTCAGGCATACTTACGCTAAGATGTGCAAAACCAAATGGTGTTGAAATTATTAAAAAGACTTTAAAAGAAGCTATGAAGGCCGGTGAAGTTGGAAAAGACGGAGTAAAGGTCAATATATACCTGGCTGGAACTCCAAGATGGAGAGTAGAGGTAGAGGCAAAGGACTGGGAAACTGCAGAAGAGGTATTAAAGAAAGTAGTAGATACTGCACTTACTCTAATTAAGGAAGAAGGGGGAGAAGGAGATTTCAAAAGAGAGCCCAGGTGAATGACTTGGGGAAAATTTTACGCAAGTGCCAAAAATGTGGAAGCTACACTCTAAAGCAAGATAAATGCCCATATTGTGGTGGGCCGCTTAAGTCTCCTTATCCACCTAAGTTTTCTCCTCTTGACCCGTATGGCGAGTATAGAAGGAAGTTAAAACGTGAACTAGCAAAGGAAAAAGAGGTTAAGATATGATAATTAATCTTTGACTGTAACTTCGGTTTTTAATACATATCCTTCTACGAAAATGATTGTTATAATTATTTTGTCACCTACTGCGGGTTTTTTACCAAGTGCTGATGTACAATTGAGTATTTTTAATGTAGCTGAATCTCCTGGATTTATAGCGGTCGACCCGTTAATGATTATAAATTCGCAGGCTGTGCCATTGATTTTAACTGTCGATATTTCCAGTTGCTCTATACCTAGATTTACGATCTTTATTATAACCGTTCCATTGGTATATGCGTCAGCACTTATATTCGCATAAGGTACCACTGCAACATTTGATTTTGATATTTCATTAGACCACCGTGGTACAAGGCTGAAATTGTAGTAAACAGTAACATTGACTACTTGTGAAACGGTGAGGTTAAGTCCAGTGTTTACTTTTAGTATGACGAATTCGCCGCTACTCAGCGTAGAGCTACCATTAATTACTTCAAACCCGTAAAGTGTCCCGTTAACGGCAATATTACTGATCCTTAGGGGTAAGTCCATGAGATTGACAGCTGTTATGATTACAATTCCATTGGTATATGCTGTCGCATTACTAATGTGGAGAACGAGTGGTGGAGTTGAAGCGATGCTGATATTAGCGGTTGCTATCAATGTTTTATTTGGAGCACCAACGGGGTGATATGTTACGTTTACTGTCATTACTTGTCCTATTGTTAATGTCTTGTTGGAGTTTAAGTCTGCCACGAAGGTTGATTCACCGCCTGGGAGCAACGTTATTGAGCCGTTAAGTATGCTGAATGATGTTTCTGTTGAATTTATCTTCATGGAATCAACCGTAACTGGGTATTCTCCAACATTTTTGACCTGGATAAGTCCTATACCATTACTATAGATCGTAGATTTTGTTTCACTAACATTGAGAAGTATTTTAGGAGCTTCTATGATGCTGGCGTTCATAGAGGCGTAAATTCTATAGCCGGGATATTCTAGAACATTTGCTATAACCTTAATCGATACGTTATCACCTATTGACCATTCTCTTTCAGTATCAACAAAGAGACTAATGGACTCTTTCGGTTTTACTGTTCGGCTTCCATTTATGGTCTCAAAACTATATAATTCATCATTTATACGGGCCTTTGAAATAGAAATTTCATGAATTCCCGTGTTGTTGACCGTGATAGCGAAAAGCCCATTGGCGTATGGTTTGGCATCAGTAATTTCCATTTTTGCCTCTAGTATACTGTAGTTTACTTCATATATCTTAACGAATCGGTTACTCGAGATATAAACAGGTTTAAATACTTTTTCAAAGAGCGCCCAGTGTCTTTGATCAATTAAAGACAGATATCCGTAAGGGTCTGGCCGATAAGCCAAGTACTTATACCTTGACATAAATTGCACTAAGTACCCAAGGTACTTACTTTGAGGGTCTGGCTCACCGTAGAAAAGCATTTTATAGACTGTAGAGTTGAATAGTGTTCCTGTCGGACTAGTAATATCCCCATAAAGACTTTCGTTCACTAATTTTGGAAAATGATCCTCTGCGATTCTTACCATCCATGGCCATTTAAATTCGTCGCCACCAAGTCCTTGTGCACAGTATCCAAAAAAGACTAGTACGTGTGTTACATTAAACCGTTTATAGATCTTTACCGCTTCCGTTTCATTTAATGCAAATGCAGCTCCTATTAATGCGATCTGGGTACTATTAAGAGTTGCGTTATCAACTATTGTTGTTTTATTTGCTACGGTATTTATCCAGTAACCATAGTCCCACCAGGAGGCTACTATAGCGGTCGCTGGCAGGTTATACCTCATCCACATGAGGGCTTCCTGCCAATCTGGTTCCCCGTTGGGTAGTATTTCTACTCCAGCCATGTATTTATATGAAATATAGGCCCCATAATACGTCGCTATAATAAGTAGTGATGCTACAAAAATTAGGGTTACAACGGTGTATTCTGTACCAACAATACCGGAAATTCTTGCTCTTTTCCGCCTTGCTAGGGGCATACCCTCACGTATCTCCCTTAAAACCCCCACGAATGGAGAAAGAATTTGATCAAGAGCATACGCTGAAAGAAGACAGACAACTGGTGAAAGTATTAATATTAATCTTATCATAGATCCAGCAAAGTAAGTGGCCGTTAACCCTAAGAGTATCAGGAAGATGTCTTCGTTTTTTAGTCGCTTGAACGAGAAATATATTCCAAGAGGATAAACAAATGAAAGTATATTTAGATTAAAATAAAATTCAGCCCATGAAGTGGCTGCATGTTCGGCTACAGAGGCTATTATACGCGATTTTTCCCTATATAGAGGATTTATCACTGTCCAGAATTTTCCACTTATAGGTTTAACATGTTTTTCCAAGACCTCGATAAAGGGGAAACCAGTATACCATAAGTACGCAAAAACCGAAGATGTAACTATAATGATGGTTAGAAGCAGATATCCAATGATTTTTCTCGGAATTTTAATATTTTTAATACACTTAACCATCATTGAGTTATACACAAGTGGGGTTGCTTCATAGACGAACAGCAATATCAACATAACTAGAGCTGGGAGAATATCTGATTTTGTCAGCACGCTTGGCCCAATTCTTGGTACTCTTGTAGCTATGAAAAGGCCTATGCTTATCGTTGCAGTATAGGATAAAAGAAGCGATTTAGAATACCTACGTGAAATAAGAAGTATTAGTACATAGAGAGCTAGTAGATCATATACGTATACGTATGCTCCCCATGACGCTGAGAGGTATCCGAGAATTAGTCCCGCCATAATTCCTGAAAGTAAGGATTCTCTTTTTAATGATCTTATGAAAAAGTAGAGTGTTACTATTATAAGTAGAATACCTATTGCTTCATTATCAAAGAATCCTGCAGTTGTACGTTGAACATATCCTGGTATAAAGGCAAGAAAGAAGGCTGAAAGTAATCCCGCTTTTGTGCTATCACTTATTTCCTTGGCAAGGAAAAACATTGCGATTGATGCTAATGCTCCCATGAACGCTGGAAAGAAGAAACAAATAGCTACTGGGTCTACTTCGATTCCTAAAAATCTAAGTATGAAGTATAGGATCGCTGCTGTCCACGGAATCCCTGGAAAAGATGTTTTAGGCATATTACGCCCATAGGGGTACCACGTGGAGATACCTGGAGGTTTTTCTACCCAACTAAACCAAGCAGCAAACCCGTGAGTTATGATGTAAAGAGTTGATTTTAGCTGGAAATATGGGTCATATGCTTTAAGGACGATCCCATGGGAAAAATACGGATATATTCTAACTAACAGAGCGAAAAAGAATATTAAAATAAGCGATAGATACAGAACTAACTTATCCTTTCTAATTTTTGCTTTAGGTATTGTGACTAATGATTTTAGCATACTGCCAAGCTTTTTTAATCTTTCAGCCATTTTAACCCGGCCTCGATGAAACTGTTATTTACACGCTAAAACTGTAACTACTTTAACACTTATCAAAAATTATTAAAAATTTCTGATCCATCTGTTGGTAGTGACTAATTACGAAGAAAATGGAGAAGAAATTTATGGAAGAAAAAATCTGGAAAATAGGGTTTATCGTTAATCCTATAGCTGGCATGGGAGGAATTGTAGGTTTAAAGGGCACAGATGGGGAAGAAATATTAAAAAAGGCCATAGAGTTAGGTGCACAACCAGTTGCACCTCAGAGGGCAAAAATAGTCTTAAAAACTCTATTACAATTAAAAAAGCAATTAAAGTTGATTACTTATCCCTATGAAATGGGTGAAAATGAAGCAATTAGCGTTAGTTTCTCACCTTTAGTTATTGGAAACATAACTCCGGGAAAAACAACCGCAGAAGATACTAAACAGGCTGCAAAAGAAATGAAAAAACTTAAGGTAGATTTAATTGTTTTTTGCGGTGGAGATGGTACTGCCTGTGATATTTACGAAGCTATTGGCGACAGCATTCCCGTTATAGGTGTGCCAACTGGAGTGAAAATGCACAGCGCGGTGTTTGCAGTAAATCCGAAAGCGGCAGCGGAAGTTGCAATTAAATTTCTAACTGAAGGTCTTCCTTTAAGACGCGCTGAAGTTATGGATATAGATGAAGAAGCTTCTAGGGCTGGTATATTATCTGCAAAGCTGAAAGGCTATCTTTTGGTTCCGTACGAACCTGAACTTATTCAAGGTGTAAAGACCTCCAGCCCTTTAACAGATGATGAAGAGGAGAATAAGGTAGCTATAGCGAGGTATATTGTTGAAAATATGGATCCCGATGCGTTTTATATTTTAGGCCCTGGCACAACCACCAAAGCTATCGCAGATCTCCTAGGTGTTGAAAAGACCTTGCTTGGTGTTGATATCATAAAAAACGGAAAAATAGTTGCCAGGGATGTTGGAGAAAGAGAGATTTTGAAAACAATAGATAAACAGAAGTCTAAAATTATTATTACACCCATCGGTAATCAGGGATTTATTTTTGGTAGGGGTAATCAACAAATAAGCCCCAGAGTTATTAGAAAAGTTGGCATTAAGAATATTATTGTTATAGCGACGAAATACAAACTTTCTACAGTAAAGTATTTGAGAGTTGATACTGGTGATGAACATTTAGATAAAGAGTTAAAAGGGTATATTCGTGTAGTTACGGATTATAATGAAGAAAAAATAGTTAGAGTAGTCTAAATTATTCTTCTTCAAGTTTTTTCTTTAAATATTCAGCGTATTCTTTTGCAGTCATGAGATTTTTTATGTCGTTTTCCAGGTTTGCTGGTTCTATAAGGAGCATCCAACCTTTCCCATAGGGGTCATCCTCTACTATTTGTGGCATGTCTTCCAGTTCAACGTTAACTTCAATCACCTTACCGGATACTGGAGAATAAAGATCTTCTGTGGCCTTTTCGGACTCTATTTCTCCGAATGGTTGCTTAAACTCTACTTCATCACCCACCTTGACTTCGAAACCTACATATGTTATGTTACCAAGTTGTTTTCGGGCGTAGTCCGTAATTCCAATTCTAACCTTTCCATTTTCTCTTTTTAACCATTCGTGAGTATCGGTATAATATAAATCTTCAGGAATCTCATAGTCGTTTACCTTCATTTTATCACCCTCCTAGGTACTTTCTTTTCTAGTATAACCATATTTTTCCGTATCGTAAAAGGGCCACTTAACTATTTTCGCATCCACAAATTTACCTCTAATATTTATTTGGACAACTTCACCTGTTTGCGTATATTCAGAATTTACAAGTCCAAGCCCTATTCCCTTTTCGAGTATCGGTGAAAAAGCACCACTTGTGACATATCCAATTTTTTCATTACCCTTTAATATCTCATAGCCGTGTCTTGGAACTCTACGTCCAAATAATTCTAATCCTACTCTTTTCCTCTTCACTCCTTCCTCTTTTTGTCTTAATAATGCCTCCCGACCTATAAAGTCTCCTTTCTTAAATTTTACAACAAAACTCAGTCTAGCTTCCAGCGGAGAAATATTCTCATCAATGTCATTCCCATATAGAACCATTCCAGCTTCAAGCCGTAGCGTATCTCTTGCACCCAATCCGCAAGGTTTGATCCCGTACTCCTTACCAGCCTCCAAAATTTTCTCCCACAAGTCAACTGCCTTTTCTTTTTCTGAAAATGGAACATCTAACATAATTATTTCGAACCCGTCTTCTCCGGTATACCCAGATCTGGATATTATAGTATCGTATCCTCCAAGTTTCGTCAATACGCACCAATACCTCTTTATTCCGCTAAGATCGTCACTAGTGAGCTTTTCAAGTGTAGATTGGGCTCTTGGACCCTGAACAGCAAACATGCAAGTTATATCAGAGATATCCTCGATTTTAACATCGAAGTCTTGCGATTTAGCTTTAAACCACTTGTATATTTTTTCTCTATTCACAGCATTGGTAACCATTACATATTTGTTATCTTCAATTTTAAATAGAGTTATATCGTCTTTTATTCCACCTTTCTCGTTACAAACAACAGAGTAATGTCCTTGTCCAAGTTTTTTTAGTCGTTTAACGTTGTTCGTAGTTACATATTGCAAGAAACTTTCAGCGTCACTCCCACTAATTAGAAAACGCCCCATATGTGTGACGTCAAAAATTCCTACACTTTCCCTGACAGCCATATGTTCTTTGATTATTCCGCCGGTGTCTTCGTACCAAAGAGGCATATGCCACCCGACAAATTCCACCATTTTTGCTCTTTTCCTATGCCACTCATATAAGTGAGTTTTACGAAGAACCATAGTGTGCCACCAACTTAAATTTGTAATCACTAACACTTAACAACATTTTTAAGGTTTTCATTGTGAAGAAAAAATAAAATGTCTAATAACTCGGTGAGCTAAGTTAAATCATATTTGCAAGTGTATTGGATCTGCAAATATTTTAAAATTTTCAGCAGGTACTAAGGTGTCAGAATGTACTTTATTTTGATGTGATGAAGTATGAAGATATGGGGGAAAATTGCCAATATTCCGGTAGGTGACGATTATAATGTAGTTGTTGTTGGAGTTCTAAACGTTAGCCCTGAGTCGTTTTACAAAGGCTCCATCGCAAAGTCAAAGAAGGAAATAGAAGAAAAAACATTAAGAATGGTTGAAGAAGGAGCCAAAATAATAGACGTGGGAGCAATGTCCACTGCACCAGGAGTTCCTCCCATTTCTCTTACGGAGGAAAAAAGGCGCATGCGTTTCGCTATACGCACATTGCGTGATATTATTGACGTTCCGATAAGTGCTGATACATTTAGAGCAGAAGTTGCAAATATTGCATTAAGAGAAGGAGCTACTATTGTAAATGATGTTAGCGGCTTGAAAGCTGACGAAAGGATGGCTCAAATAATTTCAGAATACGAAGCGTCGGCCATTGTTATGGCTGCTGAGACTCGTCCCGGGGATGTAGGAAACATTCCAAAAATAAAGGATGCTCTTCGACAAAGTTTGCGAATTGCCAAGGATGCTGGTATTCCTGAAGAAAAAATTGTTATAGATCCTGGAATCGGTTTTGGAAAGAGGGTTTCAGAAGACCTTCATATACTTAGGAATTTAAATAGGCTAAGAGTTCTCTGTAGACCTATTTTGGTGGGAGTTTCAAGAAAATCGTTTATAGGGAAAATCCTTAACCTAAAAGACCCGAACGAGAGGTTGGTTGGTAGTCTAGCGGCAACCGCTATTGCAGTATATAATGGTGCTCATCTAGTAAGGGCTCATGACGTTAAGGAGACTTTGCAAGCAGTCAAAATAGCCGAAGCGATTAAAAGAAGGGTCATAAGTTCAAGTATGGAGGGAATAAGTGCTACTTTACTGTACACTTCTGGTTATCTTGGCGATATAGAAGACCTACTTATCAAGATAGGTGTTGATCAACAAGCTTTGAATATATTTAATCAAAAATCAACATACATTGCCATACTCGTTGAAAACATTAGTACTCCAGCTGCGTTAGTTATTAAACAAGAAATGTTAGCATGCGGTGGAGATGCTGCCTTGCCAAAAGAAATGGTAGACTTCCATTTAAAAAAAGGTTCTATCATCATTTTTGGAACCTACACTCAATATAGAAGATTGGTGAAGAAGATAGAAAAAATGCCCTTTAATCTCGGTGTAGTTGCAAAACTTTTGAAACATATATTGGGAGTGTGGAAAGGAAGTGGCTATGACTCTTATACCGATTAAAACTAGAGTGATTACTCCAGGCGACGATATAGTTGAAGTTATTCTTGAATCCTTGGAGAAAATGGGAGAGAAGATTAAAAATAATGATATATTAGTTTTAGCTGAAACTGCTGTCGCAACAGCTGAAGGAAGAATTATAGAATTAAGCAAAATACAACCTAGTTCTAAGGCTTTTGAACTGGCAAAAAAGTATGATGTTACCCCTGAACTGGCTGAATTGATTTTACGTGAAGCTGATGAGATTCTTGGTGGCATTCCTCACGTTATTCTTACTTTAAAGCGTGGTGTTTTGATTGCTAATGCTGGAATTGATAAATCTAATGCTCCACCAGGTTGTGTTGTCCTATTACCTAAGGATCCCATGAAAACCGCTGAAGAAGTTAGAAGACGAATATTTGATAAAACTGGCAAAAGAATTGGTGTTATAATTGCTGATAGTAGGACTCAGCCGCTGAGGCTTGGAACTATAGGCATTGCTTTAGGGGTTGCTGGCTTTGTACCAGTATCTGATGAAAGAGGAAAACTAGACATATTTGGGAAACCATTAATGATAACGAGACGAGCGATAGCCGATAATTTGGCATCTGCTGCAGAGATTTTAATGGGTGAAGCTGGAGAAATGGTTCCAGCAGTTCTAATTAGGGGTGCGCCAATTAAATTTACTGATTATACAATTAATCTTGAAAGCATGCTAATATCGCCAGAAGAATGCCTTTACATGTCCATTTTCAAAAAATTTGTCAAAAATCGAAGAACAAAGTATTACTAACTTTCTTATAAACTATGCTTTATCCCTTTTCTTTTGCTACTGTATTGTAAAACCATTAGGAAGTTAGGTTAATCTAGGGATCTCGAATACCCTCTTCGGATATTATGAAAACAACTTCTCCTTCGGGCAGGTAAGGTGAGTCTACGAGTCTGCAGATTCTTCTGTTGTCCTTACTGCGTCTTAAATACAGCCTTGTTTGGGGTACATGAGCTAATACATGGCCACCTACTGGTTCGGTAGGGTCCCCGAAGAATACATCGGGTCTAGCCATTACTTGGTTTGTTACAAACACAGCAATGTTTTCGATGTCAGCTAGTCTTTGTAGGGTATGTAGATGCTTATTCAGTTTTTGCTGGCGTTCTGCTAACATTTCCCTTCCTGGATATTCTGCTCTAAAATGAGACATTATTGAATCGATTATTAAAAGTTTTACACTCTGTTCTGATATTATTTCTTGTGCCTGTTGAGCTAATAGCATTTGGTGATCGGAATTATATGCTCTTGCATAAATTATATTTTTTAGAGCTTGTTTAGGGTCTAGTCCTACAGCTTGGGCCATCTGATGTATTCTTTCCGGTCTAAAAGTTCCTTCTGTGTCTATATAAATGGCTCTTCCTTCTAACCCACCCTTTTCTGGAGGTAGTTGAACATTTACTGCAAGTTGATGTGCAAGTTGCGTTTTTCCCGTTCTATAAGCTCCAAAAACCTCGGTTATGGCCTGGGTTTCTATTCCTCCTCCAAGCAATCTATCTAGATTTTTTGAACAGGTTGTTATTTTCCCAACGCGTTGTCTGCGTTCATAAATTTTATCTGCAGTTTCGAACCCAAATTCTAAGGCTTGTCTTGCGGCTTCAATAATTTTTTGGGCCGTTGTTTGCCCAATGTCTGCAGCTGCAGCAAGCTCAGATGGCGTTGCAACAGCTATTGCTGCTATACTCTTATAGCCCGCTTCACTTAGTTTTTTCGCTATGGATGGTCCAACACCTGGTAAATCCATTATTTCTTTGGGTTTTTTCTTTTCCCTAGAAATTTTAGACCCTCCATTTATCTCTATTTTTATCGGTACCACATGTGCTTATGAGTTTTTCTAATCATCTTACAACCGAATCATTCCAGTTTGTACAGCTACTAATCCAGTTGAGGATATGCTTATAAGCTTAAAAACTTGTATAGAGATTCATGAACTAGCATCTTGGAGGACCCTACATGGTTCGTCTTTGGTGGCCTAAAATACTAAAGATACCTAGATTACGTTTAGAGAAGCCTAGACTCAAAATACCTAGGAAAACACCATCACCAGATGCGCTTTTCATACTTGCAATGTCATTCATTCTCTTCATACTTGGTGGAGGTATGTTTGCCGTCGTAAATTATAAGACACTACCTGAAGGCTTCATGGTTATGGGTGAGTTGACACGGCAAACTGTAATTGAGGGACTAGTTGCCTTTACTTTCATGATGATTGGATTTATTGGATTCATGGTAATATACCAGAGTACAAAGCACGTTTACAGACCAAACTATGCAAAAACCTTATTGATTATGGGAATTGTGTTAGCGCTTATAGGGTACATAGGTTTACACTGGCTATTCACCAAAAAGGCTCCGGGAATATTTAAAAGATGAGTATGTAATTACCAGGGCTCTCTTTTTAACTTAAACATGTATCCAATGATGTTTGAGCCTAAATGAATTATTGGTGTTATTATTAAAAGAATAACGGCATATTTAAACTGTAGAGGACATATCAAATTAGTAAAGACTATTGCACCTAAAAGGAAATCTAATTGATCTAGTAAAGGTGCAGGCGCCCCTCTTCTTAAACCCAACCTTCTTTTTACAAAAGATCCGATTAAGTCCCCAAACATGGCTCCAAACGACAGAAGAAATCCCCTTAGAAGCGATGACTTAATGAGAAAAGCCACATAAACATCTATTACATAATAAATCGCTATTAGCTTTAAAATATACGATGATAACATTACTTGAATTTCACTCACAACAATACCGATGACGACCCCGCCTACAAAACCTCCAACGGTCTTCCCGTCTCCAAATACACGTTTTCCATCTATGAAAAATCTGCCAAAATCTATAGGAGGCCCCCCACTAAATATGACTGCAAAAGCATTTGCGACATATGCGGGTAAGATAAACCATAAAGCTATTAGTATTTCAAGCCACAGAGGCAACATACTATCACCTATTTTAGACCCCTTGATGTTATAAAGAATGTTATCGACGCGCCTGACGGTTTACTATAATGTTTTACTATTTCTGCTCTTCGCTTAACCTCTCTTTCTCGAACGAATTTAATAACTATACTGGCCCACCAATTTATAATACTGGATGCAACAGCTTCTAAAGCTTCTTCTTTAAATGAAGATCTCACTTGATTCGTCAAAAGAACCGCAACATTTTTTTGTTTAGCTATTTTAAAAAGAAAAGCCATTTGCCTGTTAAGTTCATGCTGTAATATATGAGTATTCCTATATTCTAACAGTTCTGCCCGGTATAATCTGGTTACTGTATCAAAAACTATAAGTCGTGTATTTTTATCACACATATCGTCAAGAATATCAATTAAATCAGATTGATCACCAAAGGTAGACGGATGAAAAACAATAATTTTTCCCACTATAAAATCAAAATAGTCTTCAGAAATCTGTTTAAGCCTTTCAATCGAAAAGGATCCTTCCGTATCAATAAAAACGGTTTTACACCCATTTAAAGCTGAATTAACCGAGCACTGGAGAGCAAAGGTTGTTTTCCCAGTACCTGCAGAACCGTATATATGAGTTATGTGGCCGATGGGGATACCTCCACACATTAATTTATCTAACTTTTCACAACCTGTTGTTAGAAAGCTTATCATTTTCCTTCCTCATCTCAAAATATTTTCAGTGAAATAATAAAAACAAATATATTTATCTTCAAGACCTATTTATGAAATTCCCGTAAAACGTGGAGTAGTGAGTACATGGTAAGAATAGCGGTAATAACAGAAAAACCAAAAATTTTTCATTTAATTTCGAAAGAACTTAAGGAACTTGGTATTCCATATTATAGTTTACTCCTTAAAGGAGAAATACCCAAAGATGTAACTATAATCCTTACAAGCACAGAAGAAGTAGAAAAAATACCTAAGAATATTAATGCACACATCATAACAACAAGTGCTAATATAAACGACATTAAAAAAGCAATCTTGAAGTTAAAAGTTCTATTAAGCGAAAGTGGAAGAAAAGGGCAGGTCGTAATAGGTATAGATCCTGGGGATGTATATGGTATTGTTGTAACTTTTGGAGGAAAAGTAATTGATACGGGTCTCTTTCATTCGCCTCACGAAGTCATTAAGTATATAAAACTTGTACAAAATGCTTTGTTACAATTTTCAGACAGAGAATTGATCATAAGAATTGGTAATGGTTCTCCTTTGCATCAAAGATGGCTTTTTAGATATCTTAAGAATATTCGGTTACGTGCTCACTACGAAATTGTTGATGAAACCTATACCACAATGACTAGAACTAAATTTAGAAAGAGAGATATTACTGCTGCTATGCTCATATCCAAAAAGAAGGGAAGAGCTGTAAATATTGATGATATTAATATATCGCTGAAACCAGGTGAAATAAAATATATTCAAGCCAAAAGTAGAATATTATCTAATGGCAGAATAACGATAAGCTGGGATCTTGCAGAAAAGGTAGCTAAAGGCGAACTGTCATTAGAAAAGGCTGTAAAAATCATGGAAAATCACGTGAAAACTTGGAGATAAAAATGTCCAAGATGGTTTTTGAGGAGAAGATAGAAGAAAAAGGTTATCAGATTTCCATACTATGTATAAGACTTGCCAATGGGATAATTATTATTGTTACAGATACTACGTACAAAATTGGAACGATTGCCATGGCAATTCCTTCAAGAATTCCTGAAATCAGTAAAAGAGCAATTTCATCGCTGCTTACAGCCTTTGACATGAAAGGAGAAGTTGTTGCCCGTGCTATTGCGGAGAGATTAGCCACAGAGCTTGGCATGGCTGTTTTAGCAATAGTTAACCTAAAGGAAAAGAGCTTAGACCGGTATAAAACTGTAGTTAAGGGTGTTAACAATTTAATAAAGAAAATTAAGGGACTGTGAGAAATTTGGAATTTATTATCGCATTAACCGGTGCAAGTGGAATAATATACGGCGTCCAACTTTTGAAGTACTTTAAAAAAATGAGGATAAAAACTCATTTAATTATTTCAGAGCCAGCTAAGGTAATTATTAAGCACGAATTAAATATGGATATAAAAGAGGTAAAAAAATTCGCAGATTTCACCTACGACCCTCACGATTTTACGGCACCCATCGCTAGCGGATCATACCGATCAGATGGAATGATAATTATACCTTGTAGTATGAAAACTCTCTCTGCGATAGCTAACGGTTATGCAGATAATCTCATTACTAGAGCCGCAGAATGTATGTTAAAAGAAAAAAAGCCGCTAATCCTTGTTCCCAGAGAAACTCCCTTATCCATAGTTCATCTAAAAAATATGGTTAAAGCCGCAGAAGCAGGTGCAATAATAATTCCTGCAATGCCAGCATTTTACCATAAGCCCAAAACCATCGAAGACCTTATAAATTTCGTAATAGGTAAAGTTCTCGACATACTGGGTATTCAACATGATTTGTATAAAAGGTGGGGGGAGAAGTGAGCTTAAGAGATTTTATGTCAGAGCTGGAACAGGAAGCCAAAGAGTTGATAACTATCAGGAAAGAATTGAGCACCAAGTATGAAATAGCAGCTGTAATTAAAAAATTTGACAACGGCAACGGACCGGCACTTCTTTTCAAAAAAATTAAGCAAAAAAACGGATTCATAGTAGCAAACATCTGCGGTACCAGAAAAAGAATTTGCAAAGCTTTAAGAACCACCATCGACAAACTACATGAAAAAATATCAAATGCGATTAAAAATCCAAAGAAGCCAAAACTCACCGAATTTCCCTTTTCTAAACTTAATAAAGACCTCCCAAATATAAACAATCTTCCAATACTTACCCATTACGAAAAAGACCCTGGACCCTATATAACAGCTGGAATCGTGTTTGCAAAAGACCCAAAAACCGGTACCCAAAACGCATCGATACACAGAATATTGGTTATTGATAAAAAACACTTAGCCATAAGAGTTGTGCCGAGACATTTGTATAAAATAATAACAGCTTACTGGAAAGAAAAAAAAGATGTTCCCGTAGCTATTGCCATTGGAACACACCCGGCAATTCTAATTGCTGCATCATCACCTGCCCCTTACGGTGTAGATGAACTTCACGTAGCAAATACCCTTCTTAGAGGGGCTCTAAAAACCGCCATATGTCCATATACCGGATTAGAGGTTCCAGCGGGGGCAGAAATAATTATTGAGGGAAAAATTTTATACGGCAAAGAGGTCGATGAAGGGCCGTTTGTTGATTTAACAGGCACGTACGATGTTGTGAGAAAACAACCTGTAATAAAAATAGAAAAAATGTATTATAACCAAGACGATTTTATTTATCAAGTTATTCTTCCCGCAGGAAGCGAACATAAGCTATTGATGGGTCTTCCAAGGGAAGCGCAGATATGGGCTACCGTCAAGTCCATCGTACCTGATGTAAGAGGAGTCCATCTAACTTTAGGCGGTTGCGGATGGTTACATGCAGTCATTTCCATTAAGAAGCAAACTGACGGTGATGCTAAGAACGTTATTTTAGCCGCCTTTGCAGCTCACCCAAGCCTTAAACATGTTGTTGTAGTCGATGAAGACATAAATCCTTACGACATGGGAGAAGTGGAATGGGCAATCGCAACAAGATTTAATGCCTCTCGAGATTTAGTGATAATACAAAATGTTAGAGGTTCAAGTTTAGATCCCTCTGCGGATCAAATTACCCTGTTGACTACAAAAATGGGAATTGATGCTACAAGACCGTTCGCTAAACCTAAAGAAAAATTCGAAAGAGCAAAAATACCCCTGGAAGAAAAAATTGACATCAATAGCTTAACAGAGGAAGATAATTAATGTTTCTAACTAAAGAAGAAGAAAAAATGCTCGATGGAGAGTATGGAGAAGCTACTAGGCTAGCCATGAGATTAATTGTTAAAGTTGGAGAAGCTCTAGGTGCCCAAAAATTAATTAACATAAACAGCGCGCAAGTTTCCGGAGTATCGTATAAGAACATTGGAGATCCAGGTATTCAACTTCTGGAAGACTTAGTTAGACTTGGAGGAAAAAGTAAAATATTATCAACACTTAATCCAGCCGGTATGGACATAAAAAATTGGAAAAAAATGGGAATCCCTAAGGAGTTCGCTGAAAAACAACTAAAAATAATTAGTTTGTACATGCAAATGGATATTCTACCAACATGCAGTTGCATACCTTATCTAATTGGTAATTCACCAAAATATAGGGAACACGTAGCATGGGCAGAATCCTCCGCAGTAACGTACGCTAACTCGGTTTTGGGTGCAAGAACAAATAGAGAAGGTGGGCCATTAGCCCTTGCATCAGCCTTGACGGGAAAAACAGCTTTTTACGGTTTTCATATGGAAGAAAACAGATTTCCAACACATTACATAGAATTAAAGGCTAAGTTGCGGTATCCAGCTGATTACAGCATCTTAGGCTATGTAGTTGGTAAAAAGATAAAGACTGGCGTTCCTCTATTTTCATATACTAGAATGCCCCCAGATACGGAGTGTTTAAAGGCTTTATCTGCCGGTTTAGCGACTTCAGGAAGTATATCACTTTTCCATATCGAAAATTATACGATAGAAGCCATAATTAAAAACAAACAGTTACAGGATGGAAAAAGCAATATGGAAAGAATAATAGTAGAAGAAGACGACATAAAACCTGTTTTTGAAGAATATAAATTAACCTCAAGCCCAGACCTTATATACATAGGATGCCCCCATGCAAGCATACAAGAAATAGGAAAAATTGCCCAAATGTTAAGAAATAGGAAAATACAAGGAGACATCGAGTTCTGGGTTGGAACTGCTGCCAATATAAAGATCCTCGCAGATAGAGCTGGCTATACAGATATAATCGAGAAATCTGGTGGCAAAATTATTACAGACACGTGTATAGTAGTTTCACCTTTAAAGACACTTGGATTTCAAAAGATCCTCACAAATTCCGCAAAAGCATGTTACTACCTAACAGGCTTAGAAAAACTAGACGTAGGAATAGCAACATTAGAAGAAATCATTAAAACCGCCGTAGAAGGGATATAATATGCGCGAAGAAAATAAAAAAATAGTACTGAAGGGGAGGGGACTAGTCGAGGGGAGAGTTGAAGGAAAAGCCCTTGTTACTTCTCAACCAATATCATTCTACGGTGGTGTTAATCCATTAAGCGGTGTTGTTACCGAAAGAGGACATGAACTCGAAGGAAAAACAATATCTGGCAAAATTTTGGTTTTCCCCTATGGTAAGGGTAGCACTGTGGGCTCATATGTAATTTATCACATGGCGAAAATAGGAACAGCTCCATTAGCTATAATTAATCTAGAATCGGAGCCCATAATTGTTGCAGGATGCGTGCTTGCAAATATACCCCTAGTAGATAAATTAGATAAAGATCCGATTAAAACGATTGAAACTGGTGATATGGTTCAAGTAAATGGAAACCATGGAATTGTAGTTATATTGTCAAAGTCTCGAAAACATAAACAATAAAAGATGTTTTTAATTCAAAATATGTGCAAATCTATTAAATTGTTTTAAAATATTTTAGGGAGATCAAAATTGAAGAAGAGAACGTATTGGGGGTTCATTAAAGACCCTATTTATGGTTATGTCCACATAACAGAATTGGAAAAGGAACTCATAGATACTCGTGTAGTTCAAAGACTTAGAAGATTAAGACAGCTAGCAGGAGCGGAATATGTTTATCCAGGCGCTAATCATACAAGATTTGAGCATAGCATTGGCGTAATGTATCTTGCTGGTGTTTTAGCAGAAAGTTTACCCGTAAATTTAACTGACGAAGACATCCAAATGGTTAGAATTGCTGGATTACTTCATGACGTAGGTCATGGTCCCTTTTCGCACATATACGAATCTTTATCAATAAAATATCTTGGGAAGACACATGAAAATTTAACGCAATGGATAATCTCGGATTCCGAACTTGCAGATATATTAAGTAATATGGGCTATTCTCCGCGAAGAATAAGCAAACTTGCAACAGGGAATTTAAGAGAAGAAGGAAGATTTTTCTTGGATCAAATAATTTCTAGCGCTGTTGACGTTGATAAAATGGACTTTATAATCAGAGATAGTTATCATACAGGTGCTGAATACGGCTATGTAGATATTTTTAGATTGATATATACCATGGACGTTTTAAATGGAAATTTATCGGTAGATTTAACTGCTCTTTCCAGCTTAGAGGCATTTATTCTTGCTCGTATTGAATCGTTTAAAAGTATATATTTCCATAAAGTTGCAAGGGCCGTGCAAATTATGCTTTTAAAAGCTATGGAATTTGCTAAAGACGAAATTCCTCTCGTCAGCTTCTCGAATATAGACGAATATCTATCTTTAGATGATTATACTGTTTGGACCATGTTGAGAAAAGTTGAAAAATCCAATGAAATCATTAAAAAACTTGAAAGAAGGCAACTTCTTAAAGCTGCGTACAACCGTACCTTTTATGTACGAGACGAAACGGTCTCAAGTATTTTTACGAACGAAAAAGTCAGAGAAAAAATCGAAGAAGAAATAGCTGAACAAGCTAATGTAGACAGAGAAAATGTCATCATCGATGTACCAACACTGCCATCAGTGCCCTACAGACACTCAATAGAAATGGAACCCATGAAAATACCAGTATTTTACAGAACAAAAGAAGGAGCCAAAGTTCCAGTTAATTTAAGAGACGCATCTCAGCTAATTGATGCATTAAGAGGATTTATGAACATAATAAGAGTCTACACATGGGAACCCTACCGAGAGCAAGTAGCAAAAGCAGCTGAATCAATAATAGGCGTCCCCCCATATAGTGCAAAAATATCATACTAACTCCGAATTAAGTCTAAATTAAAGAGTTAGGGTTTTAAAATGTCAAAAGCCCCATATTTTGGAAAAGTAAAATTGTTATGGTGCATTTCATGCAATGTTCCAATATTGGGTGATAGATGTGAACGTTGCAACGGTTCCCTAGTTCACATTCCCATTGCCCCGCCAGGAGATGTAAGACCAGCCTTTAAATGCGACGTACAGCTAATTAGAAAAACAATAGATTCCCAATTTGGTGAACATTTGGGAGACCATGTAATACCAGAAAATAAAATAATACTGCTCAACAAGACGTCCTATATCGATCGTATGGACGAAATAATTTTTGATGGAAAAATTATGGGATACGTTCGCTTTTCCCCGCTCAGCATGAAGTGGGAATTTGTGCCTAAACTTCCAATTGCGCGTCTACTCTGGAAATTTCATTGTAAAAAGTGGGTAAAGATAGATAACATAGCTGCTCAGGCTATTATTGATGGAAAAAATCTTTTAGCGCCCGGAATTCTGGATTGCGACGAGGAAATATTAGAGGGAGATCATGTAATAATTGTTAATGAACAAGACGAGGTAGTGGCCGTAGGTACCGCTAAAATAAAAGGAAAAGATATGAAAAAAAGAGAAAAAGGACTAGCTGTTAAAGTAAGAGAAGCTGAGCCCCCGGTACAAGATGAAGTTTTGCCTGGAGGACAAACTTGGAGAGACGTGATAGATGCTAATATGAAATTTCTGGAAGAACAGGAAAGTAAAGCTTTAACATTCATTAAAAATGTTGTTAAAAGCGTCAATAAGCCAGTTACTGTTGCGTTTAGTGGGGGAAAAGATAGTTTAGCAACACTGTTGTTAGTTCTTAAGGCATTGGGACCAAAAATAAAGATACTTTTCATAGATACTGGTATAGAATTTCCTGAAACTGTAAAGTATGCATTGAAATTTCTGCAACAATTAGGCTTAGAAAATCGCTTACTTGTAAAACATGTCAATAAGGATGTTTTTTGGCGAGTTGTTGAAAAGTTCGGACCACCCGGTAGGGATTACAGAATATGTTGTAAAACCAACAAATTAGGTCCAACAACACGATTAATCAGGGAAAATTTCCCAAACGGTTGCTTAACATTCATCGGACAACGAAAATATGAATCAGAAAGAAGATCCAAAGAGCCAAAAATATGGCGAAACCCGTGGGTTCCAGGTCAAATCGGTGCAAGTCCTATTCACGACTGGACTGCACTTCAAACCTGGTTATACATTTTTAAAACACGCATACCATATAATCCGCTTTACGAAATTGGATTCTTCAGAATAGGCTGTTGGGTTTGCCCAGCTTTAAAACTTGCAGAAATAGAAAACATAAAGAAAACCCATCCTTCCCTCTGGGAGAAATGGGAAGAAGAATTAGAAAAGTGGAGAAAAACATACGGATTTCCGAGAGAATGGGTGACGTATGGATTTTGGAGATGGCGAAGGCTTTCAAAAAGTCAAAAAGAGTTGGCAAAAGCTTTAGGTTTAACTTGCGTTATCTCTGAAACAAGAAGTGCACTAGAGAGATTAGAGTATACACTAATCTATGAAGGGGAGACATGTAGTGTAAACGCTACGGAAAGCATTATTAAAGCTACATTGAATACTCGCATAGACTTAGAAAGGATATCAAATTTCCTATCGATATTGGGAGAGGCCAAAACTAGCAAGGAACTTGGTATTGTTAACTTAATGGGTAAAGACTTTACTTGCAGAATATTTCAAACAGGCCGTTTTGTGATCAGAGTAAAAGATGACAAGGAGATTCCTAGGAAAATCGTTGAAAAAGTATTTAAAACTATTGTTAGGGCGATTTACTGTGTAGGATGTGGGATATGTGTAAGTAAATGTCCAAATGGCGCAATAAGCATCATTAACGGTAAAGCCGTTATCGATAAGGCTCTTTGTACTCATTGTGAAAAATGTCTCGGAGAATGCCCAGTTCTCCTTTAAACAATTTTACCGTTGAATCTTAGCATCTCTACTTGCTTCCTAAATATGTCTTTATTTCCTCCCAGACTTCTTTCCTCAAGCGTACAACATCGTGTATCTCTATTTCCTCAGCTTCCTTAATTACGTTTTTAAGCTGAATAACTGTACCAACTGCAGAAATATTGGACACATCAACCGGGAACTCTATCTCAAGCCCCTTAATAACTAATTCAACTTTCAAATCCGGCAATCTTATACGAACACTTCTAACTATACCAATCCTACGAGCACTACCATCTAAAACTTCTTTACCGATAAGACGCCCGGGCATGGTGAGTTCATAGAGTTCCGCTTCCGTAAATGAGGGGAAAAAATCCCCCTTACTCAATAAGCACACCTCCACAATCTATAAGAAATGTAACAAATTGAATTTAGGTAAAAAATATAGTCGAATTTGATAATTTAATATTTAACCTAAGTGAGGCAATCCTATAAAAGTGTGGCGCCAAGAATGATAAGGAAACCACAGCAAAATTTTGTTGTACAACCGCTGATTAAAGCAAATGCAGTAGAATATCGAAAATATCAAGCAGAAATAGTAGAGAAATGTCTAGAAAGGAATACTCTAGTGATACTTCCCACAGGCCTAGGTAAAACCATAATAGCCGCAATAGTTGCTGCCCACCGCCTATTAAAGTATCCAGATTCAAAATGTATCATGTTAGCTCCCACCAAACCTTTAGTAAACCAACACTGTGAAATTTTCAGAGCTGTTTTAAACCTTCCCTCTCACGAAATTAATGCCATAACTGGAACTGTAAGGCCTCAGAGTCGAGTTAATATTTTAAAGTCTTCAAAAGTAATATTAATGACTCCTCAAACACTAGAAAACGATTTAATTACTAGTCGATGTGATTTAAAGCCAGTTTCATTATTAATTTTTGATGAAGCTCATCGAGCTGTCGGCAATTACCCATATGTGTATATAGCGAAAGAATACATAAAACAAGCAGAACATCCATTAATACTTGGTTTAACCGCGTCACCGGGATCAGAAAAAGAGAAAATAGAAGAGGTCTGTAGAAATCTTTATATTTCACAAATAGAAACACGAACAGAATATAGTCCTGACGTGAGACAATATATCCATCCAATTTACATGGAATGGAAAACTGTAAAATTGCCATCCGATTTTTTGAAAATAAAAACACTTTTAGAAACTCTTTTAAAGGAAAGATTAAAGATTTTAAAAGAATACGGTTATTTAGAGAGTTCAGACATTAAAAAAATTAGCAGAAAGAATTTACTTGAACTCAGAGCGAAAATTCAGAGCGAAATTGCAGAATATCTTCGACCGCCCTCGAGTCTTTTCTCTGTTTCCTTGGCAGTCGCTGAAGCATTAAAGTTGTCCCACATGCTGGAACTCCTAGAAACACAGGGAATAACCCCAGTTGCAGAATATCTTACAAAGATGAAAAAAGAAGCCGAGCGGCCTGGGCATCAAAAAGCTACAGAAGCCCTATTGAACGATGACAAACTCTTGGAAGTAGAGAAATTAATACAAAAATTAATGAAGGAAAATTACGAGCACCCAAAAATAAAGGAAACCATTAAAATAATCTCAAGACATCTGCAATCAAATGAGAAAGCAAGAATTATAGTGTTTACAAAGTTCAGAAACACAGCAAAAAAGTTAGTTGAAGAATTAAGACAAATCGATGGAATTAGGCCTGCGCGATTTGTTGGCCAGGCTTCAAAAGATGTGGATATGGGGCTCACACAAAAAGAACAGTTAAGGATTTTGGGAGAATTTAAAGAAGGCATATATAATGTGCTAGTGGCTACAAGTGTAGCGGAGGAAGGGTTAGACATAGCTGAATGTGACCTAGTTATTTGTTACGATGCTGTTCCAAGTGCAATACGTCAAATTCAAAGAAGAGGTCGAACAGGGAGAAGGCGGCCTGGAAGAATGGTAGTACTCATAGCTGAAAAAACTAGAGATGAAGCTTACTTTTGGTCAGCAAAGCGCAAAGAAAAGGTTATGAAACAGACTATAAAAGAAATTTCAACCAAACTTCACGTGACAAGTATTAACACAACAAGTAAATCCTTAGATACTTTCATAAAATCACGAGAAGAATTAAAAGTATATGTAGATAATAGAGAACTTAGATCACAAACCGCAAAGTACCTTGCGGAACTTGGAGTTAAACTTATACCAGAACAACTTCCCATAGCAGATTACATAGTTTCCGATAGAGTTGCTATAGAGCGAAAAACTACTGAAGACTTTTTACAGTCAATTATCGACAAAAGACTATTTCAACAACTTACGGACCTCAAAAGAAACTACACAGTACCCATATTAATAATAGAGGGCGAAAATGTCTACAAAGGAAAAGCAATATCTCCAGATGCTGTCAGAGGTGCATTAGCTAGCATAATTCTCGACTTTAACGTACCCATCCTATGGGCAAAAACCCCCAGCGAAACAGCACACCTAATATACGCTATAACAAGGCGAGAGCAAAAGAAAGAAAAACGATATCCCTCAATAAAAAAGGAAAAAATACCATTAAGTGATAGAGAACTTCAAGAATACATTGTTTCAGGACTTCCAGGGATAGATCTTACCCTTGCAAGAAGGCTGCTGAAAGAGTTAAAAACTGTAGAAAACATATTTACCGCATCAGAGAACACACTTAAAAAGGTTAAGGGAATAGGCGAGAAAACGGCCAGAAAAATTAGAGAAATATTAACTCTACCATACAATGAAACCGAATAGATACAATTTTACGCTCCTATCCTTTTAATTCGCTCTAACGCTTCTAAAAATGCAACCAATATTCTTAAAAGCTCATACAATTTGTCTGGATCTTTTTCCTTGGCAATTTCCTTTTCCAAAGCCTGAACTTTAACAACCAAAGTGCCCTTTAAGGTCGAAAGAACAGACTCCTCAAGAACTTTTGAGGCTTCCTCATCCCTTTGAACAATAACTACCCTCTTTTGACATTTAGGACATATAATTTCATCTCGAACTTTAAAGAGTGGAGAGTGACATACTGGGCAAGCTTCACGTAACATTACAGCGCCTGATCGCAGTAAGTCAACCATCCGACTTATGCTCTCGCTATTTTCATTTTTCTTAGACACATTAACGCCTCCATGTTCAACATAATTACATAAATCTTATAAACCTTCGACACCCTTCGGAAAAAACTAATAAACGGCTCGATGAAAAACTACCATGCCCTTGTTAACCGTAATTAAGATTTAAAGTTTAACGCATGATTTAACTTTTTCCAACAACAATTTTAAATTTAAATTGAAGAAAGAAATTTTAATTCATTTTTCATAATTAATAAAACAACACTCATAAGAAACCATCTTATAAGGGGGAAACGTCGATGAGTACGGAAACGAAGGAAAAAATAGAACAAGCAACACAAATTCTTAAGCAAATCGCAGAAGATACCTCCGTACCAAGAAATATAAGAAGGGCGGCAAATGAAGCTATAGAAATACTACATGAAGGCGAAGGAACCCCTGCTGTAAGAGCAGCAAATGCTATATCAATACTAGATGAGGCCTCGCAAGATCCTAACTGCCCATTGCATGCAAGAACAAAAATATGGAATGCCGTTAGTATATTAGAAACTATACAAGACTAGTCCAAATTTATCTCTCTATATTTTGCTCTAGTACATCAACTAGTTAGGAGAGTTTAAAATGTGAAAGCTAGAATCAGAGGGATTTATTCCACAGCTTTAACAAAACTACTCTTAGACCACGGGTTTCAAATAACTCAGAGCACACAGGTGATCAGAAACAGATTAAACATAGAGCCTGATGTAGATACACCGGACATAGATATAAGAGACACATCAGACAAGCAAGGGTTGGTGGTGGAGGCAAAAGACGCTATTTTAAACATGTTCCTAAATGTAATTACCGAAGAATTACCAAACCCTCTTATTTATCTATCAAAAGTTACAACAAATGCAATTTACAAGGGCGTCGTGGAACAACAAACCCCTCATGGAACAGTTATAAATCTAGGAGAGTATAAGGGATTATTGTTAGGTGAAAAGCTAGAAGAAGGAAAAGAGTTACTTGTTAGAGTAATTGACCCCGGATTAGGAAGAGACATCACATTAACCACAAGTATAACTATACCAGGTAGATACGCAATTCTTATCCCCGAAAATTCGATAAAAATAAGCAAAAAAATAAGAAGCCCAGAAGCAAGACAAACGTTATTTGTTTTAGGAAAAGCCATAAAGCCTAAAAACTGGGGTATACTTTGGAGAACTGCTGCAGCGACCAGAGAAACAAAAGAATTAATAGAAGAAGTTAAAAAACTCGAGGAAGAAGCAGAAAAAATATTTAAAAAGGGAGAGAAAGAAAGTGCCCCTGCACTTCTCTATGAAGGAGAAAGAATAGCGCATATAAAGATACCGTATGAAGCAAAAAGAAGATTAGACGAAATCAGAGGCAAAGTAACCCCGACAATACCAAACCACCACTTCTACAAGTCGCTGAATTCGGAATTTGCTTTAGTTGTAGATCTAGCTGAAAAAATAATATCAAAAAACCCTGAACTAAAAGAAGAAGTAACAGAACAGGTTAAAGAGACTATTCTCCAAAAATATCCTAAAATAGGAGAAATCATTGAAATAGAACACGCTAAACTTAACGGGAAAAGAATACACCTAACACCAGGAAAAATTATCGAAAAAACAAACAACCCACTAACACTAAAACTTATGAGAAAGTTCAGAAGCGGAGGAGTATACGATGCTCTAAACATACCCATAGAAGAAGGGGACTACGGAATAACGGAAATTACTCAAGGATCCTGGTACATGAAAACCAGTTATTACAATAAAGAAAAAGAACTCAAAGGAGAATATTACAATATCTCTACCGGGATAGAAATCCACCCGCAAAAGGTAACCTACATAGACCTTGCAATAGACATTGTAAAATGGCCAAATAACGACGTAAAGGTAGTGGATAAAGAGGAACTAGAGGAAGCTTACAAGAAAGGAATAATAACCGAAAAATATTACAAAGAAATATTGAAAAACGTAGAAATTTTAGAAGAAAAAATAAAAGCCAATATTGAAGGTTAGCAACAAATGTTTCTAAAATAAACAAAAAATTTGAGGTTTAATTTGGAATATAAATAACAGGATTACTCTACCCACCTTTATTAGGCTTTCATTAAGTAGGTTATATATACAGTACAATAACTTTATAATTCACCTTTAATTTCCTTTTTAAGCCTTTCAAAAAACTGATGCATGAATTTAACCTTTCCTTAGCAATTTCTTTTGCTTTCCGTGTGTATAACTTCTTCGGTATGTGTTTAAACTTAGTTTCAAATTCAATGTTCGGAGCGTGCTTTGATAAATCCTTAATTCTTCCATCATGCTTTCCGCCTACAAGGTTTTCTTTAATATATTTGTCTATCGGGGTATCTACGTAGATTTTTTGGCCATATTCCCCTGCAAGTATGTAAGATCTCGCAATTCCTATGGCTCCTAAGACATCCAACTTATCGGCATCGGACAGTATCTTTGCTTCTATTGTTCTCGGTTTGACTGCGCCTCTAAACCTATGAGCAATAATACAATGCTTAATATGTCTTATTTTTTCTTCCGGGTAACCTAGCTCTCTTAAGATTTTCTCACTCATCTCAGCACCAAGAACAGCATGATCAATGTTCTGACTCTCCTTAACTCTCGCAATATCGTGAAGCAAGGCTGCCGTTTTCAAAACATCCAGGTCGACATTCTTTTCGTACTTTGCTAGAAGCAAACATAAATCATAAACTTTCATTACATGACTTATATCATGAGCTGGGCTAGCTCCTTTTAACTCTCTTTTAACGATTTCTAAAAGTTTTTGATACTTTTCGTTCATAGTAATTGTAAGTATATTGAAAAATATATAATTTTTAACTTTCATGGTCAGCAAGAGGAAATCTATGCTAGCTAAACCACAAGCATCCTTAATCGTAACTAAATTAACTATAATAACATAAAAACTTAGATTTAAAGGACATTAAAATTATAAAGATGGACAAATTATTCATAGTACAGAATAACATATCGGGCTGAATTTTGTGCAAACTTGGTGCGGGGGGTGGGATTTGAACCCACGCAGGCCTACGCCAACGGGTTTCTCCGCATTGGGCTCCTGGGCCCGTCGCCTCTTGTCGCCGAACATACGTGGCTTTGACCTGGCTCGGCCACCCCCGCAGGCTATAAATTTCCTTAAAACAGCTGAGTTTTCTTTGACCTGGTATTTAGTGTAGTCAACTATATTCTTTTTAATATTTTTATTAGTGCTTTTGGTGTTTCTTGTACTCTTTTTATTTGTGTAAATTTCCCATGGCCTAGTTTCGCTATTTGCTTGCATATTTTTATACCTATGGGTTGTTTGGTTGGTAAAGCGATTACGTGGAGTTTGGGGAAACGAGATGCTAATTTTCTTGGGTCTTTGCCCCTGTTGTAAAGACCGTCAGTTAATAGTATGGCCCATTTCTCCTTTATTTTACTTTTCTTAAGTTCTTTTAATGCTTTTTTCATTGCGTCTTCTATGTTTGTGAACCCTGCAGCTTCTGTTTCAAGTATCCTCTCTATGACTACCGTGGTGGGTTTTCTTTCGTTCATTTTCTTGATGACGGTTGCTCTTGTATTAAAGACAATTATTGAATATTCTATATTTCTCATATGATATGCTATTGTTGCTGTGGCTAAGGCAGCTGCAACTATTTTTTCTCCGTGCATTGACCCACTAGTATCAAGTATTAAGACTCCTGCTTTCCTTCTTTCTTCGCGTTCAATTCCTACAACATCGCTGTAACTCAGATATCTTTGTTCTAAAAACTTCTCTAAAGTTTCGTCAAGGTCAAATTCATCTAAATAAGGTTGATATTCTACCTTTCTTCTAAAAGGCCCAGATTTGAAGTTAACTTGTCTTCCTAATGCACTTCTAAGTATAGAAATTTTGAGGAATTTAATGAATAAGCGACGATACTTTTCTGGTATGTTTCTTCTAATTAAAAAGAAAAACGCATATCCGGTTTCAGGGTTTTTGGCGATTTTTCTCGCTATAACCTCTAAGTTATCCGAAGCGGTTAAAGCGTCAACAACTGCATAAAGGTTGGACTTCGCAAGGCCTAGAAGTGCTGAAATATTATATTTTTTGATGGCGACTTCAGCTAGTCTTCTTATTGAAACATAGTCGAGATCTTTAGCTAAATGACGGTAATATTCGGGTAGTTTTCCTCCAATTTCTATTTCTTTCTCTAAAATTTTTTCTTCATTTATTTTATTGGTAATTATAAGCGGTTTTTGGTCATCGGGAATTCGTTCTCGAATTCCCTCAGTTACTGAAAATTTTGAAAAACTGAGACTACTATTTCTCGAATTATTTTCTCAATCGGCTTACCAGCATCATCTTCTAACACTATTTTTGTTCCAAGAGCCATTATTGCTGCATCAACCCACTCATCTACACTGTGAGAATTAAGTTTAGAAACCAAACTTGCAAGGTCTATTGCCCCTCTTACTGATGCCCCTCGTTTAATTTCAGGATGTTCTCTCGTTGCCCTACATATTTTAACAGCTAAATCAACTATCTTCGGATCATTACAACCCGATCTCAGCAAAGTAATTTCTTTTTCTTCTTCTTCAGTTTGATAATCCAATTTAATCCATACAAAACGGTCACGCAGTGCTTCACTTAAGGAAGTCACACCAACATGCTCTTCAGGATTTTGAGTAGCAATAATGTAAAATCCAGGCTTAGCTTTGACAGCACCAAGCCTGGGGATAATAATTTGCCCTTCATCCATGGCAGGAAGTAAAACATTCTGAGTAGATTCAGGCAATCTATTCAATTCATTAATAAATAGGATCCCTCCCTCTAACATAGCTCTAACTAAGGGCCCTGGTACAAAACTTTTCTCAGCATCATAACCAAACTCTATAACCAAGGGAGGTTCCCAATGGCCCACAAGTTTCGTTTCAGTAAATCTTTCATCACCATCAATTCTATAAAATGGCTGATTAAAAAACTTGGCTAAGGCTAAAGCTATAGTAGTCTTCCCAACTCCAACTTCACCTTCAAGAAGCAGATGTTTTCCAGCCAGCTTCGCAGCTAACGCTTTACGTAACTCACGTTCCCTACCCACAATTCCAAACTTACTACGAATTTCCTGAACCATCCGATTTAGATTCTCTTCCATCTCCTGCTCAACACCACAGCAATTAGTTAACCAATATTGTGGCGCCGGGGGTGGGATTCGAACCCACGCGGCCCGTAAGGGCCAGCGGCTGTCTCCTAACCCAGCCCCGATAAAGCAGATCTCGAGGCCCTAGCGGGCATCTATACCTGCCGCCTTAACCGGCTTAAATAAAAGCCATTAGCCTGGCTAGGCTACCCCGGCACCGAATTTTCATTAACTTACTATGTTAATGTCTAAATAAAGATAACCTAATCATCCTCTTTTTCAGGCTTCCTAATTTTCATTAACTTACTGCATGGTGTAATAAAAATTAACTTGAACATTATCTGTTAATCTTTAAGGTTGAACCTCTAGTGGAATATAGCTAGTTATGTTAACGGTTAAATAGGAAAATATTTTTAAGCTATATCTTCTGCTTTTACTTAGTTTTTCACCTTTCTTAACCTATACGAGTTATTAATATTTGAGCATATTCTTTATCACTGGTTCTATGTAAACTTTTGTAAGAACTTACGTTATTAAAATGCTAGGTCGGCTATATCCGCTGCATAGGTTACTATTTTGTTAAGCGCATCCGCTATGGCACTTAGATGTACTGCGATATTTAATTGTTGTTTTAGTATCTTTGCATTTAGTTCCTCTACGATCTTTATAGCTTCTTGCTTACAATTTAAAGCTTCCACAGCTAGTTGAGTATTCTTCTTCAATAATGCAGATAAAGCAAGTTTATGGATTTTTTGAGCTATTTTACTTAACTCTTGCATTTGCTCTAGGATGTTTTGCGGTACTTTTTCCCCGTTCAAAAGAAGAACTTTTTCAGCAATTGTTACAGCGCAATCTGCTATTGCCTCTATATTTTTTGCAGCAATTCTATAATCCAAGCACTCAAGTTGGGTTGTTTCCAGTTTTCTTGCAACATATGGGTTTTGAAGAGCCGCCCTTATTTGTCTAACTACAAGAAAATATAATCTATCTACTTCTTCATCTCTATGTATTATTGTTTCAGCCAACTCTGTATCATTTTCAGCTAAAGCTATCATAGAATCTTCATGCATTTTAGAAGTAATTAAATACATTCTTTTAAGAGATTTATCCATAGGCAGAGAAGTGGGAGAAATAAGACATTGAAGAACTATTCTTCTAGAATTTTCCTCGATTATCTCCACACCAATAAGTCTTTGAATGATATTTTTAATCGTTTTTCGGTCTTCACGAGAAATTCTACTCTTACTTTTAATTTCAATTACATCAAAGCCGTAGAGATACTTTGCAATAATTTCCCGAGAGAAATCTTGTTCAATATCGATAACTGCTGTTTTTAGCTGTTCATGTTCGCCATATCTGGGATCTAAAATTAGTCTACCATCTTTAACAACGTATATAGCTATTGGATCCCCCTGTTTTAATCCCATATTTTTTATCCACTGCTTTGGAAGCGAGATGAAAAATGTGCTTCCACCTGTTTTCTGAAGTCTTCTTACTTCCATCGCCTTCCCCCACAGATATTTAAAGTAAGCAACTTGCTACTATCGATTTGTGCCATTGAATTCCAAATATATTATCGTCAAATTTGGTTTATTAAGTTATGTTGGAACTTTTAATAGGAAATGGTTGACATAGTAATGAGGGAAAGAAAGGTGAGCAGGAACAGGGACAAGGAGTATAAGGTTGTAGGTATTGATTTAGCTGGAGCAGAAAATAGGGAAACTGGCTGGGCCCTACTTCAAGGCTATAACGTTAAAGTCTTAACTCTTTACTCTAATGAAGAAATTTTAAGAAAGACGTTGGAAGTACGCCCACTAATTGTGGCAATAGATGCCCCGCTAACATTACCAAAGAAAGGAAAAATGAGACTAGCAGACAAAGAGATGAAAAAACTAGGTTGCGCTGTGTTACCGCCACTATTCCCTGGAATGAAAATGCTTACTTCAAGGGGGATATATTTAGCTTCAAAAATGCAGGAAAGCGGTATAAAAGTTATTGAAGTTCATCCAACATCAAGTAGAAAAATCTTGGGGTTACCCGTTGCAAAGGATGTGGAAAAAATCAGACACAGCCTTCTTAAACTTGGATTAAAAGGCGATATAGAAGAGAGGAGATTAACTATACATGAGCTTGATGCTATAGTAGCTGCTTTCACCGCTAAACTACACATACACGGTCAAACTGTTAAAGTAGGCAACAAAGAAGAGGGTTACATTATTATACCTAGTTTAAGCGTAAAAAGGGTAGAGTGAAATGCAAGAGAAATTAGAAAAAATTATTCATCAAATTGTTGAAGAAGGATATCAGATATCTCCCGAAGCTTTAGAATATTTATCGTCTTTAAATGACGTGCAACTTAATGTATGTTTGGATAGAATTCTTTCAGCTGCAAAAAGAGAAGACGTGTTTGTTATTACACTTCCATTTGTAAAAGAGGTCTTGAAAGTAGAGGAAAAGAAGAAAATTGATGTAGAAAAAATTCCAGCTAGATTAGAGATTGTAAGTTCTCCTTCAACTCAAATAGAGTTAAGAATTACAAGTGATATCTTAGTAAGTTATTTTCGCGACAAATATAGGAAGTTAAAGAGGATTTTGGAAATTAGACACACGTATCAAAATATAAGAGAAGTTATCGAAAGAAAACGCGTTGGAGAAGATGCAAAGATTATCGGAATGATTTTGGAGAAAAGGGAAAACGACGATATAAAATTTGTCGTTGAAGACGAGACGGGAATACTAAACATTAGAATCCCGAAGCAAAACTCTCACCTTTTTGAAGAAGCAAAAAGATATTTACCAGACCAAGTAATTTACATAGAAGGAAAACTAGCAGAAAAACAATTAATAGAAGCAAAGAGCCTAGATCTCCCAGATATTCTACCAGCGCACAAACCAAAAGGAACAGAAACAGACATATATGTCGCATTTATATCAGATCTGCATATAGGGCACCCCAATTTCCAAGCAGAAAGTTTTGAAAGTTTTTTAGATTGGCTTAAGAACAACGGTAGAAAGAAAGTAAAATATCTTTTGATTGCTGGTGACTTAATTAATAACCCTAAAGAAGAAGAGAATTACAATGTACTTTATAATTATCTTAAGGAAATCCCTACAAGTATTGAAGTCATTGTAATCCCTGGAGAAACTGATGCAACCCTTCCAATACTTCCACAACCACCAATAACAAGAAATATTGAAAAAATTGTTAAAATGGACAACGTTAAAGTTTTAGGTAACCCCGCTCTAATAAAAATTCATAATATATCGGTTCTTTTGTTTCACGGATTAGGCATGGAAAGATTAATGGAAAAAATTAACTTAAAGACGCCCATTGAGCTTGCAAAGTTTTTATTAAAATCACGGCACTTATGTCCAAGTTATGGAACCACTCCCTTAATACCTCACCTAGGAGACCTACTTACAATAAGCAATGTACCTGATATTTTCCATTTAGGACATTTTCATCTCGTTTTTCATGATCAATATAATGGTGTGCATATAATTTCTTCAGGGGCATGGATCCCTTCAAATGAGAAAAATTCGAATAAATTACCTTGTCAAATACCAATAATGAATTTAAAAAATTTTGAAGTGAAAATTTTGACGTTTGCTAAGTAATACGCGGTACGTAGTCAGCTACTCCTTTGATCCGTGGATCTTTTTCCAATATGTCGCCGATGAGGTTTAGAGGAACTCCTATTTTAATTCTTTTAGTTCTTCCATATCTTCCTCTACTAATAACTCTAGCGTAAACAAGGCCCAACATGTCTAGTTCGTTTATTATGTCGCTAACTCTTCGCTGAGTAAGGCTGTCCATCCTGAGGTATCTACATAAATTTTGATAAACTGCGTAGACATCACCTGTATTTATTTCTGATGCTCTGTGCTTCTCCAGTAAGTAAATGCTGAAAAGAACTAGTTTAGATTGAATTGGTAGTGTTTCAAGAACTTCACTTACAGTATCCTTTTCAATCTCTTTTTGAGCTAGTCTAACATGTTTCTCAGTAACTTTATTTGACCCTTCTCTTTCAGCTATTTCACCAGCAACACGAAGAAGGTCAAGAGCTCTTCTAGCATCACCATGTTCTCTAGCAGCCAGAGCAGCACATAAATTGATGACTCCGTATTCTAACACTCCCTCGTTAAACCCTATTTTTGCCCTTTGAATAAGGATGTCTTTAAGTTCGTCCGCGGTATACGGTGGAAAAACTACCTCCTCCTCACTCAAACTACTAATAACCCTAGGATCCAGGTGATCTTTGAATTTTAAATCGTTGGAAATTCCGATAATACTTACTTTAGAGTTCTCTAAGCTTGAATTAATTCTAGTCAAGTCGTATAGTACGTCGTTAGCACTTTCACGATTTTTTCGAACAAGTTGATCTATTTCATCTAAAACAATTATCATAAGTTGCCCTTTTTCATCTAGGCTTTTTCTAAATTTGTCGTAAACAGTATCGGTCGGCAAACCTGTGATAGGAACGCTGACACCGACATCACTGCACAAATGGGCTAAAACACGATAACTAGTATCAACAATACGACAATTGATGTAAGAAGTAATAGGTACAGGAACATTAAACTCCATACATTTTTCTTTTAAATGTTTCAAAACATACTGCGCTACAACAGTTTTACCAGTACCAGTTTTCCCATAAAGGAAAATGTTAGAAGGAGTTCCCCCCCTCAAAGCAGATGCAAGGATCATGCCGACCTTAGTTATCTGTTTTTCTCTATGAGGAAGTTCATCTGGAACATAGGTTGGTCTAAGAACATCTCTATTCTTAAAAATCTTTGGTGATGCTAAAAATTGCTCGAATATCCTGTCTAGTGGTTTTTCACTTGGCACTCCTAAACCCCCAACCTAATACTCCACAGGAAATGAAGGTTATAACTCTATCGGAATATAATGTAAAGCATTTTACAATGTTAAAAAATGTGAAAAAGATTCATCACCTTTTAAAAAGAAGACTATATTACATTATTTTCAAGAAAAGGTGTTCAGCGGCCTGTCACCTCATCACAACTTCAGAGGTTAAAGATTCATCACTTCATTATTTGTATCGATTTCACTGCTTTTTAACCTTTTCACTTCACAGTTTGTGATTTTGATAACTTTTTGTCATATGGCGCTATGTGACTGTGAAATACATAAATCAATAAAGAAGTCGAAAACAAATACTATTCATGTTCAGCTTAAGTTACCTTGATTATAGATGCATAATTAGTAACCCCTTTGTTTCCACTGGAAAACATACATTAATAATCTTAAACCTGTATTGAGGAAGAAATTAAATGTGAAAATGTGAAAGAGAAAAATCAAATGAAAAATTTCTCTATAACAACTATAACTTTGATAAAAAACTTATTTTCCAAGAATACTAATAAGTGAAGTTGAATGATGTAAAAACCGTACATTATAGTTCATTTTAAATATCCGGCTACGTATGGAAAAGGTAATATAAAAACTTTTAACTTTCACTAACCAACAAATATACATGTGAAGTATTATCACAAATCTCTTTGTGAAGAGTGAAAAACCGGTGAAAAACGTGGAAGATGGTGCTGAAGTCGAAGTAAAGTTTAAGATACCGGGAAAAGGTGAAATAAAATTAATTATTAAAGGGAAGGAAGCATTAGATAAAGAAAAGGTGCAAGGATATATAGATGCCATACTCTCAAAAACAAAACAAGAAAAGAAAGAACTACGTTCAGATGAAGTGATATACTTTGATTTAAATTCTCTATCAATAAAAGAAAAACTTCTATGGGTAATAAAAAACAACTTCAAATATGGATGGTTTAGATCAACAGATGTAAAGGAAGAATATCAAAGACAATTCGGGGAAACAATAAATCCAAGCACGGTTTCAACATATTTAGCAAGACTATACAACAAAGGATTTCTTGATAGACGAGGAGACAGAGCAAATAGAGAATATAGAGTTGTTGAAAAAGCCCTAGAGAGCGAAATCCTTTAATTTTTATCAAGAAGCCCGAAAACATATAGTTTACTTTTTAACTTAATTCGGTGAGAAAAAGTTATAAAGATGGTATATTTCTAGTTTTGAGAGGCGATAGAAATGGCCAAAGCCGCAAATATAAAAAGAGGAATACAAGAGGAAGAGCTACTTCAAATACTTAAAGAAAAGGGACCTCTAACAAGGACGGAATTAATGGAAATAACCGGAGTACCACGAACAACCCTATACGACAAGCTTGTAAAACTTATACTAAAGGGCAAGGTGAGAAAAGTTCCAGTAAAGGGCAATGGAAGAGGAAGACCAAAAGTATATTATGAAGTAGTCTCATAGCATCGTCAAAAAACACCGACATAAATCGAATGTAAATTTGACTAAAATTTTATCTTTATTTTCTAATTTTAATAATTTCTCTAAAAGACTTCTCAAGCGCTTCTAAGCTATCCTTTGAAATAGAAGAAGAAATCATATCACTTCTAATCTCTTTTTCATCAAAAACCCCTAAGAAAAACCTGTACTCCACTTCAGGAAACCCCTCGAAAAAACTAATAACCTTACGAAAATCTTCAGGCCTGACGGCAAAAACACTCCTGTCAAGTCTCAAACAAGGAATCGTATCTGTTAACCCCCGCACATGATAAACAGCTTCCAAAAAAGATCCATCAACTCTACGCTTAACATTTTTTATATCTGCACCATACAGCTTCCTATAAAAAACAGTCTTACGTCTAGCCCATTTACGAAAATCATCCATTCTTTCAGGCTTTTTACTAAAATCGAAACAAAATACAACAAGCGGAACAACCATCTACTCCACCTCTACCACCACGATAACTACATGCAAATATGTACGTTCTAAATATTAATTTTCTTGTTACAAAAGAAACAAGAAAAATTATTCTATGTAAAAACTTATTTGTTAACTTAGTAACAAGAAGTCTCACACCCTCTAATTTCTCTTGGAAAAAATAGAGATAAGAAGAAAAAAATCTTGTTACTAACGTAACAGTTCATCAATTCTGCCCGATAATCAAGTCAAATTGTTTTTATAATAAAATTTAATTATAAAAGAAACCTAACATACTGGGAGATTACTAATTTTACATTTTATATAAAGCAATATTTAAGATTACTATTTTTCCACAGGAAATGGAAGGGTGAAGGAGTGTTGTTACAAAGGAACAAGAAGTTATTTTACTACTGTTTTCGTTATTAGGTCTATTTTTGTTATTATTCCGACTATTTTTCCTTTTTCCATTACTAAGACTGCAGGATATTTCTTTAGAATCAACTGTTGTATATCTTTTATATTTGTTGAAGGAGTAATTGTTGGAAAACTTTCTTCCATGATTTCTTCAACTTTTAATTTTAGTATTTTTTCAGGTTCTCCTGAAAGTAACTTTTTAAGGACTGTTGATTCTGTTATACTTCCAACTGGCATACCCTTATCGTTTACAACAGGCAACTGGGATATAGCGTATTTTTCCATGAGTTCAATGGCTTTCTTTACTTTATCACTTGATTTTATTGTTATTACTGGGCTATACATTACGTCTTTTGCAAATTTAGCTTTTTTTGCTCTCATTTCAACAAGTTTTATTGCTTCAATTATTCTTCTAAGGGTTGAAAGCCTCGGATCTACAGTTCCTTTCTCTATTCGTGCAATAAGTGATTGACTTACTCCTGCAAGTTTGGCTAGTTCTGTTTGTGTGAGTCCAGCCTTTTTTCTTAATTTTTTAATGTCTTCGGGGGTTGGTAATGAGACCAAAAGCCATCCTCCCAGACAAATCTATTACTAAATCTATAGCACCATAATATTATGGTTCCTTCCGAAATTAAGTTTTATATCTTGCATTATTATTTATTTTTTAACATAGCAATATCTTTACCACCATGTACATATAAGATGTTGAATGTGATCTTTTTTATCGATTTATCTGAGTTAGGCGTAATTATTAAATTTATCACTCTTCTTATCTTCTTGCCATGTACGAAGAAAATTAAGTTAGGTTCGCTGGTGAGGTAAATGAAAATTAGAGCAGAGATTCTTGTGACTGGTATTGTTCAAGGAGTTGGTTTCCGTCCCTTTTGTCTATAGAATAGCAGTTAAAAGAGCTCTCACAGGATATGTTTTTAATCAAGGAGATGGTAGTGTCAAAATTGTTGTTGAAGGTGAAAAGAGGAATATAGATGATTTTCTGGAGGCCTTGAGGAATGATAAGCCGCCAATTTCAAAATATACGAGTATGGATGTTAAATTTATGAATTATAGAGGAGAATTCAGTACATTTGAAATTAGAAAAAGTAAGAAGAAAACTGAAAAATCCGGTATATCGTATATTCCTCCTGATATAGCTATTTGTAAAGAGTGTTTGCATGAGCTTTTTGACCCAAATGATAGAAGATATCTCTATCCCTTTATTGCCTGTTCTATTTGTGGTCCACGTTTTACTATTATTTTTGGTCTTCCATATGATCGTGATAAAACTACAATGGTAGATTTTCCTCTTTGCCCTGAATGTGCACGGGAATATGAGGATCCTTTAGACAGACGTTTTCACGCTCAAGTTATTGCTTGCCCTGTCTGTGGGCCTAAAATGGTACTATGCGACAAGAATGGAGAGGTCATTGACGATGAAGAGCCGTTGAAAACTGCTGGTAAACTTATTGATGAAGGTTATATTCTCGCCATTAGAGGTATTGGAGGAACTCATATCGCTACGAAAACAACTGAGGATGGTCCCGTGCTTATGCTTCGTGAGAGGCGGAGGAGGCCTTGGCAGCCGTTTGCCATAATGGCTCCAGATATAAATGTGGTTAGAAGTTTTGCTGAGGTTTCCAAAGTTGAAGAAGAACTTTTAACTTCCTTTAGGCGTCCTATTGTTGCTTTGAAGAAGTCTGATGAATATTATCTTAGTGAATGGATTTCTCCAGGACTTCACACCGTAGGAGTTATGTTACCCTACAGCGGCTTTCATTACATGCTTTTTAGATACACCAAAGAACCTGCTGTTATTATGACTAGTGGGAATCTTCCAAGAGAACCTATGGCTATTACTAATGAAGATGCTTTAAAGAGGCTTAGAAATATTGCTGACTACTTTCTTTTGCATAATAGGCGTATTTATCAGAGATGTGACGATAGTGTTATAAGAGTTGTCGATGGTTTACCTAAATTTTTGAGAAGGTCTCGCGGCTATGTTCCAGAACCAATAATTCTACCGTTTAAATCTGGTGTCGTAGTTTTAGGTACAGGTCCTGAGCTAAGAGTTACTGGAGCAGTTCTTTTAGAAGATAGATGTTTTTTGACCCAACATATTGGTGACGTTGAAATTTTAGAAACCCTTGAATTTCTTAAGGAAAGCCTCTTCCATATGATGAAGCTTACCAGAGTTAAAAAACCAGATATTATAGCTTGTGATTTGCATCCACTATTTTTAACAACTAGACTTGCGAAGGAACTTGCTGAACAATGGAATATTGACGTTGTTAAGGTTCAACATCATTTTGCGCACATGGTTAAACTACTTGTTGAACATAAAATACCTCTCGACGAAAAAATTGTTTGTATCGTTGCTGATGGAGTGGGATACGGCTTAGATGGAAAGCCGTGGGGAGGAGAAATATTTGTAGGATCCTACAATTGGTTTGAAAGAAGAGGACATTTAGAACCGCAACCTATGCCTGGAGGAGACTTAGCTGCAAAATACCCAGCTAGGATGGTTGCTGGCATTTTAAGTAAGGTGCTGTCGATGGAGGAATTAAGAGAAGTTCTCTTAGATAAGTGTATTAAAGGATTTAAGAAAGGAGAAATAGAGCTAAATATAGTACTCTCGCAAATCTCTAAAAAAATAAATTTAACTGAGACTACTAGTGCAGGAAGAGTATTAGATGCTATATCTGCTCTTCTAGGTGTATGCTTCGAAAGAACTTATGAGGGCGAGCCCGCTATGAGATTAGAGTCTATTGCAACACTTGGAGATCCTTCAAAAGCAAAAATAACAGCTACCATTGAACAAGATGGCAGCACATATGTGATCAATACTACTAATATTCTCCTCGATGTACTTGAGGCATCTAAAAAGGTTAGAAGGGAACACGTGGCAGCAGCGGCTCAAGAAGCTTTGGCAAAAGGATTAGTTAGCGCCGCAATTAATATAGCGATGGAAGAGGGAATAAAAATAATCGGTTTTTCAGGCGGGGTTGCTTATAATGAGGCAATTACAAAAACCATTAGAAAAGAAGTTGAAAAACATAAATTAAAGTTTATTTCGCATAGATTACTCCCTCCTGGTGATGGGGGAATTTCGGCAGGACAAACTGTTGCTACTGCAATGGGGTATGGATAGTCTTGTACCTTGGTAACAAGAATACCGTATAGTTACACTTGAATCATTTGTATTTTTAACTGCTGTTACAAAATAATAAAAAGGGAGTTAAGTAAAAAGTTATTTCTTTAAGTATTCTTTCTCTACTTCGGCAATGGACTTTTCTATAATTTCCAGCGCGACATCTACTAGTTCCTCTGTTATTATTAGGGGTGGTGCGATTCTAATAGTCGAGATGCCTGCTGTTATTAATGCGATTCCTCGTTTCCAAGACCTTAACATGACTTCTTGAGCCTCTTTCTTGGCTGGTTCTTTTGTTTTCCTATCCTTTACAAGTTCTACACCAATCATTAATCCTTTTCCTCTAATATTACCAATCATTTCATATTTCTCTTGCATCTCTTTAAAACGACCTATTATATAGTTTCCTAGAGTTTCAGCGTTTTCGAGAAGGTTTTCTTCTTTAATTATATTGATTACTGCAAGTCCAGCTGCGCATGAGACCGGATTGCCTCCAAAGGTTGATGCATGTGATCCTCCTTCCCAATCCATTACTTCAGCTTTTGCTACTGTTGCTCCAAGTGGTAATCCTGATGCAATTCCTTTTGCAATACATATTACATCGGGTTCGATGTTCCAGTGTTCTATTGCAAACCATCTTCCAGTTCTTCCCATACCGGCTTGAACCTCATCGTCAACGTAGAGAATACCGTATTTTTCTGCTAGTTTCTTTAATTTTTGGTGGTATCCTGGTGGAGGCACGATGTATCCACCTTCACCCTGTATAGGTTCGATTATAATTGCGCCTACTTCTTCTGGTGGAATATATTTGTGGAAGACCCATTCGTCTATGAAATCAATGCACCAATAATCGCAATCTGGGAACTCTAGTTTAAATGGACATCTATAGCAATAGGGGTATGGTACATGTGTTACTCCTGGTACCAATGGGAAGAAATATTTTCTTTGTACGGGTTTGCTTGATGTTAAACTCATGGCGCCATAAGTTCGCCCATGGAATGCCCCTATAAAAGCTAATATTCTCGGTTTTCTTGTGTGCCATCTTACCATCTTAATTGCAGCTTCTATACTTTCTGCTCCGCTATTACCAAAGTACACTTTCTTTTCAAAGGTTCCCGGGGTGATTTCTGTAAGTTTTTCAGCTAAATCTATGACGGGTTGATAGTAGAAGTCAGTGTTACTATAATGTAATAATTTTTCTGACTGATTTCTAATAGCTTCTAAAACTTTTGGGTGGCAGTGACCTACGTTCATAACGGCTAATCCGCTATTGAAATCGATGTATTCATTTCCATCTACATCTCTTACTATGCAACCTTTCCCCTCTTCTACTACAAGTGGGTACCATCGAACATAGGAGGGCGATATATATTTTTCATCTCTTGCTAGTAGCTCTTTTGCTTTTGGACCTGGTGGTGTAACTACTATTTTAGGAACTTTCTTTTTGGACATTTTCTCACCCTTTCAAAGAATTTAGAACAAAAATATTTTCCATGTTCTTCTTATCAAACTTTCGGAAAATTATATGAGTTGCGTGTTGCCCATGTGTAT
>JAUQZC010000006.1 GCA_030587435.1 Candidatus Baldrarchaeota archaeon | reverse complement strand
CTAATTTTGAAAAAGAAGTCCTAAAAGGTCCAAACGAGCTAAAACCTTATGTAAAAATTCTCGTTAATGGCAGATCCATCGAATTTTTAGATGGGTTAAATACCAAATTGAAGGATGGGGATACCATAGCTATTTTTCCACCAGTCGGAGGAGGAACATCGTAAAATACCAGATATCTGTGGAATTTGTAGAAGGGGGTTTCGTGTGCTCGCAAAATTTTAAAGTTGTCGTATTTGATATGGACGGTACGTTGATTAAAGGGGCCAGTTGCTGGGAAATCCTGCATAAATATTTTCGATCAGATCCTAAACTAGTTAAGAAAAATATGGAAGATTATCTAGCGGGGCGAATAAGTTATTGCGAATGGATGCGTAGAGATCTTCTTCTTTGGAAACAAAACAATAGATATCCGCACATATCTGAAGTGACAAAGGCACTGAAAAATTATGAAATGGTAGAAGGAGCCTATGAATCAATTAAAAAATTAAAAAGACGTGGTTATATAACAGCAATAGTCACGGGAGGACTAGATATACTAGCTGAGGAAATTGCAAGAAAGTTAGGTATAGAATACATATATGCTAACGGGTTTAAAACAGACGAGAACGGATATCTGACCGAACACGTTAAATGCGTTGTTGATCCTTGTGAAAAGGGTAGAAATCTAATGAATCTCTCAAAAAAACTGGGAACCCCACTTTCAACGTTTATTGCAGTAGGAGATACGCATTTTGACCTCAGCATGTTCAAGATAGTAGGACTTAGCATCGCATTCAATCCAAAAGATGAAATAATCGAAAAACACGCAAACATAGTAATTAAAAACAATTCACTCTTCAAAATACTCGAATACATACCATGACATCACTAACCGTGTTGTTAAAAACTGGAATATATCACCTTAACTTTTTTGTAAACGCTTTCCCTTCTATCAGTTAATACAGTAATTTCTCTTCTAACTTTATCAACCAAATCTAAATCAATACTACCGATTACTGCACCTTCGACACGTCCAATACCAGCAATAACATTTCCCAAAGGACTTATAATCATACTTTCACCGCCATATACTTTATTTTCTCCCGGACCCACGCGATTAACAGCAACATGAAAAACTTGATTTTCCACGGCCCTAGCCTTTGACAAAATTACAAAATGATTTATTCTCTCTAAAGGGAAAGCAGCTAAAGTAAAAATGATCTTCGCACCATGTAAAGTAAGCGCCCTAGAAATCTCTGGAAATCTAACCTCGTAACAAATCTGCAAACCTATTCTAAATCTTCCTAAATCAATCACAAATATTTTATCACCACTAGCAAAGTGGTTCTTTTCATCTTGAAACAAGTGAGTTTTTCTATAGATACACAGAATCTTTCCCTTAGGGCTAATCATAACAGCGGAATCGAATATTTTACCTTCGTATTTTTCAGCTATGCCAGCAATAACGTAACTTTGAAACTCCTCAGCGAAGTTCATAAGAACATTAATAGTTTCGCCTGGAATCTCTTCAGCTATATCTTTCAAACTCACATAACTAAAACCAGTGTCAAAGAGTTCAGGAAGACAGAAAATATCTACCTCCTTTTCTCTATTTGCAACTTTCCTTAACGCTTCCAAAGCCCTTGCTAAGTTTTTCTCCTTCTTTCCGTCTTCCAATCTAAGCTGTAAACCTACCACTTTTAACATTTATAAAACCTCAGTATTCACATAATGTAAAACTATATTTTAAGACTCTAAGGGAAACCTTTAAAGTGTTATTTTGATAAAAAGCATAAGACCCTAACCTATGGAGGGCTTTGCTAATGCCAACAATAACAGCATTCGTATTAATTCTTGTAAAATCGGGAGAAGAAGACACTGTGCTAGAGGAAATAAGGAAAATGAAAGAGGTAAAAGAGGCCAGAATAGTATACGGCCCTTGGGATTTAATTTGTAGAATTGAAGTTGAACATATCAATCAACTTCAAACTTTCATCTACGAACTACGAAAAATACCAGGTGTTGAACAAACTACAACCCTAATATCTACATAATCCTAAGCATCAGATTTTCTGAGTTACAACTTAAGATGACATGGTGTTAGTTTCATGTTTAATCATGTTTAATATCAAAATGGCTAATAAGATATTAAATATCTAAAATTCAAGTTAAATTACCTGTAGTTATCTCTCTTATATAAAATCTAAGCCCTTCACGCGCTTTTTCTTTTCCTCTCTTAACTCATCCAGTAAACTTTTTAAATCATCTAAAAATTGTGGATTTATTCTCCACTCAGCTGTTTCTACTCCAGTCTTTTTTTGTAAAAGTTCATTACCAGCAATGTCTTGTATTTGTTGGAGAGCGACACCAACACCTACAATTCCCATAAATTTCCGCACATTTCTGGCAGCTCTCCATAAATCAACCGTAGAATGCCAGTCACCATCAGAAAGAACTTCAAGCATAGCTATTTTGGCATCATCCTTCACAAGAAGCTCTTTAATCTTTTTAATCGCTCCTTCACTCAACATTATCGTCACCATCAATTGTAACTTATCAAGTAAAAACTATACACATAGAAATAAAAGGTAATGTATGTCCTATAGCAATACCCTATATTGTCCACCACCCTGAAAGCCTAGTTGGAACAGATAGATATCGAATATTAAGGTTATCGAGCTTCTAGCAGCTCAATGTAGAGTTAGATATTAAAAATCTAAACGCTTTATAAGGCGAAATAATTCAATATATCCGATCATATCCTAATTAAATGTAGTATCTTGCAATAATTAAGTTAGTTTGGCTTAAGTTTTAGATAGAGATATAAGAGGACAAAATTTATATCAACAAAGTGAAAAATCACGCAATTTGCAATATTAAATCTTAAACTCAATCAAGTAAATGGTAACAAATTTCTATGCAATTAAAGCAAAAATTGAACTATATACCTGGATTTAAACAGTGGTGCTAAAAATGAGCAAGCTTCTAGAAAAATTTATGGAAATATATGAAAAAACGCCCGGCTACGTGGTAGTAGGAAAACACAAACACTCTGCCATTAAACCCTGTCACTGGTTTGAACAAAAAATGTTCACAGGTATAAGACATTGTTACAAAGAAAAATTCTATGGAATAAAATCCCATCAATGCTTACAAAATAGCCCCATGATCTTTTGTAACCACAGATGCATTTACTGTTGGAGAATTCACCCTAACGATGTAGGTCTCTTAATCGATGAAACATCCCTAGAAGAACTAAACCTTGACGACCCTAAAACGATAGTTAACGAAATGATTGAAGCCCAAAAACAAATGGTCAAGAAAAAATATCCTCTTAAAAGATTACTTCAACATTACGAAAACATAGTCATAGTTCTCGAAGCATTATTTAGAGAAAAACAACTCTCTCTCAACTCTCTTGCAACAAAAACTAAACTCTCTAAAAGAAAAATTAAAAGCGCACTAAGACACCTTCTAAGAGAAGAATACGTAATCGAAATATCAGAAGAAAAATACATGATCTCGGAGGGAATAAAAAAGAAAATTAGCACCGTTACGGACATCGAAGACATTATTAAACAAAAAATTGCTAATCCAGAACTTGTAAAGAGAGTTTGGGAAGAAGCAGCACATCCAAAACATGCTGCTATTTCCTTGACTGGCGAGCCAATGATGTACCCCTATATTGATGAAATGGTATCAGAATTCCATAAAAAGGGATTCACAACATTTATCGTAACAAACGGCACATTCCCTGAAAGATTAAGTGAAATGAACGAGCTTCCAACTCAACTATACGTTACTCTACCTGCTCCAAACGAAAAAATTTACAAAAAGGTATGCGTTCCCTACGTCAAAAACGGTTGGGAAAAACTTAACCAAACACTTGAACTACTTGAATCTCTAAGCTGCCGAACAGTGATCAGAATAACTGCAGTAAAAAACCTAAACATGGTTGAACCAGAAAAATATGCAAAAATCGTAGAAAAAGCCAATCCTAACTTCTTGGAGGTAAAAGGATTTACCCTCATAGGCGGAGCTCGGTTAAGACTTACAAAATATGCCAAAAGAAAAGGACTTAATACCGAAGACATCGCCAAGACATTTCAACCAAAACACAAAGACATCGTAGAATTTGCATCAAAAATATGTGAAGCAGCAAATTTCCCAATTATAGACCAATTTAAGCCGAGTGCAGTAGCGTTAATAGCTGTAAACTGGAACAAAAAATCCACAAAAATTATAGAGTAAATGAAGGAGAGACCGTTCAGTGAACAAAGTAAGATTTGGTCCAAGCGGAACAACAAAAACCTTAGAACCACTAGAAGCATTAGAATACATGGTAAATAATTTTCCAGAGCTAAAAGCGTTTGAAATACCCTTTACGACGTACCAGTATCAACTACCTTCATACTCCACACAATACATGGAAAGTTTTCAAAAAACACTTAAAAAACACGAAATATATGCCTCCTGTCATGCCCCCTTCACCATTAGTTTAACCAATTCTAAACAATTTCATTTATACGGCAAAAAACGACTTCTAAAAGTTATGAAGCTTGCTAAAAGATTAGGATGCAATATAGTCGTTATACACCCTGGAGGGTATCAAGAGAGGTTAAAAAAGGAAGATCACATAAAATTAGTAGCTAAACACTGTAAAGAGATCTTAAATGAAATACAGAGCATAGATTTAGGTTTGGAAACCACAGGTAAGCATAAACAATTCGGTAAACTCGAAGAACTTATTAGTGTCGCTCAACAAGTCGACAAAGTTAGGATAGTTCTTGATTGGGCACATATTCATGCAAGAAATGGAGGAATATTAAAGAGTGTAGATGACGTAATAAAAGTTCTTTTAAAGCTTGAGAACGCGCTGGGAAAAGAAGTTCTCAAAAATTTACACATGCACTTTACTGGCGTTGAATTCACAATCATACAGCAACCCACCCTATCCCTTAAAACTTTTTTAACCGGTAAGAAAGAAATTATAAGGGAAGGTTCCGAGAAAAAACATCTACCCATCAATCAAAATAGTCCAGACCCAAAACTTATCCTAAAAGCTATAAAAGAATTTAATGTGTCTGGTACCATGATTTGTGAAAGTCCATTACGTGAAAAAGATGCAATCCAACTTCTTAAAATGTACGAAACGTTGTAACGTAAAATCCTACAATCCAAAAAACCTAAGAGCATTTCTTGTTGTGATTTCTGCTACCTTTTCTAATGTTTCTCTCTTAATTTCTGCCACCTTTACTGCAGCGTAGTACACATTTGCAGGCTCATTCCTCTGACCTTTAAATGGTGAGAGAAATGGGCTATCAGTTTCTAAGACCATGTTTCTTAATGGAACAAATTTAGCTATTGACTGATAAAGCGGACGATTAGCTACAGCAGTAGGGATGGAAATAAGCCATCCTTCTTCAACCGCAACTTTTGCCTCCTTAGTGCTTCCGCTAAAACAGTGCAATATAACATTACTGGCCTCCTCCTCCCTTAATATATTAAGAGTAAGCTGCATAGCATTTCTACTATGAATAACCAGTGGAATTTCAAGCCTTTTTGAAAGCCTAATAAATTCTCTGAATGTTTTCTGCTGAAGTCTCCTCAAGCTCTCCGATTTGACGTGATAGAAGTCAAGACCAACCTCTCCTATTCCTAGAATGTTGTTCTTATATTTCTCAATAAGTTTGATTGTTTGCTTAAAGGTTTCTTCCGTTACTCCTGGGGGATGGAGACCTAAGGTGACGTAAACGTAGTTTTTGTATTTATTAACAATTTTAAGTGAAGAGAAGAAGTCGTCTGGTGATATGGAGGAAGTTACAATTAAAAGTAATCCTTTTTCTTTAGCCCTTAAAATAACTTGATCTAGGTCGTTTTTAAAATGCTTCATTGTCAAGTGACAGTGGATGTCAACTAGATTCATCATCAACACCTTATTAAGCACACTTCTTTTAAGGTATGTAAATTATATGTTGCCTAACGGTGGATGTAGTGAACCTTAGAAAAATTCGAGAGATAAAAAACGAAGCCTTAAAAATAATAAAACCTACCAAACATGAAATAGAGAAACAAAAAGAAATTATTAATCGTCTCAAACAGTCTATCGAGAAAATAGCCATTAAAAAGGGGTACAAATTTCTATTTGTCGAAGAAGAAGGTAGTACAGGTATTAAACAGACACAGCTGAGAGGAGCAAGCGATATAGACATCTTTGTTGCATTATCTCCCAACGACTATAAAGATATTTTGAAACTTTCAAAAAAAGAGATGAGAGACAAGTTACATAAAGAATTTGAAATAATTGTTGAAGAATGGTTTAAACCCGCAGCTATAAACGCCGGTTGCACTAACATAAAAATAACATACGCTGAACATCCATATCTTTCTGCTAAAATTAGTGGTTTTGATGTAGATATTTTAGCTGGCTTTTGGTTAGAACTTCAAGAATTATTAAAACGTGGCCCGATAACCGCAGTTGATAGGACACCTCACCACTCTAGGTTTGTGCACAAAAACCTTTCAAAAGAGCAAAGAGATGAAGTAAGGTTATTAAAGGCTTTTCTAAAGGCTTGTTATACTTACGGCGATATGTGCGCCATTGGAAGGAGCGGATTTACGGGGTTCAGTGTAGAACTATTAATATTCTTTTACAAGACGTTCGAAAGGACCCTATTAAACCTTAAAAGTTTACCTAAAACCCCAATTGATTTTTTTGGCAGAAAAGCGGAAGAGCTAAGGAAACACCCAAAATTTGGAAAAGATTTTTTGATTATTGTAGATCCAACTGATCCAAACAGAAATGCTGCTGCAAGTATCGATAAAAGAGCATATCTTTACGCTAATCATGTAGCTCAAAAATTTCTTGTGAACCCTTCAAAAGAATACTTTATTAAGAAACCTATCAAGCCTCTTTCCTTAGTAGAAGAAAGAAATTATAAAAATCAATTACTTATTATTGAGTTTAAAAACACCAAAAACTTACATTACGCTATTCTTAG
>JAUQZC010000002.1 GCA_030587435.1 Candidatus Baldrarchaeota archaeon | reverse complement strand
CAAGTATCGCTCCGCTCTTAAACTTCCTCAGTTCCTTAGTTATCTTGGTTGTTAATTTGTGCATGAAGTCTTTAGCTCTATTCTTTTCCCTCTTAGAGCATTTTTGCATCAGCTTCTCAGCGATCTTAGGCTTATGCTTAGAAAAATTTATATTCTTCTCCTCTTCTCCTCGTAAACCCCGTGGATGTGGTATAGCTTTTTAAGGTCACACCTAATGATTTCTCCATTGATTAGAGCTGTTATGTTTGTTAGGTTAGGCAGATTGTATCGGGTTTCGACGTGTTCAACCTTCGACATTACTTGTTTTGCTGTTGTTTTTCTGCGCATAGCATTTTTATGCTTTTACCGTCTACCAAAATGGCTGTGTTCGACTCTTTTCTTAAAATGTGTCTGCCCCATGCACCGCAATTCGCTACTCTACTAGATTCATCTATTCCCGGTATGTGGGTATGCCCCATTATCAGCCACGAGTTTTCTTCTACTTTTAGAATTTTTCTTAGCAATTTCTCTAGAAATAGATCTACCCCAAAGAGTTTTAATGTTCTATTAATTGTTGCCGCGATGCCTCCATCCCTACTAGCGTAATCTCCATGGGTAATGTACAATGTGGCATTTTTTGAAACAAGCCTTAGAATTCCATCTATGATGTGTACTTTGATTGAATTTAGTTGAAATTCTATGTTCTTATTTATTTTTGGGTCGTGAGAGGACTTACTTGGTACATAAAAAATTGTTAGGTCTTCTTGGTTGATGTTTAATTTCTTTAAGATTTTTTCAAGTATTTTTATGAGTTTTTCTTCTTCTATTTCTTTGTGTTTATATTCGATGAAATCGCCTGCAATCACCAAATATTTAACATTCTCCTTTTTAACAATTTTTTCTAAAGGCTTATACTTAATGTTTGAAGGGCTTAAGTGTAAATCTGACACTATAAGAATCTTTTTGTTTACCTCTATTTTAAAGGTGCTTATATTAGGTTTGTAGTAAGCTGTTAGCCACGGAAAGTTCCATAGAACAAACGTGATGAAAATGATCGTCAGAATAAGGAGAAATACCCATGTGAAACTCAAGGAGACCACCCATCTAGCTTAGATATGTTAGTGAAATATTAAGTTAGTGAATTATTGAAGGAAAGGAATTAAACTGTTTTGAATGTAAACGATGATGACAAAACATTTTACATAAACTTTAGGTATCGCTCCATTGTGGAAGCAACGTTATTTGAAAAGATCTAGTAGGTCATTTAGATGAGATATTTCGAAATCTGGGATTTCCATGGGTGTTGTTGGCTCTTGGAGCGAAAATATTCCTTGTTTTACTCTTATTGTTCCCATGCCGAGAATTTTTGCAGGTTTTATGTCATGGTCAAGGCGGTCGCCTACCATGAAGGTCGTATTAGGGCTGGAATTAGCTTCTCCAAGAGCGTGTAGAAATATGTTTAGATTTGGTTTACGGTAGCCAACATTCTCGGAGATTACTATTAAATCAAAATAAGGGAAAAGTTTCCATTTGTCTTCGAGATATTCTTTAACTCTTGAGCTTTGATTTGCAATGATTCCTAGTTTATATTTCCTAGACATTCTTTCAAGTATTTTTTCAACTCCTGGATAAGGATGAACTTTTTCAAGATATTGATTGGCTATTCTCGATTTGTAGTAACCAATGATTGATGAGGCGATTTCTTTATCTTGTCCGAGATCGGAACATAGATTCTCTATCATGTCTATAAAGAAGTAGTCACCGTATCTTCTTGTGAAAACTAGCTCCTCTACTTTTTTATAAATGTCATTCATATGTACTTTAATGTCATATTCTATTAGCATTTTGTATACTTCTCTGAAAACTAAACTGATAAACGGTTCTTCATCTAAGAGGGTACCTCCCAAGTCAAAGAACACCCACAAAGCCACAACTCCCCTGTATCTAACCTACGGTAACATTTATCAATTTATCTACCGAAATTCACCTTAATAAATTTAAAGCCATGTAATTAATTTAATTTCTTAGTTTAGTTGAAATGTCGGCTTATGCATTAATACAGAAGCATTTATTAAATTTTTGTTATTACGTTTTCTAAAGCGAATCTTTCAACCATTTGTTGTTGATGAAGACAGTTAACAGTAGTTCTGATAAAGAACACACCGCTGCAAAGAGAATACCTAAGCTTTTGATTTTTGGAGTCACTATAAGGTATATGAGCGTCGGTAGACCTATTAGGAATGCGACAATAATTAGCATAAAAATAATAAACGTTACCTGTTTTTGCATTTCATAGAATGATAGTCCTTCTTCTTTAAAGCTTTTAACCATTTTACTCATAATTAAGTAGGATGAAACGTAAATTCCTGGTGCAATTATAATAAATAGCATCGAAGTACATATATTTAATGCGTGGAACAATATAGATGTTAAAATAAGAATAACAGCCAGGGAAAGGTAGGATATTGTTATGAGAAGCGCTTTTGCTTTTATAAGTGTGCGATGTCTTAGTGGAAGTGTAAAAGTGTACATTCCAGCTTTACCGTCAACTAACATTAATGTTATGGAAAACATTGGATAGAAAAAGATTAACATTCCAAAGATGGAAGTTAGAAATGAGGGATCAAAGGCTCCAAATATAACCGGAAGAAGATAGATAAAAAACATGACAACCGGGAAGACTATTATAAATGACAAACTTGGGCTTCTCGAGGCTAAACGAAAATCCCTTTTCATAATTGCTATCAGCGGATTAGATATCGATATTTTGAAAACTCGTGGAATATCATGTTTTGTTGCTTGCATCTTCATGCTTTCAAAAGGTAGAGTTGTTATGGTTTTCATTAACCATTTTGCGCCATAAAAAGTTAACAAACATGTAAAGATGGTTGAGAGTAAGGCAATTATAGCTGTAGACTTTGTTAAGAGGAAACAGTTGGTTAAGAGTACGCTATATACGTAAGCTAGGGATAGAGGGAAAATTGCAACGATTACATTTCTTAGGTACGGTGGCCAATTGTTGGAGAGGTTCATTAAGATCGGCATAAGTTCCATGAAAAGTGAGCCGAAAGCATATGTGCCGAAAGCTAAAAGCCCCCACATGATCATGAGGAAAAATCGACCTATACTTTTTAATTTCGACCCGCTGGTTTGCGTGATTTTTGAAAAATATGCTTTAGCAAGGTATAACGCAACGATTGCGGCCAAGAAGGTAACAATAAAACATAAAGGTACGCCGAGAACGAAGGGAATTATTGAAAACGAAGACACGCTTAAAATTATTGGGAAAATAAAAATCGCTAGAATTGCCGGAATATCAAAGGTTCTAAAATATGCTAGTAACGTTACTTTAGCTAAGTCCTCATCAGAAAGAGGTAAGATTGCAATTGGCTGAAATATATCTACAGAAAGGAAAATAGACGACGTGAAAAGCGAGGAAAAAACTATAATGAAAAATATCAGTAAGAAGTATCCTGAAACTATAATAGCTTTACCGAATATGATATCTCCATTAATGGAAACTGATCCTGCATAGGACGTGCCTACCGCTAACGCAGCACCCATTATGCAAATAAATATTGACATTAATATTTTATTCATTCTTACAGAGGATAATAGGCGTTTTACGGCTCTGATATCGCTTAGATTTACCGTTGATTGCTGTAAAAGTAGGGCCCTAAAGTTAACTTCACGGTAAATAACGCCTGAGATTCTCCACATCTCTGAGAACTTCATTTTCTGCCAAACGCCTCCCTCAACATGTTCACAACTTCAGCAACCTCTTCTTCCTGTTCCGTTGTTTTTAGGAATATTTCTTCTAGGCTTGCGCCAGCTTTATGAATAAGTTGTCTAAGTTCGTCGACCGTTCCCTCTGCGACAAGTCTACCTTTATCAATTATTCCAACCTTTGTACAGAGGTGTTCTGCAAGTTCCATTATATGTGTAGAAAGTAGAACTGCTCCTCCATTTTCAATATGAATGGAGAGAAGTTCTTTAAAAATTTTTGAAGATCTAACATCTAAACCTCTTAAAGGCTCGTCAAGTACTAGAAGAGGCGGATCGTGCAGCAAGGCTGCTATTATTGCGACTTTCTGTTTCGTCCCGGTGGAAAGGGTTGCAATCGGCGAATCATAATATTGTCTTATGTCGAAAGCATCTACAAGGGAACCTATTTTGAAAGATACATCCATAGAAAGGTTTCTTACAGATGAAATAAACTCGAAAAGCTCTCTTGGAGTTAAAGACTCATACAATACGACATCTTCAGGTACGTATCCAATCCTCTTCTTTACCTCAATTGGGTTCTCTACGGGAGAAATATCGAATACCTTAACTTCTCCCGATGTAGGTTTTAAAAGACCACATATTATTTTAACTGTTGTTGTTTTCCCAGCGCCGTTAGGCCCTAGGAGCCCATAAATTTCACCTGACCTAACTTCAAAGGAAAGCCCATTTACTGCCATAATGTTACCGAAAAATTTCACCAGATCTTTTACTTGAACCATTACATCAAATAAACTAGTTCTCATCTTATGAATCTCTCCAAGAAACTTGACTACTCGACATTATTATCATTTAATCACTTAAAATTTTAGTTTGTAAGTATTCGTATTTTAATGTAACAAATATCTAATTAGGGTCATTATAAAATTTTCAGCAAAATGTGAAACGTAGGCAGGTATACTTTATAATTTAAATATTTGCTCCTTATATTTGAGTATTAACCTCTAAGATCCTTAGATTTTACAAGTTACCTATAATAATTACTAAACTTTATAATGACCAGGGCAAGCCCCTGCAAAATCTAAACAAGCAAGACCAGCTGAATTTAACAGAAATGTCAATTTATCCAATAAGTACGAGCTTAAAGTTAAAAATTAGATAAAGAAATGTTTAGGTTTGGGTGTTATCCTATCTAAACTGTAGAAGAAATTCACCTTTGGAACGTAGCGAAAACATTATATAAAAAAGAGGGGAAATTTACCTCAGTAAGATTTTGAGGGGAACTTTATGGTTGGCGGATATATGGGTAAAATTTTAGATATAGACTTAACTACGAAAACAATCAAAGAAATACCATTGGACTATGATGTGGCTCGAAAATGGCTTGGTGGAAAGGGTCTTGCGATAAAAATACTTTACGACGAGCTTAAACAGCTGGAAGCTAAAGGCATATCTCCTAGGGATATAGATCCATTTGGCCCCGAAAACGTTGTAGTATTTGCAACAGGCCCTGGAACAGGAATCCCAGGATTCCCATCACCAGGCAGATATCATGTAATGGCTTTAAAATCTCCACTAACTGGAAGTATTGGCAGCGCAAATTCGGGAGGAGAATGGGGTCCCTTCCTCAAGTTTTCAGGTTTTGACGCCCTCATTATTAGAGGTAAATCTGAAACCCCAGTGTATATATCCATAGTAAATGGAAAGGCAGAAATCTGCGACGCCTCTGATCTATGGGGTAAAAACACATTTGACACAACTAGAATTCTAAAGAAAAGAATTGGCGGAAAGAATACTAGTGTTGCTTGTATAGGGCCAGCTGGAGAAAACCTAGTACTTGTAGCGTGCATAATTAATGACGAGCATCGTGCTGCTGGGCGAACAGGTCTTGGAGCTGTTCTCGGATCTAAGAAACTTAAAGCAATAGTTGTATCAGGTGAAGAAAAAGTTCCAATAGCAAATCCTGAGAAATTTAAGGAGGCTTCTTCCAAATGGATTAAAGCCATGAGAGAAAACTCAGTTACAGGTCAAGGACTACCAAAATACGGCACTGCCATACTTGTTAACATCATAAATCAACATGGAATGTTCCCATACAAAAACTGGCAGACAGGCGTGGATCCTGACGGAGAAAAGATAAGTGGAGAAACGCTGGAAGAAAAATATCTAATTAAGAGAAGGCCATGCTGGGGTTGTCAAATTGGATGCGGACGCGTTACTAAAGTAGAAAGTGGACCGTATCAAATACTCTACTCAGAAGGCCCTGAATATGAGAGCATATGGGCTCTGGGTGCTGCAACTGGTGTCGGAAACTTAGAAGCCATTATTAAAGCAAACCATTACTGCGATGAATTAGGTATGGATACCATTTCACTAGGTTCAACTATAGGTTGCGCCATGGAACTTGTTGAGCGAGGAATCATACCAGAAGAAGACCTTCAAGGCTTAGATTTAAGATTCGGTAACGATGCCGCACTAGTGGAAGCAGTTTGGAGAACAGCGTATAAAAGCGGTTTTGGAAAGTATCTAGCATTAGGATCTAAGAGACTGGCTGAACTATATGGTCACCCAGAGTATTCAATGAGCGTTAAGGGCTTAGAAATGCCTGCCTACGATCCCCGTGGAGCAAAGGGAATAGGACTGGAGTATGCAACTTCAAATCGTGGAGGCTGCCATGTTACTGGTTATACAATTTCACCAGAAATATTAGGTATCCCTGAGCAAATAGATAGATTTACAACCGAAGGCAAAGCAAAATGGGTTAAAACATTCCAAGACTTCACATGCGTAGTTAACTCTACTGTAAACTGTCTCTTCGTAACCTTTGCATTAGGTGTAGATGCATTTGCTGAGCTTCTTTCCGCTGTTACCGGTTGGGACTTAACAACAGATGAACTAATGACAATAGGTGAACGAATATACAACCTAGAAAGATGGATAATGACCAAATATGGTTTCTCAGCTAAAGACGACACCTTACCCAAAAGATTATTAGAGGAACCAATGCCCGAAGGACCCTCAAAGGGACAGGTTGTTGAGCTCGATAAAATGCTAAAGGAATACTATGAGCTTCGCGGATGGGTTGATGGGAAGCCTACCCCAGAAAAACTAAAAGAGCTAGGAATCGAGGTTTAAAACTTAAAATTCATTTTTTCATTATTTAAAAGTAAAGAAATATTCTTGGAAATTTCGAAGTCTCTTTTTAGAGATTGTAAAAAGATAAAACTGGAATTATTTTGGTATCGTTATCTTTTTAATTAATTGTCGGCAATGACACCTTAAAGTTTAAAAATACATCTAAATAGAATAATAACGGTTTAGGAAAATTTATATTTGGTCGTATAATTTTGATGTAAATTTAATATCAGAGGAAACCGCTATGGAGGATTATCCAGACGTTGTTCAGGTAGACGTTACTAATCGATGTAACTTTTCATGCATTATGTGCATTCGTAATTTTTGGAGGGAAAAGTTAGGTGATATGTCATTTGATTTATTTAAAAAAATAGCTAATGAGGCATTTCCAAGTGTGAAACGTGTCACTTTATATGGGGAAGGAGAACCGCTGGTGCATCCGGATTTTATAAGGATGGTGGATTTTGCAAGAAAAAGGTTGCCAAAAGACGCGGAGATTTTCTTTAGTACAAATGGCTCTCTTCTAGATGAAAACATTGCTAACATTTTATTTAAAAAAATCGGTGTCGATTGCGTAGCTTTCTCCATCGATACATTCGATTCCATAAAGTTGAAAAATATTAGGTTCAGAGCTAAGCCAGATGTTATATTTAGAAATTTAAAATATCTGACGAAAATTAAGAATAAAGGTATTAGGGATGTTAGACTTGGAATAGATGTTACTCTTATGAAATCAAATCTGGAAGATTTACCTCGTATGGTCGAAATTGCGTCAACTTGGGATGTTGATTTTATTAATGTGTCTCACCTCGTTCCATATTCTAGTCAATTCGCAGACGAAACTCTTTACTTGACGATAAGTAAACAATCATTAGAACTTTCTAAGGAAATTTTAGAGGAGGGTTGGAATTTTATTCTTCAGTCGATTTACGAAGTTTGCGCATTATATTACGGTTGCAGCTTACCTTTAAATGCCACTAATAGATTAAAGAAACTCTGGAGAAGAGCAAGAGAGAAAGAAACTGATTTAAATCCACATCTTTTACTCCTTCACAAGGAAAAAATTAATTGGACAAAGAAAACTGAGGAAGTTTTTAACAGAGCGAAAAAGTTAGCGTCAATATATGGAATTGAATTGGATCTTCCTAATATACTTCCAGATGATCGCGAACGCTCATGTCCATACGTTAGTAAGAATGCTACCGTAATAAGATTTGACGGCCAGGTAGCTCCCTGTTTAAATTATCTATATTCTCATCCCACTTTTATAAATGAACACATAAGGATGGATAAAAGCATATCTTTTGGAAACATAATAAAGCAGAGCTTAAAAGAGATTTGGAACTCCGAGAAGTACGTAAAGTTTAGGGAAATATTAGAAGATATGAGGAAAAATACTCCTTGGTGTGGAAATTGTCCCTTTTCCTCAACCGGATGTTGGTACGTTAACAGTAATGACTACGATTGCTATGGTAACTCTCCATCCTGCAGCGAATGCCTATACAGCGTAAACATTGCTAAATGCTTAATATAAATAAGTTTTCAGCTATTATTTATATCAAAATTATTTTCACCATATTTTGTTCCTTCATATTTTATGAGCAAGATGGAATATTATTTTGCAATTTTAGCCTCTATAAAAAATAAATTATTTATTAGTAGAGCACTAGAACTTTAATTTATTTCTCTGAAAGTCTTTTAGCCGCTAGCCCGACTATTTCAGCTGTTATTTTTAAAGAGTTGGGATCAATGTTCTCCGGAATGTCTAAATCAGTATGCCAATATGGATCGTCATATTTCCACAGCCAAGCGGCTGGAACATCATTTACAAGAAACGGTGTTGCATCCGAGAGACCTAACATGCATACGGTATGTTTTACAACATAGTTTAAGTCTTTTGCAGCTTCTTCAAGTAACCTATTTATTTTCGTATCTGTTTTTATTGGTCCAGCGTCAATCCAGCTACCTTCAGTAACTATTCGTAAATGTCCGCCAAAACCAACAGCGTCCAAATTTATTGCACCTATTACGTTTTTAAGCTCATCTTTGTGTTTTTCCATGTATGTCCACGATCCAACGCATCCCAGAACCTCGCCAGCGCCAAAAGAAACTATTTCTATCGTGGTATCTGGCCTATATTTGGAAAATATTCTTGCTAGTTCAAGTATTATAGCATTTCCAGAAGTGTTGTCACTTGCACCTGGACATGACACGGTGTCTCGATGAGCTACTAGCAGGATTCTCTTTTCTGGGTGTTTTTTGCCGAGAATAATTCCTCGGACGTTTTTTGTTTTACGTTTTTCTCTAATCGCATCTACTAGTAAAGTTCCTTTCACCGTATCTTTCTCCATCAGGGAATAAAGCTTTTTCCAGTGCAATGATCCTATAATGACCGCAGGAATTTCTTTAGGCTCCATTTCCACGAACCGTTTTGACCTGTCAAAAAACCCTGTTTCTGTCATTAATACATATGGGGGTGAAGCAAAATGGGCAAGGACGTACGCCTCAGCACCTTTACTTGCAGCTAAGGAAATCTCTAATCCTAGGGCGCCCTTAGGGCTTTCTGGGGAGTTTTCAACTACAACTATCTTTCCTTCCACGTTCGTTTTTTCAAACTCTTCTTTACTGCCGCTTCCAACGAAAATAAGTTCACCGGAAACTCCTTCAGATGGGGTTGGAGTAGTGAAGAATACAGCTTTGCATGGAATTTCCATTTCAATAGGACTTGTTATTTTAAGAAAAGATTTTCTTTCTTCAAAGGCGGGGGCCTCGAATTCCTCCTCTATGACTTCAGCGCCATATTCGTTCAGTTTTTTCTTGAAATATTCTATGGCTTTTGAATCAGCTTCGCTACCGACGTATCTAGGACCATATGCACACATATTTTCGATATGCGCAAAAATTTCATCTGCAGAAATATCTAAAACTAGATTCTTTTCTTCGTTCTTGAGCATATTAAACATCCCCTCTCTTTAACAATGTGAAAATTTTTCCGTAAAAATTTTGTGCATATTCATATTTTCAAATATTAGCAATCTGTTGAACCTATTAGAAAAACAATTTTCTCTAGAAACCTTGTAATGTAATGCAGATAGTGACTACTAAATATTGACTTCTTGCATTTTTAATTAGTTTGAGTTTTCCATTCTATTTTATTGGCTTTAACATCAAACATTTATTTAAAATTAAAATGTACCTGTGTCTTTTTCATTAAGTCCTTACTGGTTAACTGAAGCGAAATTGGCGTTATGGAGATTGCTCTTTCAACTTTAATTGCGTATAAGTCTGTTTCTGGATCAGTTGAGTCATTTTCAGTTCCATAGATCCAATAGTAAGGTATACCAAAAGGATCTACTCGCTGCTCGTACCTATTTATGTAACGTGAACGGCATGGCTTTGTAACTTTAATCGGAGTGTTCTCATCTGTATTGGAAGGGAAATTAATGTTCAGCAGGTCTACTCCTTCAGGCATACCCTTTTCAATGATTTCTAAAACTATTTCTCTAGCTCTCTCTGAGGCCTTTTTAAACAATTCTTGATCGAGCGTTTCTGGCACCGCAAACCACTGGGACATTTCTGCTTCAAACGAAAAGGCTACTGCAGGTATTCCGTAGATTGCTGCTTCTAAAACTCCTCCCAAAGTTCCACTAGTCAATATGGATTGCATACCAATATTTAACCCAATATTTATACCTGAAATCACAAGATCTGGAGGTTCTGAACATAATTCGGATAAGCCGAAAAGTATTGCATCAGCAGGAGTTCCAGAAACCGCGTAGCCTTTAAAATCGTTTTCTAAAATAAACTCGCACACTCTTATGGGTTTATGGAAGGTTAAACTTTTCCCTGCAGCACTTTTCTGAGATTCTGGAGCAACAACTAACACATCAACAATTTTTATGAGTTCCTTATATAATGCTAATAGTCCAGGTGACCGTATGCCGTCATCATTTGTTAAAATTACTTTACGCATCATTCTGACCTCCAAGACACTTAATAGCAACCTATCACTTTCGAAACTCTATTAGCCGCGAAACAGTGAACACATATCATTTGTATGCCCTTACGTTTTGCTATATTGTACATGTAGGATATTCCAAATTTATTTTATTTGGAAGAAACGTCATTAGATACCGAAATATCTTAATTAACTACTCAATGTTTTACAGCTTTAACTTAAGAATAAAGGCGTTAATTTAACTACGTTTCAAATGTTGGCTACATTATTTCTCTAGGTTTAAGTTAAGGAGTGTACCTGCTAATCCATATAACGCTTGTACCAGTATGCTACCCCACTTTGCATTTAATACACGTTTTACTCTTAGTTTAAGGAATTTTAGTCCTTTAAAAACGGCTTGTTCTTCAAGTTTTAAACCCATAGATGTTAAAGCATTGAGAACAATGCATGTCCTGAAGATTCCTCCCCTAGATGTTTTAGGGGAATACCCAGCCCATGCTCCATTGCTAAGCTGCGTTTCCCTAAGATAATTTAATGGTTCCTTCACCAGTTCATGCTTTTCATTATATCCAGCGTAGCTTAGATAAATCAAGGTAATTTCTGGGAACCCGCCCCATTTATCTAATATCCATTTGCTCCTTAAGAACTCTGCAATTGTACTTTGATCTATCGATACATTGGCAATTTTGAACGAGGCATATACCAAAGCGGTACACCAAGCTTCACTTTCCTCGGATACTATGTTTGCTTTAGGTTTCCAGTGCCAGCCACCATCGTCGAGCCTTTGCTTTCTTATCCAATCTAAAGTTTTAATAACTAAATTTGATGACCGTTTTCCTCCAGCCATAATATAAGTTAATACCGTTAACGCTGCAGAATTAACTAACTCACGTACATTACCTAGGTTTTGTTTCTCGATGAAATCTAGAGCTACAGGTTTAAAATTTTCTCTATGTGTCTTAGATTTTAAAAGTGGATGCATTAAATACAAATCGGTTAATGGTATTTTATCTAAATTTTTCAACAGTAAGTCCTTAAGTGTTTGTAATATATTTATTGAACTGAAGAGTTTTATTAGCTTGCTCATTTAAAATCCTCAGTTAATTAAAATTTTAAGGCAACATCGTAAGTAATTTAACCTATCAGTATCTAGTTAATTTGTTTTTACGAAATAGATGAGATCTTAGTTTACTAATGG
>JAUQZC010000157.1 GCA_030587435.1 Candidatus Baldrarchaeota archaeon | reverse complement strand
ATACCCATAACTGCCTTAGATGGACAACCCGTCATGCTTACACCTCATTCTGCTACCTCTATTTTGCTGTTAAAGTTGATTTTTTCTAAATATTTTGGTATTCAACCTAGATATCTAATAGGTGAAATAGGACAGCCTAACGGAGAGGCAGTGGCAGGTCTGGTGATTGGTGATAGGGCTTTAAGACTTCAGGTAGAGAAGATTTACCCTTATCAGTTAGACTTAGGTGAAATTTGGTATAATTTAACCGGACTTCCCTTTGTTTTTGGTCTTTTTGTAGTGAGAAAAAGCGTTTGGGAAGAATACAACCAGGTTGTTAAACATATATGGCAAGCATTGCTAGCATCCAAAAGATGGGGTCTCAATCATCTAAAGACATTGGCTAGATGCTATTCTCAACTTTCCTTGATAGACTATTGGCAACATCTAAATTATGATTTAACGCCTTTGCATCTGAAAAGTCTGGAGCTGTTTTTCCATTATCTCAAGGAAGCAAAAGAGATAGGAAGTATCCCTTTATTTAGGATTATACCAGGCTGTTAAAAAGTCATTTTTTTCTCAGACCCATCCATGGGCTAACAAGAGCAAAATATTATCCGCAGGCTTGCCTGAAGCAAACAGGATTGTTTTTGAAACGGATCTTCCACATAAGAACTAGTCCCATTTTGATTGCATCTGCCGAACATTACTTTCTTTTCCTGAAACTATTCAGTTTCTTTCTCGTGGCAACATGTGTCTCCCTGTTCATCGGTAAGCAAACCATAGACAATCTGTTTCTTCATCTTAAGGGCAATCCGAACGGCCTCAATTTCTCCATCACTACAATGAGAGAGATTAGCAAGTGTGCGATGTTTTAGCTTCCCACCCTCTCTCAACAGCACCCTTTTATAGGTTTTATTTCCTCTTTTGTATTTGCAGAGGTCCACATACATAGTGAGAATGTGTTAAACCAACTTTGGCCTTCTGTCAAGACCTAACAGTAAAAAATATAGTGGCAACAAAATTGAGATTAAAATAGCTTTCAGAGCAATCACGGATCTGAGGTTAATAAATATGCATCTGACTTTTTCAACAGTCTGTTGAAACCTGATACTTTACTTTCTTTTAGACAAAAGGATGAGCCACAAATTCCCTCTTAGGTCTATCAACAAGGACTATCTCAGTCCAATTCATAGCGTTGTGTATTATCCTATACCGACTTACGATGATGATAACTTATTAAAATGCTCTATTATTTCTTCCGATTTTTTACCCTTTACTTCTAGCCCCCCAAGCTCAGTAATTATGTAGTCCACATCAGAAATAGGTATGCAATCCTCTCTAGGATTCGAGAGACAAATACCCCCCTCTGATACCCGCCTGAATATAGCATCATCGCGGGTTAGCCAGATATGATGTCTATTGCAACCACACTCACGAATCGTCCTAAACAAACATCCTTCTAACTTATACCTATCTGGATCAGACGAACCATCGTGCAAGCCTGTATTGCCCTTATACTTGTCCCACGTGGTAACAAGGATAACACAAGGCTTCTTCGGAATACTCCTGGCAAGGGTTATTATGCCAAGATGCCCAGCTGAATGGAGAAAATGAGTATCAGTTATACCATTCGCACCAACAAGCACAAAATCAATTTTAATTCGGGTGAAGATCGTGCCGGCTATAATATCAGGAATAATTACCAGATTAGTGAAACCCCGCCTGTGTAAATACAAAGCGTACTGACATCCATCGTGGTAGCTTAACCGGTCTTGATAGTCGGTCTGTGTCTTGGGCTGACATTCACACACAAATATCCTAATCCTGTTTGATACTTCTTTCTCAATATCAGAATTGTATAATTTCCTTGGCTCACAACCAGGATATTGCTTTAGTATTAAAAAATCCCGTAGTCCACATAGCGCCCTGGTTACGAGTTCACTATAGGCGTATAAAAGAATATTGAGGTCCGGTAACTCATTCCCTAGTGGTTTCTCTTTTAATAACCTCTCAAAGATCTTTTGAGAGTGTTTTCTAATCTTTTTGCGGTTATCATGATAACCCTTATAAATTATGGCCAATTCATCTGCGACTTGATTTAGGTTGTCTTTCTCATTGAGAAGTGCACGACACCTGCTTATTAGTTCCCTCAGGCCAAGGTGACACCTTCTGCTACCGAGAATATTCTCGCTAACTAAGTCTAAAAAGCCCTCACTTTGTTTAATTTTTTGGATGGCATCCTGACTAGTTTGAAAAGCAGCGGCTCTACCGTTTCTCGAAAGAGAAAAACCTAAGATGTTGGCTAGACCAAGAATTACAATTTCTAATAACCTGGTAGCGCTGGGGTGTGTCATTATATCATAATTCATAACTAGAGACCCAATATCGTTTAACGCCTGTGCATCAAATGGAACGTAAGTTTTTTCCACTTTTATATCTAGGTAAAACGATATATTAGCCCTAGTAATTATATTCATCACCCTCCGTAGCTCATCCCTGAAGTCATCAGCTACGAATTCAATGATAAATTCTAATTTCGAACTGTCCCATTCTGCATGAACTTCGTTCTTCCACTGCTCAGGTAACCGAAACTGCAAGGTGATGCAATGTTCTTCAGGATCAATATGTACACCATTGATTAATCTACATTCAATCCAGTGTAACCGTGCATCCTGCGGTATATCGTAGGCCAAGCATTCCATGTATGACCTTGAAGGCGCACGTGATAATCCAACATCCAATGAGTCGGCCAGCCTTAAGTACGACACAAGTAACCTAAGCCTATGCTTATGCCCACTAACTATATGCTCCTCTAAGTCACGTTCATTTATGTCTTCTGAACGACTGTGATATCTACATAATTTCCCAAACAAGTCCTTATCTACTTCGTCTATCTCCAGATCTGCCCAATGGCAGGCAATATACTCTTCCGAAGTCCTATGGTGGTTCTTTCTAATTTCTTTGTGTGACGGAATATTCCCATAAACTCTGTGATTTACCACTTTAAGCATGCCAAGATCATGAAGCCAAGCAGAAGCCAGCAAATAATACCGCTCCTTCAGTGCTAAGTTTTCATACCGGTTGCCCGGTATTAGCCTGCGAATCAAATCTTCCACTGCTTGAAAGTGCTCAATACCATGGGGGACATAATAAGGAAGTAGACCACCATACTGTTGTTCTTCTATATCGACTAGATGCCTAACCGCATTACGTATTCTTATAAGTTTTTCACTATGCTCTTCATCAAGCCAACTCTCCCATATTTGTTTCTCATCCATTTTTGCTCCTTAAATATGGTTTTTGGGAGCCATCTCTGACATACTAAAGTGATAAAACAAAGGTTTTTGTTTATTCTTCTCTCCAAGCATAAAATATGTCCTATCTCCTCTAACTGATGAGAATTTATACCATTTGTTAAGTAAAAATCAAGTAAATTCTTAATATGCCAGCCCCGAAGAATGAAAAATAAAAAATAAGATAAAAATAGTTAGAGAAGAAGATAAAACAACAGGGGTGTGATCTGAAAAAACTTCCCCCTTGCGTACGTAGAAAAAAAAGAGAAAAGGCCCCAGATGCTGTGGTGAAAGTCAAGACCAAAATTTTCTCCCCTTTGTGTTTTTCTCACTATGCAATTGAAAATGCCACTTTATTTTTATAAATTGCGTGTGCTATTGGAACCAATTCCCTCATAGCCGCTATCAAAGTCAATTTTTTGGGTTTATGATTTTCTGTGAGCCCTTCATAAAATGTTCTTACCTTTTTGTTGTATCTAACTGCATTCATTGTAGGAAAATACAATATCCTTGGCAAAGTTCTAGACCACTTCAAAGTTCGAAAGCTAAACCATCATCCTCTTGCCCATACAATTAACTGGAAGAAGTTCTATCAGGATATCAAAATACTCCTGAAAAACCCGCACTGCCAGTTCTATATCAAAAAGGACCTACTGCATCGGTCAAAATAAAAAATTGCTCCCCCAAAATAAAATCAAAAAGGAGGTATGCCATGAACAGCAAAACCATCGTTCTCAACAAAGAAAAAGAAACCAAAAACACCATCCGTTACAGGGAAGAAACAGAAGGACAACCGCCCATAGTTCAGACCATTTACATTCAAAAGTGGTTTGCCGGATCCCCTGCGCCGGAGAAAATTAAGGTAACCATAGAACCTCTCAGCTAACCTGTGGCCCGCATCGTGCGGGCCAAAACTGTATACACCATCTGTAAGAAGGATAACAATGAGCTACGCAAAAGAACTTGCAAAGTTCAGGAATATCATTGAGCAAGAAACAGAAAATCTTCTCTCTCAGGTATCCATAACTACCAAAATTGAACCTCTCCACATCCAGTATAGGGACACAGAAATGTCCTATGCAGTTCAGCAAAAAGAAAATAAAGAACATCACCTCATCCTTATTGACAGCACAACAGAAAAACCAATGTACGATGTCAGTGTTGACTGTATAGAACTTGAAGAACTTGCTGAAATTGCTGATGCACTCTTACAAAAAGTAGCACTGCAGCACTAAGTCAATACACAACTCCTAACGGACAAAAAATGCCCTAAACCCCAGTATTCGTCCCTAAAAGGCCCTTACACTCATGTCAGCAAAACGAACAAAACTTACCATGCAGAAAAGTTAAATAACAGATTTCAGTAATAAAGCAGTATATTAAGTCTCAGAAAAAACTTTAAACAAAATATTTATAAAGGGCTTCTTACTCCATCCTACCCTTCGGGTTAGGGTGCAGAATGCGAAGCTACTGAGAATGTTCAAAACAACCATCTGCCATACAGGAGGCAAGTAAATGAAGAAGTATAAATTGACAAGTGAGAAAGTAAGCGGTACCGTCCCAAGCTGTGTGTAAATTCACTTGCAA
>JAUQZC010000105.1 GCA_030587435.1 Candidatus Baldrarchaeota archaeon | reverse complement strand
TGGCGTAAAGCTGAACAACCATTATGGCGATTATTCCTAAATCTGAAGCTATGTCCATGCCAATCTCTATAAAGCAAACCTTGAATAAATATATGCATTGTCATAAGCCAAGCGGAGGGATAACGGTTGGTGCTGAAAATAGTTGAGATAGAAAAGCCTGAAGACTGCAACGTAATACTTGGAACAGCCCATTTTATAAAGACAGTTGAAGACTTATACGAGGCACTGGCAAGTTCCGCTCCAAACATAAAATTTGGGATAGGATTCTGCGAAAGCTCCGGCCCATGTCTAGTAAGAAGCGAAGGAAACGATGAAGAACTAAAAGAAATAGCTGTTAAAAACGCATTAAAACTTGCATGCGGCCACGCATTCATAATAATACTGCGAAACGCCTACCCAATCAATGTAATGGATAAGGTGAAGCAAGTTGCAGAAGTATGTTGCATACATGCCGCCACGGCCAATCCACTTCAAGTAGTAGTTGCGGAGACAGAGCAAGGAAGAGGGATTCTAGGCGTAATTGATGGATATAAAAGCAAAGGAGTAGAATCAGAAGAAGACATAAAAAAGAGAAAGGAATTTCTAAGGAAAATAGGATACAAACTCTAACTGCTTAACAATATTTTTGCAGTTTTCCAATTTTCCTTAACTATTTCAAAGTTTCCAATTACCCCGCTGTGAATAGAATAGAAGATGTAGCATAAGTATGTGCATCCTTTACACTCGCGGTAAATACTCCTTAATCTATCAAACTCTGGAGAATCCCACATTTTTGGCAATTCAAATATGGTTGTTACTGGACTGCGAACATGACAGCCCGCAACTCGGCCAAGATGATCAATCATGAAGAAATTCGTCAAGGCACGGCATTTCCAGATTCTTTTCCCATTCAAGAAAAGCTGCTTAACCGCCTCTAAGATCTTAGTGGTGATGAGCATACCAGAATTATTTTTCTTTAGCTGAATCAGATCATCGCAAAGTTTGACCATCGCTTCTTTGTCCACTATTTCAAATTCATCGTTTTTCCTGCCTATGTTGAATAGCTGTTCGGATTCAACTGGGACATCGTAGGAATAGAGGCAATAGAGCACCGGGATCTTTTTCGCAAGAAAATATTTAGTGTAATCTACAATTTCATATAAATTCAACTGAGATATTGTAGGTGATACGCATACGTTTATGCCTTCTTTGTGCAGTGTCTCAATAGCTTCCATAGCCTTTTCCCAAGACCCCTTAACTCCCTTGATGTAATCATTTATCTTTGGATTTAACGAGTCTAGAGAAATGGCAACAAAATCCACGTTGCGAAGCGCATCAATTTTTTCTAATGCGAGACTCCCATTATCGTAAACAGTTGTAATAAAATATTGCGATGCATACTCCAAAATTTCATCTATATCCTCCCTGAGAAGAGGAGCCCCTCCGGAGAAAACTACCTCTACAACGCCAAGCTCTCTAAGAATATCTAATCCCATCTTTATTTCGTCGGTTGACAGCTCCTTCACATTCTTCTGCTCCCGCCAGACATTGCATCCTCTACATCGATAATTGCATCTTCTTGTGATTAGCCACTGAACATGATGCGGTCTATTCGGAAGTAATGTGCATTTAAGAATGCGTGCAGCTTTTCTGGCAGTTATCTTCAAGGCTTTTCACTAACAAATTTTGTTTGACTACTATGTTTTATGCTAAATATTTTAATTTTATTTTAATTTAACGTCGCGCCTCCAATGTAGGAATGTTAGCCGCTAATAAAACATATTAAATATTATCCATTCAATTAGAACACAAATGCCAAAATCTCCAGAAAAACCAATGATATCAATAATTATTCCAACCTTCCAGGAAGGCGAATACATAACAAATACAATGTTAAACCTGAGAAAAGCAGCTAAAGACTTTCCCATCGAAATTATAGTTGTTGATGGCGGCAGCGTTGACGACACGGTTGAGAAAGCGAAAAATTTCACTAACAAAGTTTACAGGATAGGACGTGGCATAGCGAAGGCGCGGAATTTCGGAGCGAAACATTCAAATGGAGATATATTGCTTTTCATGGATGCCGATGTTATCCTGCCCAACGGTTTCGCAGAAAAACTTGTAGAAACATTCAGAAACCCGGAAGTTGTTGGAGCCACATGCAATATTATGCCATTAAAACCTAATTTTTCTGAAAAAATCTTCTTCAGCTTTTATAATGGATTACTTAGATTTATCAGCCGCTTCAAACCTCACTCTAGAGGAGAATTCTTAGCTGTAAGAAAATCAGCGTTCTTTGCAATTAACGGTTTTAACGAAAACTTACCTTGCATCGAAGATCATGATCTTGCCATGAGACTTTCAAAAGTTGGAAAATTCGTTTACATTAAAGATTTAACAGTTTTTGAATCAATGAGGCGGTTTAGGAAACTAGGCCTTCCAAGAGTTATTTACACATGGTTTATAGACTATTTATTCTACACAATTCGAAAAAAACCTGTTTCAAAGGTATGGAAGGCAGTTCGCTGAAGAGTTGAGATTCCACAAGTTAGGTATAAATTTTAAATGTTTATGAGGATTAACATTAGTTTCCATGACAAAATTCAGATTCGAAGTTGAAACATGTAAGATTAAGGGGTTCATGAAAATTTTAGCATTGTTGATCTCCCTTTCATTTTTAACTTTTCTATTATTTATGGTAGAACCGGAATTTTTTAACATGAATTTCTTTGCCTACACGCTTGTATTCGACTTTCTTTATGTCTTTACAATTTTTCTGTCAAAGGGAGAAAACCTAAAGAAGCTTGCTATTCTTCTTTGTGGTAATGTTTTGAGCTTTGTCTGGAATTGTCTGTATCCTCCGCTTATTCTGTCATACTTTCACAGGTATTCCATTTCAAATAGGATTTTTCAGTTTATAAATCCAGTTGTTAACGCTTTTTGGATAATTTCAATGTGGGCGTTCGGTTTTTCATTGGTTACTGTTGAAAAGTCGGTGGAGGATACCGATCTTTGATTTTAGAAGCCATATTCATTGTTTTTTCAACGATAATCTTCCTGTATGTTATAAGGCATCTAATCTTTACGTTGGCAGTTTTGTGTAAAAAGCAGCAAAAGAGACAAGATTCGTATAGCTGTTACTATCCATCGGTTACCGTTTTGATTCCTGCTAGAAA
>JAUQZC010000088.1 GCA_030587435.1 Candidatus Baldrarchaeota archaeon | reverse complement strand
GAGGTAAATCTAGTACTAGAGCTGGGTCAAGAATGGAAATATCTGCAACGACTTCCTTTGAAGCCAGTTCAAGCTTTACTTTTCTCTCTGCATCGGTTATAACTACTGCCCAAGTTACATCTGCACCCGTCCCCGAAGTTGTTGGAATATTTATTAAACGAGCCTTTTTCCTTAAGTTCAATTTCTCAAAAGGAGTAATATCCTCTATAGTTAGATCGGGTCTTTCGTATAAAACCCACATAGCTTTGGCAGCATCCATGCATGATCCGCCGCCAAGACCTATAATCCAATCTGCTCCAAATTCGGAGAGAATTTTTGCACCTCTTTTAATAGTTTGCTTTGATGGTTCTGGTTCAACTTCATCGAAAATTCGTATTTCCATACCTGTTTCCTTTAACTGTTCAACAACCTTATCTACAATGCCTAGTTTTCTTAGAACTTTGTCGGTTACGATGAAAACTCTCTCCCCTTCAAGTTCTTTTAAGTATTCTAAAGCACCCTCACCAAATACAATTGTTCTGGGGGAAGTGAAAAACCACATAACTACACCATCTCACTTAGATAAATTCTGTTGGCACTTTACTTGCTGTTGCGACAAGTTCTTTTGCAGCCTTAGTAGCCCTCATAACTTTCATCATACTACCCTTTAACTTAAATTTCCTCGTGAGTAGACCTTTAATTGGATCTATTTCGCCTTTAATTAGTTTTTTCCAATTGGAGTAAGGTCCTTCATAAATAAATTCTGTCTTTTTCTCTTCCCTGCTCTTTAACATTTTGGCTTCTCTGCACTTCCCGTGCCAAAGATCCACATAAAACACGTATTCCTTGTCTAATCCCTCATCTGGTGTAACTATGAATAAAAAGTCGCCTTCCCAGTTTTTTGCAGCCTCCTCGTACTCTTTGTTCTCGTTTAACAATTTACAAAATTCTTTGACCCATTCCTCTGAAGGGAATTTTGGCAATCAACCCACCTCCACAACTCTAAGTATTCAAAATAATAGTAGTGGGTGTAGCAATTTATATAACTGTTGCTTACAATCTTCGCCATTTATAATGAGGATATACATTTCTAATCATGTTTAAACACTTGTTAGTTACACAACTTACAAGGAGGATGGCCTTGTGATTTTTAATATTTCTTAAATTCTAAGGTTCTTTAACAAATGATTTAATTTTTGCATATTTCTTCAACACATTTTCTTGCTGTGTGCCAAGCTATGTCTCCTCCACCTCCAGGCGCAGCATAGGAGTCGCCAGCAAAAAACAATCCTTTTATTGGAACTTTTACAGGTATTCTGTCTTTACGAGTTTGATTGTAAAGAGGAGCTGCACCATCAACCATAGGCAATTTAAGCTTACGTGTCCACAAAGTTTTTCCCTTCAATTTTGGGAACATTTCATAAACAAGTTTTTCCAAATTGTTGAGCTCCATATCTTTTCTTTTAGCAAATTGTTCAGCTGGAATAACGAGAAGAAATGTGGCAAGCTGCTTATTTTCAGGTGCAATTGTTGGATCTAGGTTTGAAGTTGGTAACCCTAGAATCGGCGGCTCTTCTGAAACGATCATTCCAGAAATATCTATGACTGGTTCTGAAATAGCGAAGTCTATGGAGACACCGCATGTTGGAGTAATATTTTCAGCTTTTCTTACAAACTCTACTGGAAATTTGTTTTTATCCAGAACTGAGAAGACTTGTTGACATGGAACTGCAACGATAACCTTATCCGCTTCTATTTTTTGGTCTTTGATAGTTACGCCTTTAACTTCGCCATTCTCAATAATGACCTTATCAACTTTAGTATTTGTTGAGACTTTTCCTCCGTTTTCCTCCACGGATTCCTTCAATTTTTGGAGAATGATTTTCCATCCTCCCTTAGGGTATCCTGCTCCTTCTCCTGCAATCACTGCTTGCTTAATTAAGTCTATAAGTTCACCAGCTGATGCTTTTTCAATTTCTGGAACAACCAGAAGCATTGTTGAAAAACTCGCATCAGCCTCTTTACATTTTCACTCTTAACCTTGCCTTCTAACCACTCACTTAAAGGAACGTCGAGCAGTGAGTTTACGTCTTCTCTTATAGCTCGCATCAAGAGAGATAATAGCTCATTTATTTCCTCTGGTGATAAGAATTTAGCAGAGCTTATTGTGGAAACGCTTAACGGAAGGGTTTCAAATTTTTCTTCCCAATAAATTACACTTTCTCCTGGCCTAATCATCTCGATATCTTTCCCTAGTTCCTTCATAGTAGTTGCAACAACGCCCTTGCTTCCAAACCTTGCTAAATGAATACCGTAGTCAAGTACAAAACCGTTTTTCTCAACTGAAACAGCACGCCCACCTATTTTTTTGGATTTCTCAAAAATTAGTACGTTAAAGCCTTTCTTTGAAAGTAATGCGCCAGAAGCTAACCCTCCTATACCCGCTCCAATAATAACAACATCCCAAGGCATCTTACTTCCTCGGCTCCTAAAATTTACTTCTGGTTAAAAACTAACATTAACTTAAGAATATACCCGTATAACATCTTTTAATATATTGTTGGTATGTTCAGCTTTCACGATTTAGAAAAAATAGAAGTTTAAGGAGGAGGTTACTCCTTCCACGTTAGATAAGGCGGATCCATATTATTTTTGGTAGCATTTTCATATGTGAGTAACCCGTAGTAATGTTCACCTTCAAGAGTTTCATCTTCTAGCTTTATCATGATTGTAAGGTAGCCGGTGCTCGTTTTATAAGTAGAAACAACTGAGGAGGAGAGCTTAACCTCAAACCAAGAGCCTTCTGAAAGACTCGGCTCAGCAATCTTCTCACCGCTTTCCACCAAATTCCATACACTAGAGACGTCATGCGGGTCTTCAGTTTGATTCTGAGGTAAATTACTAAAATCATTGACAACATAAACTTCCACTTTTCCAGGTGTCCCCTTAACGATGGTACAGTATAAATGAAGAGTTATATCTCCTTTTGTCCACTCAGTAATTTTAAAACGGTATAGTGCACGGCTTGTGGTGTTGTGCTCTCCTCCTGCAGCTACCCCCACGAGTGCTCCCTCACCACCGCCCCATGTGTATCCTGCCTCTGGGCCGTAGTCACGAAGGATATAGACAACACCATCGTCTAGTGGCTCTGTAATGCTGACAACATATTTTTTGGGCATGAAAACAAAGTAAAGTCCAAGACTAGCCACTGTCACAACAAATATCAATACTATAGGTATAAATTTGTTCAAGACCATTCCCTACTTTTACATTTTCTCTAAATTAAATTTCAAAATATCACAAATAAAATTTTATGAATGGTAACTTTACTATAAACTACCTCAATTAAAAACGGTTTCTGAAATTATAACGATTATTTTCTAGGAGATGTAGGTTTGTAGTTGTTTAAAAACCAGCTACTAAAATATTTAAAAGCGGTTTTGCTTACTCAAGTAAAAAGAAATGTTGCTAGTTTAGGTCACTTTTGCCCCTTCAGGTATGTCTCTATCCACCGTAAGTAGTGCTAGTTTGTCATCTATTTCTGCAGCTAGGAGCATGCCCTCAGATATTTCACCGGAGAACTTCGCGGGTTTTAAATTAGCTAGGAAAATGACTTTTTTTCCTAGAAGTTCTTCAGGGGTATAGTAGCCAACTAAGCTTGAAATTGTTTGACGCACTTCAGTTCCTAAATCAACTTTAATTTTATAGAGTCTTTCAGTCCTAGGAACTCTAGTAACTTCAATTATACGTCCGACTCTCATATCTAACTTTTTAAAATCGCTAATAGTAATATATTCGGGCAAGGTACCACCTCCACCGAACGTTTTAAACTGTTTAAGTGCAGGTGTCAATCATCTTGGCCTATGTTCTCCTATAATTTTTCCATCCCTTAAATATATTATTCTATCCGCTATCTCCGATATTTGTGGATCATGTGTTACCATAATTACAGTTGAATCTTCCTCTTTTGCAAGTTTTCTCATTAATTGTACAACCATTAATCCTGTCTCGGTATCAAGATCTCCTGTAGGTTCATCGGCAAGAATTATCGAGGGGTTATTTACAAGGGCTCTAGCAATGGCTACACGTTGCTGTTCACCGCCACTTAACTCGTCAGGCCTATGATTCATCCTATCTTCTAATCCAACCATTTCCAATAACCTTCTTACTCTTTTCTCTCTCTCCTTTTTTGGAACCCCAGAAATCAATAAGGGTAGTTCAACATTTTCATAAGCTGTTAAAACAGGTATTAAATTATAAAATTGAAAAACAAACCCTATTTTCCTTCTTCTTAAAAGAGTTAACTCTTTTTCAGACTTAGTTGTAATATCTTCACCCTCTATGTAAATTTTACCACTAGTAGGTTTATCTAAAGTCCCGATGAGATTAAGTAACGTGGTTTTTCCACTGCCTGAAGGACCTACAACTGCAACCATTTCCCCACGGTAAACTTTCAAGTTAACATTTTTAAGAG
>JAUQZC010000085.1 GCA_030587435.1 Candidatus Baldrarchaeota archaeon | reverse complement strand
ATGGGGCTTGTTTTTCCAATAATGACTCTTTTCATTATGCAATATGTTACTACTGATCCTGCTGCTCAAGGAATTATTAGTACAATTTCAGGTTTTGTCGGTTTTTTTGTTAATTATCGCTCCTGCTTTTTTTCATATTTAACGGGTAGAAAACCTGTTGTCATTACTGGTCAACTAATTTTTTGGACATACACTTTGCTACTGCCCTTCTCTAAGAAAGTTAGCGACCTTATCATTATTAGTTCCGTTAGAAGTGCTGCGTTTAATGCTTCTTCTCCTGCTATGAGGGCTTTACAAGCAGATTTAGCACCGAAGCAGATTAGAGGAAAAGTTTTCGGTGTTGTGCAGTCATTTTTCAATTTTGGTGCAGTCATAGGTCCGTTACTTGGATCAAAAATCTATGAAATATCTTTTAGATGGAATATTCATCTCTTCGGACTAGTGTTGCCTGGAGTTTCCATATCTTTTTGGATAAGCGCATTTATCGGGTTTGTGACTCTTGCAATGTTCATTTTATTCGTTGAAGAACCAAAAAAGACCGCCGAAAGCTAACCGATGCAAGTGTAAAATATTAAAACACCTAAGTTCCCAAGTTATATTAGTTGATAATTTGCACAAAACTGTTAAATTATTAACAACCTATGATGAAGAAGTGGGTAATTTCTTCTCGGAGGGTTACAAATGGAAAAGAACATGGAATTTTACTTTTTGGTGGGCATCGTTGCTCTTGCAGCCGCTGTAATAATATATCTCACTATGGTCGTCCTAAAGATTGGAAAAATATACTCAGTTATAGCTAGTATTTTGGGATCAATTGCTGTAGCTCTTTACAATCTACTTGGCGAAGAAGACTAACAAATATATTTCTTTCCTTACATCTATCCTTCTAGTTTTAAATCGAAAAATTAACAAGACTATATGGAGTGGTAGTAATAGAGAAGTTGAAGTACTGTATTATTTATTGAACGTTTAAAGTATATTCTCTGGCTCTGGTGGACTGTTGTGAAAAGAACTGGGATTTCCATTTTGCCTCTTCATCCAGGTCGTGCACCTCATTGGTTGATCACTAGGATGACTAAGTTAGCTCGTGCCATTTTTGATATAATCATTGATGAATATGGTCCTTTAGAGGTTCTTAAACGTCTTTCTGACACTTTTTGGTTTCAGAGTCTCGCATGTGTTTTAGGTTACGACTGGCATAGTAGTGGGACCACTACTGTTACTATGGGGGTTTTAAAAACCGTTTTTGATCCGGAGAAAGACGGCATTGCTGTTGTTGGTGGTAAAGGCATCACTAGTAGGAAGGCTCCTGAAGAAATTGCGATTATTGGTGAGGTTTTCGGTTTTGGTGAAGATAAGGTTAGAGAGTTGCAAAGGGTTAGTAGGTTGGTTGCTAAGGTTGATAATGCGGCTTTACAAGATGGTTTTCAACTGTATCATCATACTATGGTTATTAGTGAGGATGGGAAATGGGCGGTTATTCAGCAAGGTATGTGTCCCTTAAGTAAGGAAGCTAGGAGGTATCATTGGCTTTCACTAGGTCTTAACAGTTTTGTTAATGAGCCTCATACCGCTATAGTTAGTGATGTTATGCGAAGTAAAGTTTTAGATATGACTGCTAAGAAAAGTGAGGAATGTAGGAAAATTTCTTTAGATCTGGTCAAAGATAGTCCTAAAAAGCTTCAAAAGCTGTTTCTCAGTGTTGTTAGAGACCCTAAGCAAAAAACGCTTTTTGACATAGGAAGAACACGTAGATCGCTGGATGTTCCTGTTCTTGTTATGCCTAGAAGAATAGATTGGAAAGCTGTTAAAAGAGCTTACGAATTACAACCTCGCAATTACGAGGAGCTGCTTTTGATTAAGGGTTTGGGCCCAGGCGCGATTAGAGCTTTAGCTTTGATTTCTGAAATTATTTGGGGCGCTCCTCCAAGTTGGAGAGATCCTGTTAAGTTTTCTTTTGCCCATGGCGGGAAAGATGGAGTTCCATATCCAGTAAATTTAAAGAGAATGGAGAAAAGCGCACAAATTCTAGAGGAAGCTTTGAAAATGGCCAAAATAGGGGAGAAAGAACGTATTAAAGCATTGAAAAGACTGAGAACAATACTACAGAAAAAATCTGATTCATAAAATGCAAATTACTATTCATTATTGATGTTTACGATAGTTTTAGGCAGCACCGTCTTAATTTTGTAATTTAACTTTCTGAGCCATCCAAATAAAAGAAATGTTTATACTAATTCAACTTAACGGGCATATCAACGGATGGTTGTAGTTAAAAAATCAAGTAATACGTTTAGCCTGCTCATTTCTGTTTTTGACGTTTCCAGCAGGGTTTCGAGAGGGCCATCCAAGAACGCCTTTACGTTTTTGATCTGCTCTTTGTCTCCTAGTCTAATGGCTACAATTATGCGTCTTAATAGATCTAAGAATTTTATGTCTCTCACGTGAAGAGGGAGGTTTTCTGAAAGAGATAAGAGTTTTCCTAATTTGCCGAGTAGCTCTCCAGTGTAATATTTGCTTGAGAGATAGCTTATGGTAGCTCGTATTATATGTTGAGCTAATAAAGCATCGATTGCCATTAAATTTGCATCATCACAGAGGTGGCTTACATCGTAGTCGAATATTAGTCTTTCGTAGATTCTAGCTCCAAAAATGTAAAGGTTCCTTGCATCTTTTTGTTTTCCTAGTAGCTCTAAGCAGTCTGCTAATATACAAATGTCGGAAGCGAGTTTGCTGTCGATAATTTTAGTTTTTTGCATTTTTTTCCATTTTTGAGAAAGAAGAGATTCGATTTTCTTTTGATATTTTTTCTTTTTCTTCTCTTCTAATTTACTTAAATGTTCAGTAATCGCCTTTAACTCTTTCATCTCTATTTCTTCGATTTTTACTTTTTTAATTGCTTTAAAATAGTATTCGAATCCCATTCCATAGTAGTTAAGCGATTCATCTGTCTTTCCCCTGTTTTCGTAATGCTTTGCTATTGTGAATGATAGAAAAGCCTTTTTGTATAGATCATTCTCTTCATTTAATGCTTGAATATGAAGATTTATAGCCTTTTGCCAGGTCTCGTCAAATTTTTCTTCTTCATTTAATTTCATGTAGGTTTTGGCTACATTCATGAGGGCCTTTGCAGCAGAAACTATTCTGTTTTTCGCTAACCGATCTTCCATCTCTTCTTTGTAAAGCATCACAGAGTTAAGAAGAATGAATTTAGCTTTTTCTTCCATGCCAGCGTAGAGATAACATTTGCTGGCAGTTTTGCATATTCGTTCCAACGTTTCATAGTTCTTTTCGCCCGCTCTTTTAATAAGTTCGTATGTCTTTTCATATGCTTCCGCTGCACTAATATAATCTTCCATGAAAATGTAGCATCTGGCAATCATATCTAGATATTTAGCTGCCCCTTTATAATCTCCAGACTCTTCACACAATTTTTCTGCATCTATTAGTAATGAAACAGCATCTGGAATTCTTTCAAGTCTCAGCAAGATGTCGACCGTCTTTTCGATGTTGCCCTCGTTTCTATACATTTCAAGAACTCTTTCCAGTAACTGGTTTATAGTGTCCTTTGGCGAATTAGCGAGGATGTGATAAGTTATTGCTCTTTCAAGTAGGGTTGGGTTATCTGTTGCGCATTTTTCAGCTTCTTTTGCAGCTATCTGAAAAGCTGAAATCATATTTGATATGAGATTTAAGTTTTTGTAGCAGTAACCCATTCTAGCGTATAGTATTGCTTTTCTTATTCTTTCCTCAGGGTAAAGAGCTACGTTTTTATCAATAATTTCTATGGCTTTTTGATATTTCTCTATTGCTTTCTTAAACTTGCCTTCTTCCTCAAGTTTTCTTCCTTGCATTTCATGTTTCTCAACTTTTTTAAGCGACATAATGCTCCTCACCCTCACATTTAAAACCTATACTTAAATGGAGTAAATAAAGTTTGTGAAGATGAAGCCAACCTAATTCCCTTTAAATGTATCATGAGCGATAAAATAGAACCCACACTTAAGATAAGAATCCAAAACATCATTGAAACATTTACTGAAATTTCTAAAAATATGAGTTTCTGCAACCGTTTTAGGTAGTTATATTTATAAAAGGATAATTTTCTTAAAATTTTGGTAGTACCAAAATTTTGGTGGGAAAACTCTTTGAAGCTAAGCGTCATTTTAACAGCGATGTTAATCGTTACTCCTCAATTAATTTATCCATTTAACTTTGTTCAAGCATATGATAGTGATCTAAACGTAGTAACGTCAATGAGTATTATAGGTGGAATAGTAAAGGGTATCGGAGGTAGTAGGGTTAATGTTTATTCCATTTTGCCTGAGGGTGTTGATCCTCATAATTATGCTTTAACTGTTGAGGATATTCAAAAGGCTTTGGAAGCTGACTTGCTTGTCTTTGCTAGTGTTAAAAATTTTTCATTAGAAGAAAACATTTTAGAAAATGCTCCCGGCAAGCCTTATCTCGATTTAGTTGACTACGCACGTTATAATGTAACTTTGCTTGATATTCCAGGGTTTAGAAGAAATTTCCATGGCTACTGGATGAAACCTGAAAACGCTTTGGCTATTGCAAAAGCTGTGCATGATAAACTTGTAGAATTAGATCCCGACGGTAAGGATGTTTATGATTACAATCTTCAACGTTTTGAAGAAAAAATTGCCAATTTAATCGATTTTCTAGAGGACATTTCAGAGCAATACAATTTGAAAGGTTTGAGCGTTGCTATCGCTGTTCCCGGTGCTGCTTATGTGGTTGACGCTTTTAAAATGAAAATTGCTTCAGTTCTTTTAAAGGGTCCTGGTAGGTTTATGAATGCCACTGAGCTCGCCGAGTTAGAGGCTGCGATTAAGGCTGGCGAAATTTCTATGCTTATTTGCCCAGAAATTTTGAGAGGCGCTAAAGCCGGTGAAATTTCAGAACAAGTTTCAAGGGACACTGGCATACCTGTCGTTTATGTTAGAGTTTTTGGTGTTAAAGATATGAATTATTTTGAATTAATGATGTATAATGCTGGAGTGATGAAAGGTACAATAGATTCTATGGATGAGTATAGAAGTAGTCTTACTAGTAGTATCTTGCCTTGGTTATATTTTGTTGTAATAGTTTCAGTTGTTATTGCGATTATTGAAGCTTTTGTGATTTATAAAGCTAGAAGAAAGGTGGAAATGGAGGTAAAGGGTTTTAGTTTTACTTGTGTTTTGCGAGGTGATCTATGTGGAAAATAGTTACGCTATAGAAGTTGAAAACTTAACGGTAAAATACGGCGAGGAAATAGCACTAGAGGACATTAGTTTTAAGCTTGAACACCCATCTTTTCTTACAATTATAGGTCCAAATGGTTCGGGGAAAACAACTTTACTGAAAAGCATTCTTGGACTTATTAAACCCGAAAAGGGCAGTATAAAAGTTTTTGGAATAAATGTATTGGAGAATGCTACTAAAGTTAGACATATGATAGGTTATGTACCACAGAGGGAAAGAATTTCAACAAACGTTCCGATTAGGGTTTCAGATATTGTTCTTATGGGAAGACTTGCACGTTACGGCCCACTTACTGTCCCATCTAAACATGACATGAAAAAGGTTAAAGAAGCTTTAGAATTAGTGGACATGATGGGTTTTTGGGATAAAAAATTTTCTAACCTTTCCGGTGGTCAGCAGCAAAGAGTTTTAATTGCCAGAGCTTTAGCCGTCGAACCTAAAATGCTACTACTCGATGAACCCTTCTCAGCGGTAGATATACCTACGCAAAGAGAGATTTTGAACATACTTTTTAACCTTCGCATGCGGGAAAACATAACGGTCGTTTTAGTGACTCACGATGTTAATCCGGTTATTGAATGTTTAGATAAAATAATGATTCTTAACAAAAAGCTTATAGCTTACGGTAAGCCGGACGATGTAATAAAAGATGAAGTTCTATTGAAAGCTTACGGGGCTGCCGTTAAGATTATAGCTCACGAAGGAGTATGTTACGTTCTTTCAGGTGATACTCATGCCTAACATATTAGATGTTTTATTATCGCCTTTCATGATAAGAGCGATCATAGCTGTAGTGTTAATTGCTTTTGTAGCTTCAACCGCTGGAAGCTTCACCGTCTATAGAGGGTTAACCTTTTTAGTAGCTGGTGTTGCTCACGCAGCTTTAGCTGGAGCAGCATTAGCTATCCTTTTAGACATGTATGGTATTATTCCAGGTTTCCCCGAAGTACTTGGCGCAGCTATTTTCGCGATAATCACAGCTTTAATAGCTGGTTATGTGGGCCGTAAAGGTGAAAGTGAAAAAATGGAAGTCGCAATTGGTGTTTCCTTCGCATTAACAATGAGCATTGCAATATTACTTATTTCAATGATCAAGGAGTACGCTGTAAGAGCTTGGGGACTTATTATAGGAGACATCTTATTGTTAACTGAAAAAGATTTACTTCTTCTCGCAGTTGCAACGTTGATTGTCATTTTTACGACCTTACTATTCTATAAGGAATTTGTCTTCGTTTCATTTGACATGGAAGGAGCAACTGCATATGGTGTTCATGCAGAACTCTATCACTATGTCATGCTTTTATTGATTGCACTATCTGTAGTTGTTGTTTTAAAGGGTGTAGGTGCCATACTGGTTTACGCTATGATTGTTGCTCCTGCAGCTGCTGCAAACCAGTTTTCCAAGAGTACAACCTCAGTTATGATATGGTCGTTTATTATAGCTCTTTTCGGCGGTATTATCGGTTTAATTATCGCTGCGCTATGTGTTAATGTTGCGCCAAGCGCTATTGCTGGTTTAATCGTTACAGCTTCATATTTCATTGCTTTAATAGTCTCTCGTAAATAAAACTGTCAACATTTCACTGAAGGTGAACGTAATGGATAGGGTGAAGGGGAAAAGAGTCTACGATTATCTTAAAGTTTTATTGGATTTTGAAACAGAGGGGAAAAGGGTAGTTAAAACGTTGGAGATTGCTAGAAAATTTTCTCTTCATCCTTCAACGGTCACGGAGATGTTAAGAAAACTATCTGAAAAGGAGTACGTTGAATATGTTCCTTACAGAGGTGTAAAACTCACCGAAAAAGGTAGAAGTATAGCAAAAACGGTTTTAAGGAAACATCGTCTGCTGGAAATTTTTTTAATTAAAATGTTTGGTTACGATATGGACGAAGCATGTAATGAGGCATCTTCATTTGACTTCCTTTTATCAGAAAAGCTTGCAGATAAAATTTGCAGCTTTTTAAATCATCCAGAAGTATGTCCTCACGGAAAACCTGTGTTTAGAAATGAAAAATGCTGCTATGCCAAAATTAATGCAGAGAGAAAACGAACAAAAAATTCAAACACTATCCGTGTGGAAACTTCATGAAATCAAAAGAAAAACTAGTCAATAATGAATTAATTTAACGGATTACAACATTAATTTGCTCATGATGCTTCATTTATAGGTTGCCGTAGGTGATTTTATGAAGGTAGGGGTCGGTACGAGTAATCCGGTGAAACTCAGGGCTGTTAAAAATGTATTTTCTATTTTTTATCCAGATGTCCAAGTCTTAATGATACCTGTGGAAAGCGGAGTTTCTAGACAGCCTTTTGGGGACCACGAAATTGTAAGGGGTGCAATTAACCGCGCTAAGTTGGTTCTAAAAAATTCTGACTGCAATTTTGGCGTTGGCATAGAGTCAGGGCTAGTAAAAATTCCTATGCTTAATGGAAAGTATGGTCTTCGTCAATGGTGTGCAATAGTTGATAGAGATGGAGGAATTACGCTGGGCGCGGGAGGAATATTTGAAGCTCCAAGTAGTGTAATTGAGAGAGTTTTCAACTTTGGTGAGGAAGTCGGGGAAGCTACTGACAAAATATTTGGCGTAGAGGAAAGCAAAAGAAAGGAAGGATTAATAGGATTTTTAACTAAAAACGTTATGGATAGAACTAAATTAACCGAACATGCTGTAATATTGGCTCTAGTTCCTAGGCTTAATATAAAAATCTATCAAATATCGAGAACAGAGATATGAAAGCCTTACATTGTTCAGTTCTGGTTATTTAATTTCTATTTACCGTGATAGAATTTGTTGTAAATATCTTGATATTTGCACCCCAAGCATTTACTCTTATAATAAGTGTAGACCTCTTTTGGCACAGCTTTTGATGATATTTTTGTTACTGGGCATAGTTTACAAGGTATTTTTTCAATTTCAAAATTTATGCCGTGTTGCTTAGCTTCTCTATAGCTTTCAATGATATCTACTCCTGTACTAGTTCCTATGCGGTTTGCTCCCGCAGCAATCATTCTTAAAGCATCTTTAAAGTTTCTTATTCCTCCCGATGCTTTTACACCCATTTCGTCGCCTACAGTTTCTCTCATAATTTTTACGTGATGAATTGTTGCTCCCATGGGGCCGAAGCCAGTGGCAGTTTTAACAAAGTCGGCGCCAGCTTTCTTAGCTATCTTACATGCTTTAATCACCTGTTCATCCGTTAAATAGCCCGCTTCTAAGATCACTTTAACCATTGCACCATGTTCCTTTGCAGCTTCTACGACTCCCCTGATATCTTCTTCCACCAATTGATAGTTCCCCTCTCTAAGAGCCCCAATGTTTATAACCATGTCCAGTTCATCTGCCCCCTCTTTCAATACTGTTCTTGCTTCAAATTCTTTTATTTTTGGCAATGTTGATCCTAATGGAAAACCAATAACTGTGCCTACTTTCACATTAGTACCTTTTAGCTGTTGTTTTGCAAATGGGACCCATATTGGATGTACATATACTGCGGCAAAACTATACTTCCTTGCTTCTTCACAAAGCTTTCTTATTGAGTCTCGTACCTCGTATGGTTTTAGTTTTGTGTGATCTATCATAGCAGCCAGCTGTTCAAGGGAAATGTCGATACCTTTTGCTATACGTTCAATTTCTAATGGATCTGTTATCAAGGCTTATACACCTTGTCAAATTTCAAATAACGAGAATACACGTATGCCCTTACACATCTTGCCTCTATCAAAGAAAGCTTTTATATTTATCGTAAGTTTGAATATTTCGATGTTAAAATTTAATAAATTTGCCAGTTGCAATTAATGCCAACAAGGCAATGCGAGTGGATCAACGTGTACCAGAGATATAAGGACAAACTTGTGAAGCTTTTAGAAAAAGGGTTAAGCCGTGAAGATCTAGATCTTATTTCTAGAGAATTTTTAGAGATTATGGAGAAAGTATGCAGAGAGTGCCAAGCAAATAGGATGCACTGTATTTTGATGCCGAAATGTGGCCGTAATAGATCTTTTCTGTCTATGTTGATCGAAATGGGTGTGAAAAAGGGAGATTTACCTGAGTTTTGCTACTTTCAATTTTTAAAAGAAATTCAAATGGCCTTTAAAGGAACTAAAACATTAAGAGATGCTAGTGTTCCTTTAAAAGATTTTTTAAAAACTGTTTTTAAAAGTCACAAGAAGATATTCGATCTTATCATGTCACGCAACATTAAAGACCTTATTAAAATACTAGGTAAGGAAACTATAGTAAAAAATAGAAAGATTTCAGCTTTAAACAAAAATAATAGGATTTATTTCGTTATTGATGGTTTAAATTTTTACGTTGATATAAGTAGAAAACTTGTTCGTTTTAATCCATATAATACTCCAATAACTTCGATAAATGAACTTGAAGCATTTATAGAACTTTTCGGTTCAGAAGCAGATATGGATGTAGAATTAGAAAGAGAGATCGGTGGAATCTTAAATCTTGATGTTCACTTTCCAGTGAAAATTGAGGGAGATTTTGAATCGTCAAGTAACTTAATAAACAATGTCTTTGAAAAGTATAGAGATAAAATAGAGCCATTCTTTAACCATATACATTTGCATGTTTCTCCAAATAGAGTACACATAATTCTTGACCTAGAAATGTACGATTTCGAAAAACTAAGACCGTTAACGCCAAAAGACATTGCAGATTTTTTTAAAGTTCTAAAGGAGTTTAGAAACGACATATCCAAACATTTAACTAAAACTTAGCAAATAAAAATAGGTGGGGGTAGGTAGTGAAAAAGGTGGAGTTTAAGACCTTTATTGCTCGATATTTATCTTTAAATGAAAAGGAAGTGGAAGTATACAGGATAATTCTGAAGAACGGCCCTATAACCGCAGGGGAAATAGCATTACATGTAGAGATGCCTTACGAAGAAGTTTGTGCCATCTTAGGAAATTTAAGGGAAAAAGGACTTATTGTACAGTTACCTGGAATTGTAGAGAGATACATTACCACGCCGCCTTATAAAGCCTTTACCGAGTATTTAAGTGAACTCGAAACTGCAATTGAGAAAAAAATTGCTGTGAGTAAAGGAGAATTCAGAAGATACCTCGCAAAAACTGACAAAACAGTTGGAAAAATAGGCGATGAAATATTTAAATCTTTAGAGGAAAATATTGAGACATTAAAAAGCAGAGTATCAGTTATCAGGAGCGACATTGAAAGCCTAAGCAATAAAAGTCTAGGAGAGTTAGAGAAAAACCTTAGAGAACTCAATACTGGTAGTTCTAAGTTTTTTGAAAATCTTCGCAGTGAGGAAGAAGAACTACTTAACGCAATTAGAGAGAAAATTGGAACCTTAATTAATGAAGGATCCAAGGCTTTGATCTCAACTTTTTATGAATGGAAGGATCAAGCATCTACGTTGCTTTCACAAGAGGAAAAACTTTTTGAAAAAAGCTTTGCTAATTGGAAAACTGAGTCGTTAGACACCTTAGACAACATAATGGGCGGCATTGGATCAAACATTGACAATATTTCAAGCGAATTTTTAAATACAATTAGAGAGATAACCAGCGAGTTGGAAAAAACTAGTGGAGAAATCTCTGAGAACATTGCTGTATCTTATAAAAACGGTTTAACGTTAATTGAAACTTCTACCTCAAATATTCAAAGCAAAGCTATGGAAATTTTAGGTGAAAGCATTAATCTTCAGAAAGAAAAGATGTCAGATTTAAGTGATTTGCTTAGTAAATCACTCTCCGATATATCTCTGTTTTTCAACAATTCAGTTTCTGAGATAAGGAATAATATCGAAAACAACTTGAATACATGGCTGAAAGAAGAAGAAAGCTATTTAAATGATCTCTTAGAAAAGAATAAGGATCTGATATCTTCTTCAAAAAATATTGTTATAGAGTATCTGGATAAAGCTAGCAATGAAATTATTAGCAAAATGTCTTCTCTAGGAAGCACTATATCAGAATTGCTAAAAGATGCAGGTGTAAACGTTGGCAATTATTTGCAAAGAGATTTAGAGAGGGTTAAAGAAGAGTTTTCTACTGTTCGAGATGAAACTAATCAGTTATTATTGGAAAATCTTGCCGATTATGAAGAAGTCTTGAAAGTCTTAGAGAAAAGCGCAGCTGATGTCATTAATACTGGTATAGCAGCCCTTAAAGAAGCGCAAAGTACTGTAGAGGAAAAAATTTGGTCTAAACTTACTTCAACATTAGAAAATTATCAGTCAACTATGCAAGATTTACTTAACAATACTGCAGAGTCTATTAAAACTATTAAGGAAACTATTGAGGGCGAAATATCGAAATTGAAAGAAGAATATCAAAAGGAAATAGAGACTCGTGTGGAGAAATTTATAGAAGAAATAAACGTGTTAAAACAAGAAATAGAAAGCATGGTTTCATCAAGCCTCCTAAAACTTAAGGAACACACAGATATTGCTAAGAAAACTGTGAAAGAAACCGTTTCGACAGCTCTTAATGATATAAGGATGATTATTGAAACATTGGAGAAGAAGCTTACCTCAACAGAAAAACATTTCAGTGAGACGATTGACGCAGAAGCCAGTAGAGTCATTGAATCGATTAATAACATAAAAACTGCATCTGAAGAAAAAATAGCTGGATATGAACAATTGCTTAGAACCATTTCTTCTCAAGTTGAACAGTCAACTTTAGCTGCTATATATAACTGCTTCCAAGAGTTTTCAAAGGGTCTAGAAACTGCAGGAAATAACGTAGCAGCAAATCTTGAAGCTAATTTAAGTAATTTAAATCAAATTTTTAGCGTGGTGAAAGAAGATGTTAGTGGTGCTTTGACCAGTTGGCAGAACTCTGCCACGCAGGAAGCAAAAAAACTAGAAGAAACCGTTAAAAGGACTATTTCACAGATTGTAGAGGAATACAAAATTAAAAATGAAAGAGTAAGATCTAGTCTTCAGAAAAAACTGCAACAACTATTAGAAAACAGAGAAAACGAGGTAAAAGATCTTACTGGAAAACTTAATTCTTACATTTTAGAAACAGAATCAAAAGTAGCAAAAACGTTATCGGCAGAAACCATACGAAGTTTTGTCGAAGAAGGCAAACAAACGGTTGAGGAAACTGTTTCTTCTCATATGCAAAAAGTAGAAGAGATTTCTAACCAAATCGAGAAAATCAGAAACACTACGAATGAAATAATTGAAAACACCAAAAGAACGTTAGAAGTCACTTTACAGAAAACTGAAAATCACACTATAAATCTTGTTAGAGAAACGCAGGAAACCGTTAGTAATCTTATGGACACGTTAACAAAAGCTGTGGATGGTGCTGAGGAGAAAATTTCAAGTGTAATGTTAGAACATCTTACGGAATTCAAGGAAACTTGGATAACAGGCCAGAAAAATGTTTTATCTCAGATACAAAGCAGTAATGAAAAATTAAATGGCAAACTCATGGAAACTAAGAAAAAGATTACAGAAATATTAAATATGTCCTCTAAAACAATTAGCAATTCGATTAACACGTTGAAAACATCTATATCCAATATTTCTGACAGTCAGTTACAAAAATTTAGAACCTATATTAGCGACTTCAGGACGTCACTGGAGAAAATTATAGAGAAAGAGAAAAATAAGCAAGCTGAAATGTGCACAAACATCAAAAACGAGATGGAGAAAACTTTAGTTGAAATAGAGCAAGATAGATATAGTTTGTTCGAAAAACTGGAAAAGAGTAGGTCAACATTGACTTCAAGTGTTTCAGCGTTGGTAAATAACTTTGTCAATAATGTTTCGGACAGCGTAGTGAAATCACTATCGTCACATATCAATGAATATGTTTCAAAAACCGCCGATTTGCATAAAAAAATAGAAAGGAACTTAGCAGAAATACCCGGTGAACTTAAGACTCTCCTTATCAAATTGAAACTTGAGGAACTTCTCAAAGGATTAGTTAAAAAAACAACAGAAACTAGGGATGCCCTAACTTACATTTGGGAAGAAATAAAGAAGATTAAACCGCTGGAAGTCGAAAGAATTTGGTATATAATGGGCAGGGACGCAGTCTTCACATATATTAGGAACGCAATAAACCGCACCGAGAAGAGTTTAACACTTGTGTTTCCGAGCCTAGACGATGCCTTAATGTTCAAGGATGATATTAAAAAATTAGGATCTCCGAAAAGGATTTACATAATTACAGATGCGAAAATACCTGAAGATAACGAGAAGATTAGAGAGATATTGAAATTAAAGACCATCAGATTTAGACTAAGGTCTCAAAGAGATTGCTATGGAATTATAAGGGATGGAAAAGAATTACTTATTGCTCCATTACCAGAAGAAGGAGAAGTGATAGCTTTAGTTACGGATATGCCTGAATACGTAAAAATGCTTCAAAATGTTATCGGTGAGATATGGATAAGGCAAAGTAAAAGTATAAGATTAAGAGACCTCCAGAAATCCACGAAAAAACGTAAATAATATTTATTTTATTTGTCTTCAACTGTCGGCAGAACTCGTTAAAATTATTGGAGTCTAAAATATCGTTTTATTAAATAGGATAGCTATATTTTAGTGTTTAATTTTATATATCGTAATGTTACTAAGTTAGATTTAGGCAAAACAACCCAGTATTAAATTGTTAGAATTAAGTTAATATATAAACTGTTCTTATAACATCATTTTGGATGCTATAGGACGAATTGATTGAACATCATTGAGACGTAAGCTACTTCGCCAAAACCGGGAAGGTGATTTTATAAATGATCAGTTCCTCGCTTATTGGAATGGTTATCTACGTATTACTTCTAATACTGGTATACGTACTTATTATAACGGAAGTGGTTCATAAAAGCATAGCAGCCTTAATTGGAGCTGCAATAAGTGTAATTGTTGGCAGTTTCCTGGGGCTTTTTGACGTAACAGAGGTGGGTGGGTTTATTGACCTCAGAACACTTGGAATCATTATCGGAGTTATGATTTTGGTGGATGTTTCAAGAAGGAGCGGTCTTTTTCAGTTTATAGCTTTAAAAGCTATTAGGATGAGCGGTTATAAACCTAGAAGACTTTTCGTTATCTTTTGCCTTCTTACAGCTTTCCTCTCAGGGATAATAGGAAACATAACAGCTATGCTAATCATAGGAACACTGACAGTATTAACCTTGATACCACTCGGAGTAAATCCAGTACCCTTTCTTATCGCCGAAGTAATTATATCAAATGTTGGAAGTCTAATGACCCTAATTGGTGGAATTCCACCGATTTTAGTTAGCAGTGCAGCAGGTCTGTCCTTCTTTGAGTTCACGGTTTTTTCCATGCCTTTCTGCATAGCCTTAGTACTTATTACAATAAACATTCTTTTACTTATATTTAAAAAGAGAATCCCCGCGAAATTCGAATTTGACATAGCAATTTTTGAAGAAATAGATCCATGGGTCGTTGTCACCGATAAAAAACTATTCTGGAAAAGTTTAATAATACTTTCCTTAACCATAATTCTTTTTATAATTTATGATAGGCTTCGTCTCACACTTGAATTTGTTGCCATGCTTGGAGGAGTGCTACTACTGTTTCTAAGTGGAGTCGACCCAGAGGAGGTGTTTAGAAGCCTAGACTGGGGTACTATATTCTTTTTTGTAGGATTCTTTGTTCTAATAGGGTCTATTGAGAGAAGTGGGCTCTTAGAAGAGGTTGCAAAAGGCCTTTCGCACATAGCTGGCTCGAATATCCTGATCGCGATGCTAATGTTAATGTGGATTGGGGGACTACTTTCTGCTGTTATCGACAACATTCCTATCACTCTTACCTTGATTCCGGTTGTGAAGGATTTGTCTGCTTTAACTGGACTGAATATTACGCCTCTTTGGTGGGCACTCCTATATGGTGTGGTATTGGGTGGGAACTTTACTCCCTTGGCGAGTCCTTGCGGAATCACAATGCTTGGTATTGCGAAGAAGGAGGGTTACGGAATATCTTTTAAGGAGTTTGTAAAAGTAGGTGCACCGCTTGCAATACTACAGATTTTTATTAGCTTTATATATGTTATACTTGTATTCGGAGCCTAGTTTTTGCTTATCTCGATGCCGAGATAAGCAAAAATTCCTAATAGTATGGAAATATTAGAATCTACTGCCTTTAACGTCTAAAAAGGATATACGGGTTGCCACCACAAAATTCCTAAGCTAATTTTTGCAAAGACTTATGTTAACGATCAAAAAGAACGAGTATATTTTCTTGCAAACAGTTTCCCAGAATTTGTGAATTCGAAGAAATAGGTAATGATTGGTTCCATTTCTATTCCTACTAGGATATTGAATAAGGTGCTTTTCGATGGTTGTATCTACACTTGTAATAATCATTTATGTGTTAATTTTGGTGGTAATATATACACTTATTATAACGGAAGTGGTTCATAAAAGTATAGCAGCCTTAATTGGAGCTGCAATAGGTGGAATGGTTGGTTTTTTATTCGGTTTATTTGACGCAAAAGATATTGTCAGCTTTATTGATTTCAGGACACTTGGAATTATTGTTGGAATTATGATTTTGGTGGAAGTCTCAAGGGGGAGTGGGATTTTTCAGTTTATAGCTTTAAAAGCTATAAAAGCAAGCGGGTATAAACCTAAACGATTATTTGTGATTTTTTGTCTCCTTACTGCTTCTCTTGGAGGCATCATCGGTAATATAACTACCATGCTGATTATTGGAACTCTTACCGTACTTACACTTACACCACTGAGAATAAATCCAATACCCTTCCTTATAGCAGAAGCAATCATAACAGATATTGGGAGTTTAATGACCTTAATTGGAAATATACCGGCAATTTTAATCAGTAGACCAGCTGGATGGACATTTCTTCAATTTACTACATTTTCCATGCCTTTCTCTTTAACTCTTGTTCTCGTTGTAATAAATATCCTTTTGTTTAGATTTAAGGACGATATTCCAAAAGAATTTAGAGCTGAGATGTCCGTTTTGGAGGAAATAGATCCATGGGTCGTTGTCACCGATAAAAAACTATTCTGGAAAAGTTTAGCTGTGTTAACTCTTACCATAATTCTTTTTGCAATTTATGATAAACTTCATCTTACGCTTGAAGTTGTTGCCATGCTGTGTGGGGTATTACTTCTGTTTTTAAGTGGAATGGATCCAGAGGAAGTTCTTAGAGGCCTAGACTGGGGTACTATATTCTTTTTTGTAGGATTCTTTGTTTTAATAGGGTCTGTTGAAAAAAGTGGACTTTTGGAAGAGGTTGCAAAAGGCCTTTCACATGTGGTTGGTTCAAACCTCTTAATCGCAACATTACTATTGATTTTAATTGGGGGATTACTTTCTGCTGTTATTGACAACATCGCCATGACTCTTACCTTGATTCCGGTTGTGAAGGATTTGTCTGCTTTAACTGGACTGAATATTACGCCTCTTTGGTGGGCACTCCTATATGGCGCTGTTTTTGGCGGGAATTTTACCCCCATAGCAAGCCCTACTGGTATTATCATGCTTGGTATTGCGAAGAAGGAGGGTTACGGAATATCTTTTAAGGAGTTTGTAAAAGTAGGTGCACCGCTTGCAATACTACAGATTTTTATTAGCTTTATATATGTTATACTTGTATTCGGAGGTTAAGAAATGTCTGAGGAAGAGAAGCCACCAAAGCTAAAATCGAAAACTAGAGAGGAATTAATCGAGAAATTCATGGAGGAAGTTTCAAGAGTTAAACCAGCTTTCGAAGTACTTAAAGTGGTTCCAACCATACCGGAAATACATAGAATTATGATTATCATCAGCGATTTCGAGAAACATAATAACGCTATTCTTGCGGGGGAATTTTTAGCAAAAAAATTCAATGCAGAAGTCTCTGTAATATCTTTGATAGACGCTGTTAGAGAAAAGCCAGAGGACTTGCCGGAGCTAGTTGAGAGGACTAAGAACGAGATTCATAGAGCTGCAAAGCACATAGTGGTTGAGGGGATATCGCTTTCAGGAGAAGCGGTGAAAGAGGGAGTTATATCTGAAAAACTTACAGAGGCCATTGATGAAGAAAAAGCCGAACTTGTGGTTGTACCAAAGCATTACGGAGAAATATTGCCACCAACGGAGGAGGAGATACGGTTAGGGATGGTTACCGAGCATCTTCTGTGGAAAGTACAGCTGCCTGTAATGATTGTTGAAGAAGGGATTGAAGTATCTGAGGAAGTATTTAATAACGTTGTAGTTTTGATTAAGGGAACTGAGAAAAAATTGGATAATTTAGGGTATGGCGTAGCTTTAGCTAAGCCTGGCGGAAGGATCTATCTGTTATCGGTAATTGATGCAGAAGAGGTCCAGTTAAGGGCGGAGGCAAGTGGAAAGAGTATGGTTGATGTCGCAGATGAGTTAAAGAAGAGTAGAGAGGAACTTTTAGCGGTGGCTGCTAAGAATATTAGAAACATTGGGATTAAGGATGTAGAGATTAGGGTTAAAGTAGGGTCTCCGATTGAAGAAATTTTGAAGGAACTGAAGGATATAGGTGGTATCATAGTTATAAATAAGGCTGCAGAAGAAATTGACAAATTGGGAAGAGTAGCGGAATACGTCGTAAGGAAATGCAACTTCGTGTTACTGGTTCCAACTAGGTAGCCTCTTTCCTGATTGCTTTGATATTTTTAATATTGCATTCCTTACCCCTAGTAATTTCAACATCTGTACTTCCGCATTTTGGGCATTTCAAGAACACAACAGGGTAAATTACGTGATATTCAGGCCCATTATAGCTTATTTTACCAGTATATTTACAGCTATTACATCGAATTTCGGGTTGGATAACTTCTATTTTGATTTTCGCATCTTGGGCTATTGTGTCCTCAGAAAGCACTTTTAAAGCAAATTTAAGTTGATCTGGGTTAAGGAACGTTAACTGTCCAACCTCAAGATTTATCTCTAAGATTTTCTCCACGCCATTTTCTTTAGCTACTTTCATCACTATGTTAAAGATTTGCTGAGCCATTGAAAACTCGTGCATAACAGTTCACTTCAAACCTTTCAGACCCTTTAAACTTTTTAATTTTTCCATAGAATTCAGTCTTCGTTTATCTACTTTTATAAAAAACAATATGTTAGCTCGCAGTTTCCATTGTCCTCGTTAGTTTTGATAAATTTCAGAAGCGGATAGATACGATTCTTCTGGGACGCATTCAGATACCTGAAGTACCTTAAGTGCGTAAAACGCTACCATTAATGCGAAAACAGTTATTACAAGTTCAGTTAAAATTATGCTTTGTGTTAAATAAGCAACTGTCACGGCGACGAAATCAACTGCTGCATGAATCGCTATAGCTAAATACAAATACATCTTTCTTCTAAGGGCTTGAAAAATCAGGAAAGTAAGCGAAACATGTAGAAGAACAGCAACCCATCTTTCAAACGCCCCTGCAAGTCCACCTACAAAAAATTCATGTGGCGAAGTGTAAGATGGAAGTTCAGGTATAGACGCGCCTAAGTCTAAGAAGATGGCTATTAAAATTATTGAGGAAACATATATGATAAGAGCTTCGAAGAACCCCCATCCCAAACCCATAGATAGAACATGGGCTTTGCTTTTTCTAAATTTCCCCCATCTTTTCATGAAAAAGTATCTGAAGAGTTCCTCAAATAAACCTGCAAGTATAGACGCATAAGCGTAATAAACTAATTCCAGCGGAAACAGGGATCGCAGTAATAGTAGAGGTGTTCTCGCAATTAACGCTAAAAACCATATTACACCGCCAAGAATAAAGACTATCCACAAATTGCCTTTAAAGTCGGCTTTATATATGAAAAAACCCAAAATAGGTCCTAGGGCAATCACGGACAATAACAAACCGTAAAGAGTAAATTCCCACACTCTTTGTCACCCAATCAAAGTTTATAAACTACTAAGTAGATCTCCTTTTAAGATTTATCAGAATGATTTGACGAGTTTGCAAAATTATCTAATATCCTTAGATCTAATGGCTGTAAATAAGCTTTTACGTTAATTGTTTTTGCTATTTTCCGAATTTCTTATCAAATATGTATATTTTCCGCATGATGTCTTGTTTTCTTCAAATTAAAAAGGTAGGTCATCAAGGCGTTTAATGCGATTTCGGCTTGTATATTATTTTCCCGGTGTCGTCTCGTGTTTCTATTCCCTTGAATTCTTCTTTAAGTTTCATTTTAAATTCTTCTGATTTCAAAATTTCTAAGAAAAGTTTTGTAGACTGTTTATTTACGCTATCGATAGAAATTAGGAAATCATAGTTTTCTTCAGCTACTGGAATAAATTCTAGGTTAAACATTTCTGCAACTGTTCTAATTCCTAGACCTACGTCAGCTTTTCCATGAAGAACTGCGGACGCTACCGCACTATGTGTTTTTGCCTCCACATCGTAGCCTTTAATTTTACTTATAAGTTCTTCAAAAGGCAAATTGAGTTTCCTTGCTAATTTTTTGAGTTCGATATCGATAAGGGTTCTTGTACCCGATCCCTTATTTCTATTGATAAATCTTATGTCCTCCCTTAAGAGATCGGGAAATCCTTGGAAATCTTTGGGGTTCCCCTTAGCGACAATAAATCCTTGCTCTCTAATATATCCTCTAACTAAAACAGCTTTGTTTTTAAGACCAAACTTTTCAATGAAGGGAACATTATAGGTTCCAGTTTTTTCATCAAGTAGATGAACGCCTGCGATATCTGCTTCTCCACGTTTAATAGCCATAAAACCTCCGGTAGAGCCCACGTTGAGAATTCTCATGTTGATGTTTGGCCAATGTTTCCTCATAAGTTTATAGATTAAATCGACACCTAAACAATGACTGCCAATAAAAACTAGATCTGGTAATTTAATGTCTTTGCTAAAAAGTTTAACTTGAACTCTTTCACCCTCATCAACAAACTCAACGTCTTCAGGTATTTCAAAATATCCGTCAGCATTAGCTAAGTTTGTAATTGTCCCAGAACCACCCGGGGTTGGCACAGCAACTAAATTACCATCCTTATCTTTCGCTAACGATACCGAAACAAGATATTTTCTTCCAGGTGGAGCATAAATCCTTGTTTTTAGAATAGCTGAAACGGTATCCTCTTGTACAACAGGCGGTAAACCAGCCATTTTCCTTATAACTGGTGCAACAATTAATCTAAAGATAGTTAATGCAGACGTTGGATAACCAGGTAATCCAAATAAAGGTTTATTATCAACAACTGCTATGACTGTAGGTTTACCAGGTTTAATTTTGATGCCGTGAACTATAACTCCTGGTTCACCAAGTTGGTCAACAATTTGGTAAAGAACATCTTTAACGCCTGCAGAAGTGCTACCGGAAGTAATTACAATGTCAGCTTTTTCAAAGCCTTCTCTAATCATATCAATTATTTCTCTAACATCGTCCCTAGCTATCCCGATGAATATTGGTTCACCGCCGCACTCTTTAACGGCAGAAAATATTGAATGCCCATTTATATCATAGATTTTCCCGTATGGAAGTTTTTCTCCAGATTTAACAATCTCATCACCAGTGCTAATTACTGCAACCTTCGGCTTACGATAAACTTTAACACTAATTTTACCTATTGCAGCTAAAACACCAATTTCCCTAGAAGTTAGCAACTGACCCTCCCTAAGAACAAGTTCGCCGACCATAATATCGGAACCAGCGGGTTGAATATTTTCACTTGGAACAACAGGCTTGAAAATTTTAACATAGCCATTTTCCTCCTCCGTATATTCGACCATAACTACAGCGTTGGCACCACTTGGCATGGGAGCTCCAGTGCCTATTTCAGCTGCTTCACCTCTATTAACATGAATTTCAGGTTTGAACCCAACCTTAACTTTACCAATGATCTTTAATTTAACAGGTTTATCCTCTCGGGCTCCAAAAGTATCTGCTGCTTTTACTGCGTAGCCGTCCATGGCGGCGCGGTCGAAAGGCGGAACATCAACCTCAGAGTAAACATCCTCAGCCAAAACACGGCCAAAAGCGTCAAATAAAGGTATCTCTTCAAAGCCTAAAGGTTTAGGTTCAAAATGCTCATAGAGCTTTTTGATAGCCTCTTCGATGGTAACTAGAGTTTTAAATATTTTTCTCATGCGGATCACCTAGTTTTTCATGGTGATATTAAAATTTATGATAGGAGAGTTGTGAATGGAATTATTTCAACCTCTTCTCCCTTTTCGTAGCCCTCAATGTCCTCAGGAACAATTAAAAGTCCATCAGATTTAACTAAACTTGATAATATCCCTGATCCTGAAATTCTAATCGGATATGCATAGAGTTTGTCATTCTTCTCTTCTAATCTGACCCTTACGTAATGTCTAGTGCCAGTTTTAGAGGCAACTCTGCTGGCAAGTATAGCTTTGACCGTTGGTACGATCCTTTTCTCCTTAATTCCAAGTTTAAGTTCAATTAAAGGCCGAACAAAGAGGATAAAATCTATAATAGCGGCAACAGGGTATCCAGGAAGACAAACAACAGGTTTACCGTCTATAGAAGCAAGTGCAACAGGCTTCCCTGGGCTTATAGCTACCCCGTGGACAACAATTCCTGGTTCACCGAGTTCTTGAACAACTTTTGGCACTAAATCTTTTTCACCAACACTTGTTCCACCAGAAATAACAACAATATCAGCTTTCTCTAGGCCTGCACGAATTCTTTCGCCAATCTCCTTCTCGTCATCACCAACAATACCTAAATCTAGGGGGACTCCGCCAAACTTTAGTGTTAATCCTTTAAATGCAGTCCTATTTGTCTCAATAATCTTATCAGATAAGTCGGATGGAGACTTTGCATTTAATGGGTTAATTAATTCTTCACCGCACGCTATTAAGGCAACCACAGGTTTTTTCCGAACTTTCACCTTTAAAACTTTTAGAGAAACAAGAAGGGAGGCATCAAAAGGGGTTAATACTTTACCTTGACTTAAAATTTTTTCACCCTTCTTAATGTCTTCACCTTGTTCAGAAACGTTTTCACCTGGAGAAACAGACTTATAAACCTCAATAGAACCATTAACTCGCCTAGTATATTCAATCATTACAACAGCATCTGCTCCCTTAGGCATAGGTGCACCAGTGCTAATTTTAACAGCTTCATGTTCCTTAACTTCGCCTTTAAATCCTTTACCAGCATAAGCTTCACCTACAACACGGAAAATAACAGGGCTATTCAAGCTGGCACCTTGAGTGTCTGCTGCTTTTACTGCGTAGCCGTCCATGGCGGCGCGGTCGAAAGGCGGAACATCAACCTCAGAGTAAACATCCTCGGCCAAAACACGGCCAAAAACATTATATACAGAAACCTCCTCTGCCGGACATGGTGTCTTGTCTATTTTCCCTAAAAACCTTTCTAAGGCTTGATTTACCGTTACTAGTTTTTTAAACCCCTTTGCTCTAATCTCGTTCATTATCGTCACACGCCAACATTAGATGTAGTAATTAGTTAATGTTAAGACAAGAGATTGACATTGATTATTAAACTGCTTCATTTCTCAACAACTTTGGGACCTAACTTAAAATTTGTTTTCATAGAAAACTTACAATCGCAAACATAATTTCAGCAGAATAAGGATAATCAGATCGTATGCACAAGCTTAACTATTATATTTTCTTCTATTTTATTGTTTCCAGGATTTCTTTAACTTCTTTTATGAAAGCTTCTATTGAAGGCTCATATAAAGGTTTTACTTGATTTTTGACGTGTTTATGCTGTGGAAAAGTAGCTATTTGCCTATGGTGAGGCGCATTGTTATAACGCATAACTGCTTTCTTCCCTATTAACAACACGTACGCATATATTTACAATGATACCGTTAACTAATCTTTCGTATACGTCTATCATTTTTCGCTCTTTATACTTGCTCTTAGCTTAAAATGGCCTGAAAATGGGTTTAATGGCTCAACATCTATTCTTTGAAGGAAAATCGCCTCAACAACTGGAATTTTCCTAAGCAATTCAGCTATGTGTATTACCCGGCTACTTACTTTCCACAATTTTTTCAACTCATTTTCAACTCGTTTCAATTCTTCAGCATCAACCTCCCATCCTAAGAAATCGGCTAGAATATCTGGATCTTCTGGTTCAGGTAATATTCCTGTTTTCCACCGTTCTAAAAATTCTTCCGTAGACATACCATATTTTTGCTCATTTTCCTTTATTCGCTTTAATAGCCACTTACGCTTGGCAATCAACTTCTCTAATGCCTTAATAGCTTTGTCAAGTACAGTTGACATAGTCATCCACCTAACGTATATTTATATTACCATTTACTTGTAAATTCTCTGATAATATTTCGCTGTAGATTTATACTTCTGTAATGTTTAATAATGTTAGTTAAAGTATTCCCAATATCGGCTAACCTAGTATTTAGTGTCGTCAAGATAATGTTAAACTTCTCTAATGTAAGGTTACTCAAATCGAATCCTGCCTAAACAGTATAGTAATGATGAGTGAAAAGGTGTGGTGCCGTGAGTGGTAAGGTTGCATTAGTTTTTAGTAGGGAATTTGCAGCCTATAGTTTTGGGCCACTCCATCCTTTGCGGCCTGAAAGACAAATATTAACATACGAATTAATTAAAGAACTCGGATTACTTGATAATCCAAATGTCTCTGTTTTAACGCCGAGAATGGCTACCATGGATGAATTGAAGCTTTTCCATACCAAGGAGTACATTGATAGAGTTAAGGAGAAAAGCGAACTTGGCTATGGTTACCTTGATTACGGAGATACACCCGCAACCAAAGGAATTTTTGAAGCGTCTGCTTTAAGAGTTGGCGCAACAATCACAGCTTCTAAATGTGTAGCTGAGGGGAAGTTTACACATGCATTTAACTTCTCTGGAGGTTTACACCATGCAAGAAGTAGTGCTGCTGCTGGTTTCTGCGTCTTTAACGACATCGTTATTGCCGTAAAATATCTTAAGAAAAATTTTAACGTGAAGAAAATCGCCATTGTCGATATCGATGCTCACCACGCTGACGGTACTCAAGAAGCTTTTTATGACGACCCAACTGTTTTAACAATTTCTCTTCATGAAGATGGCCGCTACCTATATCCCGGTACAGGTTTCATCGACGAATATGGTTCCGGTCCTGGTATTGGATACTCCGTTAATGTTCCTTTGCCCCCAGAAACCTTTGATGACGCTTATCTCTACGCTTTTAATGCAGTTGTACCTCCTCTCATAGAATTTTTCGGCCCAGACATTATTATTCAACAATTTGGTGTAGATACTCATTATACGGATCCACTTACCCATTTCGCTCTAACAACTAAAACATACGAGAAAATTGCAGAAAAAATGCATGAACTTGCACACAAGTACTCCTGTAATAGACTAGTAGTTGTGGGAGGCGGAGGATATAATCCTGAAGCAACCGCAAGATCTTGGACCATTGCTTTCACTACATTTCTCGGAACCAAACTTCCCGAAGAAACCCCAGAAGAATGGAGAAAACTCTGTGAAGAATATGGAGTAAAACCATCTAAATACTTGCACGATGAAAGAGCCCCCAAATTGACTGAAATAAGAAAAGAAGTTGTTTTCAATAGGGTAGAAAAAGTTGTTGAGGAAATTCGTAGAACAATATGGCCTTTTCTTTTTTAAGAACAATTAATCGACAGAAGTTGTTCAGAACCCTTCTATATTCTCTATTTTTATATCTCTACCCACAGGACATACATCCATACATACTCTACATTGAAGCCTAGTGTAATTGGTTAAGTACTTAACCATTTTCCTCTGCAGCTTTAACATTTCTTCGCTAGGATCAAATTCGGCAATACATTTATCTCTTGTAAAACCATTCTCAGACAAAGCTCCCGTAGGGCAAGCTTTTATACATAGATTGCAGTTTGAACAGAAGTCTTCAGAAAATTCTTTGTCAGGTTCTATCTCAGCGTCGGTGAAAATTGCCGCAAGCCTCACCCTCGGACCGTATTGTGGAGTTACCAACAAATTATTTTTGCCTATTATGCCAAGACCTGCTTTAACCGCAGCATTCTTTAACAAAATAACTTCCCAACTATCCATAAACGTCAACGGTCTAGCTCTGACCCCCTGTCTTTCAAGTCTAAAACATACAAGAGATGATCGAGCCATTAAATACTCGTAAATCCATTTAGACCAAAAATCCACCCCATCATACTTTATATGAATTGTGTAATCCAAAGCTTCATCCAGTGTGGCTACTGCCAGCACAATAATGGAATTTGTCCAGCTTGGAGGCTTCCAACTTGAATCCTTCTCAGTTATCCCAACAAGGTCAAAACCAGATTTAAGACAAAGATTCTTAACAAAACTGGAATCTAATCTTTTAACCATAAATACACCTCACTATCGATTAAATCGACTTAGATAATGAATTAACAAACTACTTAAAATAGTTTTCAGAGCATTACTTCCACATCAATTAATACTAAAGTCTTCACTAAAATAATGAAAACTTTGAAAGCAACTTAAAAGTAAAAACTAAACTCTGACTAATAAATTATATTACAAAATAAAGAACAGTAAAAATATCTCAGCTTCAGATTTAAGTATAATTTAAACCACGAATAAAGTGACATAGCCCAATAATCAACCTCAAAGTTTTAATTTCGTAAAATCTTCGTTTCACGTCAATATATCAACGTATCTTGTTACATTGGTACAAGAATAGCTAGACTAATGAACATTTTCAAAGTATTGTTACATGTATTTTTGGTGTTCTTTTAGTATTTTTTCTTGTTCTCCCTTTGTTAGGGTTTTGAAATATCCTCTGCCTATTATGTTGTTTGCTATTCCTTTAAATGATCTTTCATCGTATGTTGCCAAATAGTTTATTCCAAGATCGTTTGTAATTTTTATGGAAAAAGCGTCTACAAAGCTTAATTGTTTATCATGATATCGTTTAAAGATTTTAATTATGTCATCATATGTGGTTTGGTCCATGTAGAATATAATGATGCCGCTTTTCTTCAGTGCGTTTAAAAAGTTGACTGCTGCATTTAAGCTTATTCTATACCTAAGAAGTGTAGCTGTTTCTGATGCAATGAGGTTTGTGGTATATACTCTGCCCCATTTTCCTTCCATGGCATGTATTAATATGCCTATTGAATCTAGGTGATGTGTATCTTTTTTATTGTAAAAGGCGTAAAAAATTCCGGTATCTATTAGTATACTCATTCTTTTGCACCGTAAAGTAGTTTATCAACCTGCTCTGAGTCGTGTGTCCCCGCTTCTCCTGCAAATTTTAAAGTTTTCAAGAAGACTTCAGGATTCCCTTTAAACTTGTCTAACTCTTTTTCCGCAACGTTAACTATGATTTTAAGTAGTTGTGACATGCTTCTAACTCCAAGTTTCTTTTTTAATACTTCTAGTTTTTCACGGGTCTCACGTTCAACTCTAATTACATTACTCAATTTCTCACACCTGTTACAATGTTACAATGTTACATTACTATAAAAGTTTATCTACGAACTTATCTTAGCTACTTGTAGATAACGCTGATCTTCTATCTGCCGATGGTTATTGTCAATTTATACCCGCAAACTTTATTATGCTTGCTCCTCTTTTTGCTCCTAGCGATCTTGCTATAGGTTCGCATTTTGCTACGAGAAAATAGGCTATTGGCTTTTTTATGATGTTTGTGTATTCTGTTAATGATTCGTAGTTTGCTAATCCTTTTGCTATAATGAGATCTGTCTCTTCCAATTTTTTCATAAATTCTTTTGAACATTCTTCCAGTATTATTCCTGCAGCGTCGCTTCCCGTAGTAATTATTTCGTCGGCAACCTTATCTATGCCTGCTTTTAAAGCGTCTTCTAGCATTACGTCGTTTTGGAATGTTCCGCTTTTAACTACGAATGTTACCTTTGTTTCATAGCCTTTTAGTTCTTTTATCAATATTTTGTCGAAGAATATTTCTCCGGAGTTATCTGCAAGGTAGAGAATGTTTTTTGAGTTTTTTACTTGTTGAAGTAATTTTTCTGTGTCATCTATGTATGGTTCTTCATGTAGAAGTCTTTCTATTAGTTCTTTTTCTTTAAATGCGTGTCCTGCAACTCCAGGGTCTATAGTGTTGCTAAGTGTTGCTACTATGCATGTTCTTCTAAATCGTTCAATGGGGTCTTTCAATTTTTCCAGTTCTGGTTCTATTTTTGCTGAAAGTTTCTCCGCTATACTATTTGTTTTCTCTTTGTACTCTTTGTAGGGATCCTCGCAGTTGGTTACTTTCTTTACGTATCTAAAGGCATAAGTTGCTATTTGATTGATAGGTAAATTTTTCTCTATTCCGTCAATTAACTGTTTGAGTATGTTAGATTGCGCTTTTAGAATCTTTTCTTTATCTTTAAGTAGAGTTGACAGTTCTTTTGTTCTCACCTTTATTTGACATATGATGCATTCAGGCTTCAGTTTCAAATTTTATTCCTCACTTCTAGTTTATTTAAGTAAAGCAACATTCTAGCTTAGAATCCTCCTTATTTCGAAGGATTGCATCACAATATTTTGTAATGACTTTTTAAAGATTATTTTAAAAGGTTTATAAAGTTTGGAGAAACATGTAACATTAGGGTGGGACTTATGGGTATGGGACTTATAGTTCCCAGATCAGAAGTTGAAAAACTGCGGGAAGTAACTGGTTGGATACTTATTTATGGGCGGAGAAAAACCGGAAAAACTTTTCTTGTCAGAAAATTTCTAAGATATGATTCTTATTATTTTATTTCTAGGTCTTTGGAAGTGTTTTCATATAATAAAGATCTCGAACTGCTTTCATACGATATTTTCTTTGATAGGATAAAAAGGGATATAGAAGAGAGAAAAACTATAGTCATCGATGAGTTTCAGAGATTGCCACAAAGCTTCTTGGACTTCCTTCATTTCTCAAAAAGTTTTGCTAAGTCTCAAATAATATTAGTGGGCTCAAGCCTAAGTTTCGTTAATAAAATTTTAAGTACGGAAAGCCCTCTGTTAGGCATCGTATATCCCTTTAGATTGGGGTTAATAAAACCTAGAGATATTATTTTTTCCCTTTCAAAATACTATAGTGACAAAGAATGTTTACTGTTATCTATGTTTGCACGAGATCCCATCATTCTTGAGGAATTAGCTCCAAATGATAACTTGGAATCTTTTCTTAGGAAAGTACTTCCAAAGATTAGAGTTGTTGTTAGGTCGTTAATAGGTGAAATTTTTACTGAGGAAGAAAGAGAGTTAACAAAACGATATGAAGCAATAATTAAGGCAGTTGCCGCAGGGAATAAGAAACCGTCAGAGGTAGCTAGTTTTATTTCGGGAATGCTTGGTGAGCATCTAAAATCTCAAGATGTTAAAAAATATTTGAAAAATCTTGTAGAAATGAACTTGCTTAAGAGAGTTAAAATTTTCGGGAAAAAAGCTTACTTTTACTTTATAGATTCGCCAATAGTAGACCTTTACTATTATTTAGATTTAAAGACAGGTTTTTCCGAGCTAGATATTCCAATTGACACATTAATTTCAAAGGCTATGGGTAAAATACCTTTCTATTATGAAAACTTCGTTGTGGAACTTCTCGCGGAAATCTATGGCTGTGAAGTGGTAAAGAGTTTTTACCCAGAAATAGATGGAATATTAACGAGAGGAAAACAAGTAGAAGCTGTTGTAGAAGTAAAAATGGGAAACATCACCACAAAAGAAGTTAATAAATTTTTAGAAAAAGTTGAAGATTTTGACTGCAGGAAGATAGTTGTTGCGGGAAATACAATCAAAGATAAGAAAATAGAAAGTATGACGGCAGAACAACTAGTGGAAAAGTTAAAGAAAAGAAATGGAAATCTTAAACCATTTAACAACATATCTTAGTAGCCTATTTATTCTATTTAGGAACAACTTATCCACGCATTACTGCATTACATAATTATCTTGCTTAAATCACAAACAAGAATTTATTATGACGTATTTTGGCGTTCCTTTAGTTTAGTATTAATATCTCATAACGAATTTACTTGTATTAAACTGATAGAACTGCATGTAAAAACGTTAGCGAAAATTATTTTCTTGTTCTTGATAATCCTAGATATCTTTTCAATGTTCAAGTATAGGTGGATTATTCCGAATCCTATTAGTAGGATACTTGTAAATATGTGTGCCACCATGTTCAAGCGCTCCTAGCTATCCCTAGAAATGCTGAACCTTCTAGTTTACCGGGTATCAGTAGTAGAGCTATGCCGTTAAGCACTAGCGATACCTAGGAAAAGTAGACTCAGAGAGTCGATGTCTGTCTCTCAAATCTATATTTATCCTAAAATTTCAACCTGCATAATTTTCCCACATAAAGCGTAGAAGCACCAAAATAAATTGACAACGACCTTCATTTTGTAAAATATGCATAAATGTTACCCTAACACCCTATCAGCTTAGATATCCTTAGTAAGTAGTGTTTTTAGTTCTTGAAATGAATGCATAATAAAGTCTGGCTTTGTTTTTATTGTTTCCAATTTTTGTTTTTGAGGATTAAATATTATGATTTTCATTTTTGCTGCTTTTGCTGCAAGTATATCGTATTCTGTGTCCCCTACCACGACACATTCCTCAGTTTTCACATTTAAGCGTCTTGCAGCTTCTAAAAATACGTCGGGACTTGGCTTTCCTTCTTTAACATCATCTGCTGCAACACAAGTATCAAAGTATTTTTCAATGCTAAACATTCGAAGTATTTCTTTCGCTTTATCCGAAGTTAGTGAAGTGGCCGTTGCAAGTTTAAATCCTCTACTTTTTAAATATTCTAATGTTTCTTTGACCTTAGGGTACAATTTTACTCTTTTAGCATAGATTTTCCTCTGATTTTCCTCCCACTTCCCCAAAATTTCTTTAATTTGCTGTGAATCAGACACTTTTAGAAGTTGTTTTACAATTTCTTTCCCAGGTATCCCAATTAGCTTCTTCACATCTTTGCTCTCAATGTTGTATCCCATTTCTTTTGCAGCTTCAACTAGCGATTCAGCTATTACATCTAACGAATCTATTAATGTACCATCAATATCAAATATAACAGCTCTAACTTTCAATTTCACCACATCACTATCGATTTCAAATTAAATGTCGACACTATTTTGGCAGTACAAAATATACTGTGATGTTATTTCACGGTTTTAAGGTAGAGTTTCGTATATTTTTCTTGAATTTTCCACGTTTAAGAAAAGACAACGTTTAGAGACGGCTTCAACAAGCATTCCATCTGCAACATACCGCTTAACTATCGCGCTTGAATCCAAATAAACGCTCTTCACGTCCATTTCGCATCTCCCTCACAACCTGACCAGCTGACGTATCAATTGATGACCTCCTCTCTACAATTTCACAGGAAGAAGGAAAAGCATCAGATATACCCATTAACTTAACAAACTTCATCATTAACCCGATAGGCTCCATGATTTTAATGGATTCTTCAATAGCTTCACTTAGCTCCCTATAACTTCCATATCTTTGGAATACGAATTCCTTAAACCTATCCCATAACCCTTCATTTACAACGATGGTTATCTTAATGGGGCACATTACACTTCACTCTCTTAAGGTTATCCTTACCAGATTATAACCTTCTTTAAATATTATTAAAATCAGTTTCAACATGTTGTTAATTCTAACCAACTAAGCACGGTCGATTCCAATTGCAGCAAAAATTTCATGAAACACTTAACATAATAGTTAATTCAACGTAATAAACAAGCTAAATTAAGGTAATGTGATGTAAAATGAGTAACAAGTTTGTTGTAGGTGTTGATTTGGGTGCTACTTGGGTTAGAGTTGCATTAAGCGATGAAAATGGGAACATTTTGGGGAAACTGTCTGAAAAGACCTACAGAGGGGAAAACGGGGAGAAAATAAGTGAACAAATTTTGAATATGGTTTTCAAACTGATTGAAAAGACTGGAGTTACGAGTATTTCTGCTGTCGGTATAGGTTCCATTGGTCCATTAGATATGAAGAGGGGAGTTATTGTTAAGCCTGCCAATTTACCTTTCGAAAACGTTCCTTTAGTTGAACCTATTTCCTCCAAGCTAAATGTTCCAGTTTATCTTGTAAATGATTGTACTGCTGCAGTTATCGGTGAACATAGGTTTGGTGCAGGTAAAGATTTAGATAATCTTGTTTATGTGACTTTGAGTACTGGAATTGGTGGCGGTGCGTACGTTAATGGCCATTTGCTGCTTGGTAAGGATGGCAATGCTGTTGAAATAGGGCACATGGTGATCGATTTTGAGGGGCGCTTAAAATGTGGTTGTGGAAAACGCGGCCATTGGGAAGCCTACTGTGGAGGGGCAAATATCCCAAACTTTGCGAAACTAATATTAGATGAAATAGATAAAAGGAAAAAAGAAGAAAGTTTACTTTTCAAGTTGATAAGAGGAAATTTGTCTGACTTAACTACGGAGGTTATTTTTAGAGCGGCTAATGAAGGTGATGAAATATCTTTGCACATTGTTTCGGAAGTAGGTAAGTTAAATGCTATCGGCTTTGCCAATGTCATAAATGTTTATGATCCTTCATTAATTACTGTAGGAGGATCCATTGCATTAAATAATCCGAGACTTATCTTAGATCCAATAAAAAGAAACGTTAAGAGATATGCAGTTAATAAAATACCTGAAATTTCACTTACCCCATTGGGTGGTGATATTGTCCTTTATGGGGCAATTGCATTAGCTTTAAATCCTTTTCAAGTTTATCGTGGTAACATTGATTAGAGAGAAGCTTTAAAAATACCAGTTATCGATCTAGTGAAACTTATGGATAAGTTATTTACTATGACTTAGATAGTTAGGATTAAGATTATATGAGATTAAGTGCTTTAAGTGCGGTTTTTATTTTTTGTCTTGTGTCTTCGCTAGCTTCTGGGAACAGAGGGCGTCTTGGAAACCCTACGTTGCATCCTCTTATTTTCAATGCTTCAAATAGTGCTGTTATTCTAGGCTGTCTAAAAACTGATTCAACACTTATTATTTTTTGTTGAATTTCTAATGCCTCTTTGAATTTATTTTGAATAACATTCTCGTAGATTTTTACATAGAGTTCTGGCAAGACGTTTGCAAGCCCTGGTATGACCCCATGGGCTCCAATGATTAGTCCTAATGTTGCCAATTTGCTATTGGCATATAAGAGAGTAAAGTCCTTTTTTACCTCTCTACAGTATTTAATACACCCATAGAAATGCGTCAGATCCGATGTTGTGTCTTTAATGCCGATAATTCCTTTTATTTTAGCTAATTCAGCTACTTGCTGTGGAGTTATATTAAATCCACAAACAGATGGATTATTATATATAATCACTGGTATATCGATTTTTTCAACTATAAATGAATAATGTTCTTTCAGTTCTTCGAAGTTTGGTGGAAAATAGTAAGGCGGGACTATTGAAACCGCATCGGCGCCTGCTTCCTGTGCATGTTTTGCTAGTTCTACGCAGTCTCTTGTTGCTGTTGAACCTACATGCACTATTATGGGTATCCTTCCATTTACTTGGTCGATGATGATTTCAGCGGCCTTTTTTCTTTCTTCAATTCGCATGTATGGACCCATACCAATGCTACCAAGTGCCCAAAAACCGTGAACGCCATGTTCTATTAGGAAATCTACACAGTTTCTAATACCTTCTTCGTAAAGATCCCCATCTTTCGTGAAAGAGGTTAACATTGGCGGTATAATTCCTTGAAAATTTTTGTTTTTACTCATTTTTATCGCTCCAAACAAGTTTTAATATATGGTTACAGTATTCACCATGGAAACATTATTATCTATATATTTGTAGTGCATAATTAACTTGTGAAAATTACATTCAGAAGCAATTGCGGTATATAGCGTTGTAAAATTTCCAATACTACTACTAAAACAGTTAAGAAGATATCTATTAAAAACAGATTCAGTTATTACTTATACTAACGAACGGGTGTAGGAAATGTTTGGTGACAGGGTTTCTGCCGTAACTTTTGATGTATTTGGTACTCTCATCGGATTTAAAGATACTTTTGATGTCAAAAAATGTTATAGGGCATCATATGAAGTTTTTGTATCTAAGGGGCTAAATTTAGGATCCTTTGATAGTTTTTATAAGGTTTGTCTCTTAGAGTGGTCTAAGGTTCTTGAAAAAAGATTTTTAAGTGGAAAAGACACTAGAAGAGAAAATTTTTATTCTTATGTTCTTAAAAGCTTCGGGTACGATTTCAACCCTAATAGTTCAATTATTTTAGATGCTACAAAAGCTTTCTATAAAGTTTTTGCTTCAGAAATTAAGTTTTCAACAGAAATCTTGGGAAAAATAAGTAAACTAAGGGAAAAGGTAAAAATAGGTATTGTTTCAGATTTTGTTTATCCGCCTTCTTTAAGAGAAATTCTTGGAAAAACTGGGTTAGAAACGGTTGTCGATTGCATCGCTATTTCTTCTGAAGTAGGTTGGGCTAAGCCTTCGCCTCAAATATTTAATGTTGCTTTAAAATGTTTAGGTGTTGATCCTAGATGTGCTATTCATGTTGGAGACAGATTAGATTCTGACATTTATGGAGCTAAAAAACTTGGAATGAAAGCCATATGGATAAAAAAATCTGTGCATCCTGATGAACCATTGGATCAAATAAGGCTTCAAGCTAAGCCAGATTTTGAAGTGAATAGTATTGATGAAGCTTTTTCAATACTATTTAAAATTGTATAAAATACGTGTCATCCAAACGGAGAAGAATAATGGTTTCAATGGGAGAACAGTATAAAATATACATTTCCTCAAGGTTGTTTGGCATTTATACCGAAGAAGCCATAAAACTTTTGAAAAGTATTGGCAGAGTCGAAAGAAACACTATGGGAGGACCGTTAACCAAGGAAGAGATTTAAATAATTACACTCTTGCATTAAAGGTATTCGAATTTGAACTAATCAGACAAGCGAAAACTGCTGTAGGTTTTCCTTAAGTTCTTGGAATTCTTCCTCAGTTAATCGTGTTATAAGAACAATTATCACTCCCTTAATTTCAATACTTGATATCAATCTTCTCCACCCCTTTGAACATGTTGCATGTCGCTTAACTTACTTTTAATATTTTAATGATTCTAAGCTAAGAGCTAGGTTAAATTCTATGATTCTATTTAATTTAAAAATCCATTCGGCTATGTTTACACCACTTAATTAAGTAGCTGATTTTCTCGCTTTTTTGCCTATCTCGTCTTTAAAACACCAGATTCCTCCACCAATATCTAAAAGAACTATGTTTAGTTTGCTAGCCAGTTTGTCGCTTATTAGAACATCGCTCTCTTTTTCCGAAATAACTAAATCACTAGATACCTCACTTGAAGGTCTATCCTCAGTCAATACTTGAACAGTTACAGCGTTTTTGATATGAATGAGTTTAATTTCAGTACTACCAGCCATGGTATATGTTTCAATTGATGTTTCCTTAGGAAATTTCGGATAGTACCCTAGTTCTTTTGCAATTTTGCTATCGACAAGAATTTCCGGACTTTCGGTTTCATAGCCAGAATTAACTAATCCATTCACTATAACTTCGTTATTTTTAATCTTGCTTCTTATTTTTAGTTTTAGCCATACAACCATATTTCTTCTCCCACAATCTGAATTGAATTAACCTACCAATTCTACCTTTAATTTTATGTTTGGTCAATCTGCCAATCCGTTTCATAAACATCTCCAACATTAACGTCATGCAGCAATATTTAAACTTATATTTCCAAACTAGATTGTCTTAACTACCATATGTTCGTAACAGTTAACGTTAATCGAGTAACATACCATGAACTGGTGAACGTCGTGACGCATTCTGTTGATTTTGCTATTCTTGCAGGCGGTAAATCTTCTCGACTAGGAAGAGATAAAGGATTATTGGATATTTGCGGAAAACCTATGTTTCTTTGGGTTTTAGAAGCCTGTAGACCATATGCCAACAAAATTTTAATAGTTACTAGTAGTATTAAACAGAAAAAAGAATATGAACGATATTTAGAGCATTTTAGCGTTAAAGGTGTTAAGATTGTTGTCGATAAGGAAAGTAAGATTCGATGCCCACTTATTGGTGCTAGAACTGCCTTTGAAAATGCCGAATCTGAATATACATTTCTTCTTCCATGCGATAATCCTCTAGTTAATGGTAACGTTCTTCAACTACTTATTTCTATGAGTGAAAACTATGATGCTGTTGTTCCTAGATGGCCTAACGGGTACATAGAACCTCTACACTCAATATACGAGACCGATAAGGCATTTAATGCTGCAAAATCTTCTTTAGCTGCTCATAGGTTCGATATGAGAGCTATACTAGAAAGACTAGATAAGATTCTTTACGTATCTACTCTTATAATTAAAAAGTTTGATCATAATTTGTTTACATTTTTTAATGTAAACAGTCCAATGGATCTTAAAAAACTTAAAAAAATAATGAAAAATCAATGAATTTGTAGATTTAATAATATTTATATCTTTGTAGATTTTAAAGGATTACAAGTTTGAGTTGAAAATTTAATAGGGGTTTAAGGGTTGGTTGGTAGGTTGGAAGATGAAAAACTAGTAGAAAATTGTTTAGCTGCCAAAAACCCGTTGCTTGGCGTTGGAGTATTTATGTTCATATATCTCCCAGAAAATTGGGTGCTTAGAACGCTTAATGAGCCTCCAGAATGCAGCTCACTTGGTTCATGGAACAAAACTGGCGATTTTAGATGGATAAGTAACGGGTTTATAAGAACGTTATTGATAAATATGCGAGATAAAAGGGGATACTTGTTTCGTGTTGATGTGAAAATGTTTTATAATGCTGAGAAGGCTACTAAGTATATCTTAGAGAAAATGGAGAAAATAAAGAAAAGACAGGTCAAAATATTGGACGAGGGGAATATGTATATAGGGGAACATAGTATTAAGTTTTTAGTATGGAGTAAGAAATTTAAGCCGTTTTTGAGTAGAAAAGAAAAAGAAGAATTGTATGCTGAATTTCCAATTTACTGTAATGATACTAAAAGATTGTTATGGGTTAAGCTTAAGTGCGACAAACCAAGAAACTTCTTACTTGACAAGAAAGACTTACTGAAAATAATATCAACTATAATATGTCACGAAAGCGAGGCTAACAGAAACGTGACGCACGAAAATTTATCTTGACCAGGTTATATACTATTGCTTTCCATGCACAATATTGGTCATAGAATTTCCAAACGTTCTAGCTAAGTCTATAAGAGGTATTATTATTTCTTTATCCAACTTACAGATTATTATTAAGTGAGGTTCGTCTTTGGAGATGGAAATTCTTTCTAACGAGTTTTTCACTTTAGATAATTTCATTATTAACTTCTTATCAGATAATAGGTTAGTTCCTAGCCTTTTATTTGTGGTTTTAACCACTAATTGATTAGATGTTGCTTCGACTTCCACGTTTTCCCACTTCTTTAAATGCTGCAACGAAGACTCTATAAATTTACTGTCTCTTCTAATAATCTCCAATTCAAAGGAAGGTTTAACCAGAAAATTAGCTTTAACATGTATTTTATCCTTCGCCCCTTTCAACTTTGCTACCATATAGTATAATATTATTTCTCTGGCACATAATAGTACATCTATCTCTGTTTTTCCTAAGTTTTCCAATTTATTACAGAGTATTGCAAACCCGCTTGAACCATAACTTTTAAACTTAACTTTTTTCGAATATTTCTTCAAGTCCTTGGATAATATCTCCCAAATATTTTTTTGCAATTTATAATTATATTTCATACCAATCAAATACCCAGTTGTCAGCACAAACACCAGCCCTACTATCACGTAAAGGAAAAACTCCATGTATGCTCACCTACACGATAATAAGTCCAACACATAACATTTAAATATTAGCTCTTAAGATAAAATTAAAAAGAAATAGTAATTGTTGTTTAAAGACAAACTAATATAAATGGGAATATGAGGGGATAAATATGGCGGTATATCCAGCATATTTTGTAGCATTGGGAATAATAGTATACGCTATAGCATACTTTGTCTACGCGAAATGGTATGACAAACACATATGGGAACCAGATCCTAAAAAGCCCACACCAGCACACGTCTACATGGACGGAGTAGAATTTTTCCCCACAAGTAAATCAGTTTTATACGGATTCCAATTTAAAGGAATCGCTGGAGCTGCCCCAATAGTAGGTCCATTCGTAGCCTTAACATTCGGATGGGTTCCAGCGCTTCTATGGATACTGCTCGGAAACTTCTTCATAGGATGGATACATGACTATGGCGCACTTTTCACATCTGTCAGGAGAGAAGGAAAGACTTTAGGCCCACTAACATACGAGCTCATTAGTCCTAGAGCAAGAAACTGCTTGATGGGATTCTTATTCTTCTATCTATTAACGGTGGCAGCAGCATTCATGAATGTAATTGCCACACTATTTTGTTTAAGAGGAGGAGCAATGATATTCATATTATTCGTGGTCATAGCAGGGGTAATAAGCGGAGCAATGCTGTATAAAATGAAGATTCCATTGTGGATCACCACCATAACTGGTATAATCATCATGATAATAGGAGTATATATAGGATCATGGGTAGTTCCACTTCCCTTCTGGGGACTAGAAAGCTTAGCTGAAGCTGATAAAGCATACTACGTTTGGATGTTGTTGATAATATCTATAATTTGCTTCCTCGGAGCTGTTCTACCGATAATATGGTACGCGCAGCCAGTAAACTACATGGCCTTCTGGCCATGCATAGCTGGAATAATTCTACTCGTAATTGGTGAATTAGCATCGGTTGGCACTGGAGTAACAGTTAAACCACCAGCATTCCCAGAGAGTTGGTACTATCCAAGTCTTAAAGCTGGGCCGATATGGCCTATGTTATGTGTGTCGATTGCTTGTGGAGCCATATCTGGTTGGCACAGCTTAGTTGGAAGTAGTGGTTCAGCAAGGCAGTTAGATGTTGAAACTGACGCATTACCGATTGGAGCAGGTTCTATGTTAACTGAAGGACTACTGGCATTGTCTTCTTTAGGAGCATACATGGCATTAGACACCGCTACTGCAGCAAAGCTTGGAAAAGTTGGAGGACTTGCTGGAGGAGCTTGTGAACTATTAGTCCCTATATTTGGAGAAGGTGCTAAACCAGCGTTGTGGACATTTTACGTGGCATTCATAGCTTTATATGCCATAACAGTTTTACAGTTAGTAATTAGGTTTATGAGGCTAGCCTTAGCTGAAATGACTGCACCATACCCGGCGCTTGGGGTTATATTTGCCAATAAGTATGTATCCGCTATAATATGTCTTCTGCTAGGAGGAGCATTTGCATATAGCGGTGCATTCATTAACTTATGGATGCTGTTTGGTGGCTCAAATCAGTTGATGGCTGGTTTAGCGTTGCTCCTCGTTACTATACACCTAGCTAACGTTAAGAAACCAACAAAATATAATCTAGGACCAGCAATCTTCATGATAGTTACGTGTTTAAGTGCACTTGCATATGAAAGTGGTTTAATGTTTTACAATGTAATCAAGGGGACACCAATTGCAGCCAGAGGTCTAGCTGCGCCGGGAATGAAAAGTGTAGCTATAGCGTTCAATGTATTATTTGGGGTTATAGGTGTTATACTGATAATACTTGGACTTATAGTTGTATTTGATGGATACAAAGCGTTAAAAAAGGCTTGGACGACTACTGCAGAAAAGTAGGTAAAACATAAAACTAATTTCTTTTTTTAGTTTTTGTTTAAATAAGTGTTTCTGTGAGGTTTTGAGATTTCAAGAGAAAGATCTGTGAAAAAATGTGAATTTTCGAAATCTTTAAAGTACTGTTGTCATTATACTTATTTACCTAAGAAATGAGTGTTTAGTTTAGTGTTATTTGATTGCTAAATAAGTGTTTTAGAGGAGTTGTTATGAGGTTTTGGAAGAAGATTAAAAATTCGTTAAAGGACTTCTTGTATGGTATGACAGTTGCTGACATGGTGCAAACTGTTAAGAAAATGGAATTTAATATGAATGCTGCTTTAATGAGTGTAACAATTGGAGATCTAATCGGATTAGTTATTTTTCCACCGATTTATAAATATAACCTGCTGGTTCACTGGTTTTCGTACATTGATGTCTGGAAAAGGGAAGTTTTGAGGGAAAAAGAGTTCATAGAAAAGAAAGAGTAAATGTTGAGTAAAGATATCGGTTTGGCTGTAATGTTGCGCCTTGTAAATGATAGCAGTATTAAAAACCTTTTTAAACAAAATATCTATTTAAAGAGAAATTTTTATTAAAAGAGAATAGTATATAAAATTGATCATAGTTATAGTATGTATTATAATTTTGAAAAACCACAGTTTTAAGAGGATGAAAATGTCCGAAATACCTTCTATAGTTAAAGAAATAAAGAATAAATTTTCTGCCCTTTCGAAGGCTGATATAGCCTTACTGACGTCTGATGGACAAATACTTTTCTCTGAGCTTACTGAGGGTGTTAAAGATTTAGTTAAAGGCGAGGTGAAGAGATCTTTTAGATATTGGGATATTGGCGATTATTTCGCTAAATTTCTCGAAAAAACCAATCTCATTGTGGGGAAGGTCTCTGATAATTTGGCATTAGCGATATGTTCTAGAGAAAAACCAGGATTGTTGATTCTAACCTTTAATAATGTCATTAAAATGTATGGAGAACATCTTAAAAATATTGAAAGCAGGCTAAAGATAGGTAAGGTTGAAGAAGTTAAGCCGAAAGTAGAAGCCATTACAAAGAAAACCGTTGAGCATGTAGAAGCTCCTGTTAAAGCGGAAATACCTAAGGTTTCACTTAACACGTGGACTGTTGTTGAACTTACTCCCTCCATTGAAACTACAGCAGTTACTATGGATAAAGATATGATAAGATTATTGCGTTCCATTGACGGATGGAAGACTATTGAAGAATTATCTAGAGAAACTGGTATTCCGCTTGAGGAAACTATAAATAAGTTGAACTATTTAGTTAGTAAAGGTGTTTTAAAGTCGAAATATGATGATCCTGCTTATCAAAGGAAACCAAAAATTTTAGAGGGAAGGAAGATAGAGTCTACTTTTATGGCATTTGGTACTCATGTTGGTTTAGGAAAAGTAAGAAGGTTAGATGATGTTTTGAAACTTGTGGATGGGAAGAGGACAATATTAGATATAGCTAGAGAGCTAGGTGCTCGTCCAGAAGCTATCAAAACGTTATTTCAAAATTTGGAGAGAAGACGAATCGTAGAGTTAAAGTAGTTTCATAAGTCTATTTTGGTTTAACAGGAATCTGGTACATCTTTTACATTGTATGGGGAATTTAGATTTCGAAAAGTATATATAAAATAATATTAATAGTAATCGAGAATCCGGTAGAAAGAAGCTGGTGGTAAAAATGGGTAAGGAAAAGGGTGGGAAAGGCGGAAAAGGGATTAAAAATGCGGTTAAAGGGTTCATATACGGTATGGCAATGCATGATATGGTTAGATACATGTTAAAGACGAGAATGTATCTTGAACATCTTTTCATGTTGATAACATTGGGAGATATGCTTGGGATACCAATATTGCCGCCGTATTATTCGCTGAAGATTTTGCCGTACGCTGTACCGAACATTGCGACTTGGAAGAGAAGATTGTTTAGGGAGAGAGACTTTACGGATCAGCTGTATTAAAGGAGGAGAGGCTGTTGCCAAAGTCTTTAAAGGAGTTTTTTGAAGAAAACCCTGAAGTTAAGGTAGTTATTTATGCTGGTAAAGGTGGTTTAGGCAAAACAACTTTTAGTGCTGCTACAGCTTATTGGATGGCTAACAGAGGTAAAAAGGTTTTATGTTTCAGCACGGATCCCCAAGCATCCCTCAGCGATATATTTGAGAGGGATCTTTTTGGTAAAGGTGAACAGGAAATAACAACAAACCTTTACGTCGTGGAGATAGATGCTGATAAAAAGATTCAGGAGTATCAAGAGGAGATTAGGCAGAAAATATTAGATATGTACAGGTTAGATGAATTGCCTCCCGAAATTGATGAGTACATTAGGTCTGCTGCAGCTGAGCCAGCTATGCATGAGAGTGCCACTTATGATGCTATGGCTGATCTTGTTGCAAGTGAGAAATATGATTTTTACGTTTTTGATATGCCGCCCTTTGGTCATGGAGTTAGAATGATCAGTATGGCTCAGATCTTGGACGCGTGGATAGATAAGATGGATGAGACGCGTAGAAAAGCTATGGAATATGAAGCTGTTACCGCCGCTCTTAGAGGAAGTACTGCCACGGAAAGTCAGGATGCTATAATTAATGAGCTGTCTGAAATTCGGAAGAAGTTAGATCTTTTTAGGGATTTTCTATCTGATCCTAAGAGAACCGCGTTTTTTATGGTTTTGATTCCAGAGAAGATGGCTATACTTGATACAAGAAGAGCTCTGCGAATGTTTGAGAAATTGAACTTGAAACTTAGCGGTATCATCGTTAATCAAGTGTATCCTGTAGAGCTTTTGCAGAGAGAAGAGCTTAGTGATTTTCTAAGAAATAGAATAGTGATGCAGCAAAAATACATGAAAGAAATTTGGAACGAATTTAAAGATTACATAAGAGCAGTTTGCCCAATGTTTGACAGGGAACCTAAGGGCTTAGAAATGATAGCTAAGGTAGCTGAACACATATTTGAGAAACCTTGGATGGGAAAGGAAAGTGTAGAGGATATTATGGGTGGTGAGTAACATGTCTGAAGAGAAACCAAAAACTTTCCTAGAATTTATAGAAGATAAGCCTAACTTAAAGTTCTTCTTCACAGGTGGAAAAGGAGGAGTAGGTAAGACCATAGCCGCGGCGGGTATCGCATATTACTATGCGTCACAAGGTAAAAAGACGTTACTAGCGTCGCTTAATCCTGTACATTCACTTTCAAGCATATTTGAGCAAGAGTTGTGGGGAGGAGACATAAAGAAAGTTGAGGGTGTAGAAAATCTTTACGCTGTTGAAGTAGATATAAAAGATACAGTAGAGCAGTATAAGCAGCAACTTGCAGAGAGATTAAGATGGTTTTTAAAATGGGCGGACATACCGGTTAAGGCAGATGACTTCATAGAGATTGCCGCTACAAATCCTGCTTTTGAAGAAAGTGCAATGTTTGATAGCATGCTTGATGTTATGCTGAAGGAGGGAGGAAACTATGATAAAATTGTTTTCGATTGCGCAGCTGTTGCAAATGCTGTTAGGTTACTTGGGCTAAGCAAGATATATGAACTGTGGCTTACGAGAATGATAAAAAGTAGAGAAGAAGCGTTATCTCTTCGAGTAAAACTATCTTTTAGAAAAGATAAAGTGATGGAGGAAATAAAGAAAGACCCTATGATGGCAGATCTACTAAATATGAGAAAGAGGATGCAGGAAGCTAAGAAGGTTTTAAATAATCCTGATGTTACAGCGTTCTTCTTTGTAACTATTCCGCTTGCATTGCCGATTGCAGTTGTTAAAAGGTTTATTAACATGGTTAAAGGATTTGATATTCCAATTGGCGGTGTATTTGTTAACATGGTGATACCTGAAGACGTTGTAAAGGGTAAGGCCACAGAATACATGATTAATAAATATAAGGAGCAGCAAGACTATCTTTCAATAATTAAGAGAGATTTGTGGCCTCTTGTCAGAGCGGTTATACCATTGTTTCCAACGGAAATCGTTGGCATCGACATGATAGCCAAGGTTGCCGATGCAATGGTTAACTGGAAGCCCCAAAGCTAAAGTAAAAATTCACTAAATTACTTTATTTTATCTGTATGAAATCTTAAATTTTAGGAAATTTAAGATTATTTGTCTGATTTTACGGGTTTTGAAATCTGTGTCTTTTTGGTATTTTGGAGGTATTATGAAAAACTAAATATGTATTGACGTGAAATATAGAAAGCGTTTTACTACAGTTGGTGATTGGGGTGGATGACGTTATTAATGTTATTGATAGTTTCTCGACATTTTTGGAACTTAAAGGTTATAGTTCTGAAACCATTAAGCAGTATTGTTACGACATTAAATTGTTTTTGCGTCATACTGGCAAGAAACCTTGGGAAATTGAAAAGAGAGATATTATGAGTTTTCTTGTTCATTTAAAGAAAGAACATAATTATAGGAATACCACCCTTTACCGTAAGTTAGCATGTTTAAAGACTTTTTACCGTTTCCTCGTAGATAACGGCTATGTTAATGAAAACGTTATTGATAAGGTTGATAGACCCAAATTACCAAAACGGCTACCCACGGCTCTAACCAGAGAAGAAGTAGAAAAACTGCTGGAAGCTGCTGAAAACGATAGAGATAAACTCGTTGTCAGAACTCTTTATTCAACAGGTGTTAGGGTAAGCGAACTATGCAACCTAAAGTGGGACGATATTGATCTAAATAGTGGGGAAGTTCGCGTCAGAGGCAAAGGGAATAAGGAAAGAATAGTTTTAATGGATGCAGAAACGCTTAATCTCCTTAAAAAATACAGAGAAAAACATAGCTCAAGTGAAAAGGTTTTTCCAGTATCTCCTCGAACCGTTCAAAGAATCATAAAAAAGCTTGCAGAAAAGGCTGGAATCAGAAAGAAATGTACCCCTCATACTTTAAGACACTCGTTGGCAACACATCTTTTGGAAAGAGGGGTTGATATACGTATTATTCAGGAGTTGCTGGGTCATAGCAGTTTAAGTACCACTCAAATATACACCCACGTTTCTCGAACCCTACTTAAACAGGAGTACTCTAAGCTGTTCGAACTTCCAAAGTAATTATTTCTTCATTTTACAGCATTCCATTTGAACTTTTTCCATGCAGCTAGTGACGTGATTTCATTCGTTGAACCGCTTAGAGGAAGCCCTACTATTATGTTTATTCCTTTATTGGTAAGTTTATTTAAGCTCTGTTTTACTCCGTTTCCCTCTCCATATACCACAAATTTTTTCATAACATCTATGAAGATTCTTTTAGTTTTACTTGGAATATTCTTAATTTGTCCTTTTTGTAATTGTTCTTCTAGATTTTTCAGATCTATGTTGGCTGACATAAGCGTATTTCTAGCATATTCTCTTCTTAGAACATACCTCCATGTCTTTTTGATCAATTCTTCTTCTTTTAAGGTGGTTGAAAAAGGTATATAACAGGCTGTCTTACTGTTTCCTACGGTTTTTGAAATGTACTTAATTTCAGCATCGATGTTATTTGAAAATAACAAGAACGGTTTAAAATCGAACTTTTCAGCTAGTTTCACTGCTGTTTTTAAAATCTTCTCCGTACCGATAAAAACATCCACTTTTGCGTCAATCCTTGAAGCTATGTATTCTCCAAGCGATATTAATGTTCTACTTGCACTTCTACGTTTTTCATCTTCTGAGAGATAAGCTGGATTTCCTGCAACTATGTTTAAACCTGATATATCTGCGTAAGATGAAATGATGTCTAAAAGTTTATTTATGGTTGCTTTGCCGGTTTTACTGTTGACATCAAAGTTTCTAGACCTTGAAGCAATTGTCATTATAATTTTAGTTTTGTTAGAAAAGTTTTCTAATGTTTCTAGGAGTTTTTTAAATTCCTCCACGCTAAGATTATATTGTGGCCATTCGAAGTCAAAAAACACGTAGCTTAGAAATTTCGAAACCGTTTCCCTTATCGTCATAACTGTCTTATTCCATCTTTCTTCACTTTTTTCTCCAAATTTAGACCTTTTTACCGCTAATCCTATCTGGAACTAAGTCACTTCCCAAAAAAGTCACCTCCAAAAACACGTACAGACATAGATGTGTATAGTTTGGAGAAAAGCAATAGTCCTTTAACATTACGGAAGTGGAACGAGATCCCTCATTTCACCTACCTCTTGGCTTGTTTATTTATCGTATTTCTTTTAAAGTTTTTGTTATGCTTTCATAACTAAATTTTGTCAAAGATATTTAAACTTCTATCCAGTTAGTTTTCTTATATTTCAAGACATTTTTACGAATTTTAGCTCATTGAAGCTTTATTTTTGGATTATCTATATAGCTGCATCTAATTTTATTTTAAGGTCTTGTCAATCAATTTTGGTTTGTTTAATTTTGGATGTTTTGTTATACGGAGGGTTTTTTGTTAAACATCGATATAAAAATTATACAATGTTTTATTTAATTAGAAAAATGCTTATATAATTTCGTGTTACTATGAATTAGTGGTGAGGGGAATGTCTAATGAACAGAAAGTAAAAGAGAAAATTAATCAAAAACTGTATATAGTAGCTTATTGGCTAGCTTCCAATAATCTTAGAGAAGCAGTAATATTTCTAAAAGAGTTTCTAAGAGAGGACAAACTTGTTAAAGAAGTCTTAAGAAAAATTTTAAAAGATATGTGGTCCTTAGAGATAGAAATCACCGACGAAATAATAGAAAAACTGATTTCAGGAGCTTAAACCTAAAGTTCCTCCACATATCATCAAAGTATTACGTTAAGATATACAAGCGAAAAATTAATGATTAAGTAAGACAAAATAAAATAACGTAATTAATGATAAATTAGTAGACCATAAATTTTGGATGTGTGGGGATTTGAGTACGTGGAACGACCTTTGGAAAAAAATTTGGAACGTATGGGTTGAAAGTAGAATCAGGCCGTGGGGAGGTAGCTCTGGGCTTATCATTCCATCCTCAATTAATGCTGTACAAGGCCCTGTACTAATTCATAAGGAAAAAAGTACTCTCTTAGTTCTTTTCCTTAATGCTCCTTTAGATGAATTTTTGGAATTTATTAAGGGAAAGTTAGAGGAAGCTTTGGAAGATATGGGGCCTATAGGTGAAGTTGTTGATGAGAGGGAAGAAAAAGCGTTAATTAATATATTGTTTGTTGCTAAAGCATTAAAACAACGTTCATCTGATGACTTTAAAGACGTTGTCGGGGATCCAGACGATATACGGGGCATTTTTTCAGGTATTTCTGAAGAAATTTTCGCCTACCTAGAATTACTATCTAGGAGTAAGAAAATTGTTGAAAGAGAATATCACTGGGAAAGATTGAAAGAAACTGTGAAGTTTGCTATAAAATCTCTTGAAAATCTAATTAAAAAAGGAAGCAAACATAAAACATTAAAAGTTAGTTAACCCTGTATGACTCCCAAGAACCACGGTTCAGATACATTTAATCAAGCAAGTTTTATTTTATTAAATTAATTTTGTTCTAGTCGTGAACTCTTAGAATTTCAGCTGTTTTCTTTCTAGCTAGATATTGAACTGGTATTGTTAAGGCCATAATGAAGAAAATAAAACTTATGATAAATAAGATATAAAGTTCAAAAGGTACTGTAAAAAACACTTTAACCGGAAAAACTTCTCCTAACACCATACTAGCGGAGAGAGAAAGCAAACCGTAAACGATGGAAAAGCCGCTTAAAATGCTAATTATGGAAGATATTAGAAAAACTAAGACAGCTTCTCCTAGGAATATTTTTGTAATTTGTCTTTTACTCATACCTCTTACAGACAGCAGGCCTATTTCCCTTCTTCTTTCTAGGACCGACATCATAGTAATTAAAGCCAGACCGAGCACAGCAATAATGAGTATAAAAACAAATTCTATGTAAAAGAACTTTGGAACTAATAGTGGAGTTAAAGACTGACGTAGGGTTTGTTGAAACATCGTATCAAAGGAAACAATGCTGTAAATATTATCATACTCTTTTTCTAATTTTTTAACAACCTCAGTACTATTAGTACCCTCAGCCAAATCAATAAAAAGATAGGTCTTCCAAATCTCTTGGGGATTAAAGTGTTTTTCTGCACACTTGTAACCAATAACAACCAAGTTTTCCCAGTAACCGTAGTGGACGTGTCGTAAAGTGTACTCCTGCATTTCATATTCTATTCCAGGAAGAACTTTTGCTATTCCTATGATCGTTAAGTTTATAGTTATTTGTTTCTCTTTTGTCTCTATTGTTATTGTTATTTGGTCTCCTACTCTGTACCCGTATCTTTTGCTTAAGCGCTGATTTATTATGCAGTAGTCTTCTCCGCTTCTAAGCATATCATAGGCTTTTTCGATACTTATGCCTTTGAGATAATTGTTTTCAATAAATGATACGTTAAAATAGTTTTCATCAATAATAAAGAGCCTTGTAAGTTCATCTGACATATCTATATTTGCACTTATACTTTTGCTTGCCGCTACTCCCTTAACTCCTTCGATACTACTAATATTCTCAACTAATTGTGTTTCATTTGCTACGTCTATGAAACAAGCTTTTATATCTGCTCCTACACCTGCCTCTATTGTTTTGACTGTGAGCTTTGTTAGGGATGCTGAGAAAATAGATAACCCCATTCCAAAGGTTAACGTAATAGCTATTAAAAATATTATCTTAGAAGTTCTTAATGTTTTTCTTGATAAGCTCTTTACAGCTATGTCGCTTAACTCCCCTAGAAGAGGCTTCATAACCATGCTGTAAAGTTTTTGAAGTTTTAGTGCATAGTGAGTGACGAGTTTACTTAGGCTATAAACAAAAAATAAAGGCCCTAAAACAATAAGTGCCAAATCTATTATGAATAGAACCGTTAAAAATAATGATAAAACAATACTTTCAAGGTAACCTTCTTGCATTAACATTGCTTCGACAATTGATATGTCTAATATCATTTCAATAATTTTGATAGAACCTAATATGAACATCATCCATATTAACCTTGGTTTCCACTTTTCCTTCTCTGTTTCCTCCAAATATTCTTGCAGTAATCTTCCCGTTTCTACATTGAGGATTTTTCTAGCTGGAATAATGACAGCAAACATAGATATCAAACATCCCAGGGCAACGCTCAAACCGAAGTAAAAAGGTGCAAATCTGAAGACAACATGTTCAGGTGCTAAGAATGCTGCATATCTTTCTGCAAAAATCTCTACGAAATATATGGTACTCAAGTACCCTAGAACTGTTCCTATCACGCTTCCCACTAGGCCTACAGCTACGGTTTCTATTATTATTGATGTGAATATTTGTTTGTTGGTTGCTCCTCTAACTTTTAGTAGACCTATTTCTCTTCTTCTTTCATTTACCGAAATCCAGCCTGCAGTTAAAGCAAAAAACCACGCCAAAAACAAAACAGGTAAGAAACTAAAGGCAATGTGATTTTTTAGTTGCGTAAATATGAGTTCATGCTGTTGCAACGCACTTTTCAGATTATTGGAAATTGGATGAATGAGATCACCATAATGAATACATTTGTTTTCTATTTTGACTTCTAGTCTCTCTAGTTTTTTAAGAGATAGTTTGATGTTCCAAGGATTTATTAATTTGTTTCGATCAACGAAAACCCAATAGTTTATGGCGTTTGGATGGGAGCTTGTTTCTGTTTCATCATATTCAGATGCTGATTCTATTTTTCGGGCAAAGTTCATCGAAGATATTATATAATTTCTTTTGATCTGCGTGTAGAAAGAACGTTTGTATTCTTCGGGTATTTGTTTTTCCACGATTATTTTCTTTAGTTTGCTTTCTAAACTTATAATTGCTTGTATACTTGCATTTATTTTCCTTATTTCGAAGTATTCATCTTTCCAAAAAATATAGGAAATTGATATTTTATCTCCGACCTTTATTCCTAAGTTTTCAGCTAAATCTTTTGTTATTGCTATATTATCACCTGTAAGGTTTAGAGTTCCCTCTAAAACTTTTATTTCACCTAAAGACATATTTTGTCTAAAACCATAAACTTCCAATACCCTTAAAACTCTTGAAGTTTGTTTTGTCTCGTTGTATTTTGGCAACAAAATTTCTTTATCTCTCGTAATATTATAGTTCCTCAATATTCTTAGGACATAGGGTTCTACTAATGTTATTCCATCCAGTCCTTCTATTTCTCTTGCTGCCTTCTCATATTCGGATATATTCTCATGTAATAAAGCGATATTTATATCAACTTTAACTTCCTTAAGAACATCTGTTAGAAGGACTTGACCCATGTAATCTGCTGTTAAAAGTGACCCAACAAGAAATGTTGTTGCTAGAATTATTCCTAGACATAGAATTATCGATTTTTTGAAATTTTTATAGCAAAAATATGAAATAACTGACAAAGTAATCATCTCTGATAACCTACATCTATGGATTACTAGTCATGAGAACGTTAAGTGAGATCAATAGTTCCGTAAAAGATGTTTTGATGTTATATTATTTAGGTTAAGCTAATGTATATCTTTTTATTTCTTCTTCAACTCTGTCTAATGCGCTTTTTAGTTCCGCATATCTTTTAACAAAATCGTCGGAAGAAATTTTTCCGGCTTTGTAGTCTGCTTCTAATTTCTTCATTTCTTCTTCTATTGCTGCTCTTCTCTCTTCTAGCTTTCTGATTTTTTCTTCTAGTTTTTCTCCTGCTGGGTAGCCTACTGCTTCTAGTTCTGCTGGTGTTACCGTTGAAACTATTGTCCCATCTTCAATTCTGCTGATTTTATGTGCAATGGTTGCAATTGCTAGATCGTGTGTCACTATTATTATTGTTTTTCCAAGTTCTTTATTTAGTTGTTTGAATAGTTGTGCTACTTGTCTGCTTGTTTTTGTGTCTAGTTCTCCTGTTGGTTCATCTGCTAGGATTATTGGTGGATCGTTTGCAAGTGCTGCTGCTATGGCTACACGTTGCTGTTCACCGGCGCTAAGTTCATCCGGTTTATGATGTGCCCTATCTTCTAATCCAACTAGTGCAAGTAGTTCCATTGCCCTTTTATGTCTTTGAGATCTTGGAACTCCCGCTATTGCCATTGGCAACTCAACATTTTCCATTGCAGTTAGATTTGGAACTAAGTTGAAAAATTGGAAGACAAAGCCAACTCTTTTTCTTCTATATTCGACTAACTGAGCGTCAGTTAATGTTGTTAAATCAGTGCCGTCCACAATCACTTTACCGGCGCTGGGTCTATCAACTCCACCTATAATGTTTAGAAGGGTTGTTTTCCCGCTTCCAGAAGGCCCTACTATTGCTCGAATTTCCCCCTCTTCCACTGTTAAATATAGTCCTCGAAGAGCTACAACTTCAACTTTTCCTGTTTTATAAATTTTTACAAGATCTTTACAAACAATACTCATTTCTTCTCCTCCTTAGTGATGAACCTTAGTGATGAATTCTTAAAACTTCAGCTATTCTCTTCTTAGTTAGATACCATGCCGGTACAAGAGACGCTGTTAGCGACGCGATTAGCCCTATAATTAGTAGTAGATAAAGTTCAGAAGGTATTACTAGGGGTATTTTAAATGGAATTTCGAATCCTGGTAAGGGGAACATAAAGGTTTTTAGGTAGCCGTAAGCTATGGATAGCCCCTCTACTATGCCAAGTGCAAAAGATATTACAACTATTAAGAGAATTTCTCCTAGGAATATTTTTACTATTTGTTTTCTGTCTACTCCTCTTGCTACTAGCAATCCCACTTCTCTTTGCCTTTCTAGTGCTGCCATCATCATTATTAACGATAACCCAGTTATGGCGATTATAAGTGCAAATATAAACTCGATGTAGTAGAATTTTGGAAATACGGGTGCCAATGATTCATGTAGAGTTTCATGTACCCTTTCTTCGAAAGAAACTGCCCCATAAATTTCATCGTATTCCGTTCTTAGTTTCTCAGCGATCGCTGTACTATTTGCATTATCCGCTACGTCGATCAAAAGCTGTATTGTCGTTATCTTCTGAACATTGAAATAACTTTGGGCACATTTAGAGCTAATAACTATTACATCGTTATAATACAGGTCAGATATCCAGTACTGTAGTCCAGGGAGAATTTCCGCAGCTGCTACAACTGTTAGATCCATTCTGATTTGTCTTCCTTCTTCGGTTAACGTTACTCTTATAATGTCTCCTGGTTCATACGCGTATTCTTCACTTACATGTTGGCTTATTATACAGCAGTTTTCACCATTCTTAAACGTCTTGTAAACCTCTTCCATAGAACCGCCTTTTTGATATTTCAAGTATCTTTCTTTAATGAAAGACACGTTGAAATAGTTTTCATCGACGATAATAAGTCTTGCGTAGCTGATAGAACCGCTTGCACTGGTTTCTCTAACTGTAGTTATTGCTTTTATTCCTTCGATGCTGCTAATATTGTTGAGTAGCTGCGTTTCGTTTGTTGGATTTGCTGATAGCACTTTTATGTCTGCTCCTACCTCTATTTCCAATGTTTTGATTGTGAATTGAGTCGAAGATGCTGACGTGGTTACCATTATTATTCCAAAGGAAAGTGTTAATGCCATTAGGAACATTACTCTTGCTGTTCTTGTAGATTTTCTTGCAAAGTTTTTAACGGCTACATCACTAAGTTCTCCGAGAACTGGCTTTACAATTGCCCTGAAAACTTTTTGAAGTTTCGAAGCGTAATGTGTAATTATTCTACTTAAACCGTAAATGAAAAATAAAGGCCCAAGAGGAAGGAGAATCATATCAATGAAATTTAAAACCATTAAAAGCAAAATAACAAATATATTTCCAGCGTAGAAGTCAGTTTGCATCAATATTTTTAATACCGACAATCCTAGTGCCATTTCAACAGTTTTAAACAGTCCAAGTATGAAAAGTATCCACGTTAACCTTGGTTTCCATTTTTCTGCCTCTATTTCCTCTAAATATTCTTGTAAACATTTCTGTACTTCCATATTCGCTACTCTTCTTGCTGGAATAAAAGCTGCAAGAAGGGATATAATAATGCCAACAACTACGCTAAACCCGATGTAAAATGGTAGAAGTTCAAATAATATCTTCTTTGGAATTAAAGTTTCTGCAAATTTCTCTGCAAGTATTTTTATGAAATATGTACTGCTTAAATAGCCGATAAAAGCTCCAACTATTCCCCCGAAAGCTCCAACTATTACGGTTTCTATTATTATTGATGTGAATATTTGTTTGTTGGTTGCTCCTCTGACTTTTAGGAGGCCTATTTCTCTTCTTCTTTCATTTACTGAGATCCAGCTTGCAGTTAAAGCAAAAAACCAAGCCAAAAACAAAACAGGTAAACTGCTTAAGCCGAAACCATATTTTAAGCTCTCTACCTGAAAACGATAATAGTAGACCGCATCTCTTAAATTGTTATAAATAGAATAATCTCCGTAATAGCTACACACATTTCCTATTTTGATCTCTAACCTCTCTAAGTTTTTTAGGGTTTCATCTATATCCCAAGGGTTTAAAACAGCATCACGGTCAACAAAAACCCAGTACCCTATGTTTATTAGTTCCTCTTCTTGAGCCTTATATTCAGATTGCACTATCAGAGATTTTGGCAAGAAAGGTTCAGGTTCAGCATAATAATGTTCATACCCCTTTGCTATGCCTAATTTATAGGCAAATTCTATGGAAGTTATAATATGATTCACTTTATAACTCCGTTCGTAACGATAATATCCATAGTAACCATAACCACCAACGATTCCATACCAAGGGTGGTATATTTTTTGTTCCATTATTTCTTTTAACTTGCCTTCAATGTTTATAATCGCGCAGACAGTTGCATTTACTTTTTTAATTTCTCTTGTTTCTTCTTTCCATTCTATGTATGAAAACGTTACTTTATCTCCTGGTTTTAATCCAAGACTTTCAGCTAGTTCGCTGGTTATTGCCACGTTGTCCCCTGTAAGGTTTAGATTTCCCTCCGACGTTACTATTTCACCAATAGACATATTTTCTCTGAAACCATAGGCAGTTATTATTTCCTCGTAAATCGGGACTCCCGTCGTTTCATTGTAGATTGGCCATATTAGCTTTCCATCTTTTGTTATATTATAGCCCCATAAACTTCCTGAGATATAAGGTTCTACTGTCTTTATTTCTTCAAATTTTTCCAATTGTTGTACGACGTCTTTGTATTCGGAAATACTTCTGTGCATTATGGTGATTTCTAAGTCAACATTTACTTCTTTTAATGCTTCTATTAGAAGTGCATGTCCCATATAGTCTGCGGTTAGAAAAACGCCTACTACTAAGGTTATTGCCAAAACAATTCCTATGCTTATTGTTAATGATCTTCTAGGGTTTCTAACTATAGAACGTAAAGCTATTCCAAGTATGCCCAACTTTATTCAATCCCCCAAAGCCACTCAGCCAACATACTTAAAGTATAAGGTTTAGGTTAGTGTGAAGTTTAAGGCATATAATTCTAACATTTAGAACATAGTGTTCTAACTTTAAAACATATCCCCAGTTTAACATAATATTTGTTGGTTAAACAAATTATAACGGTCGATGCACGACCTATTAACTTCTATGTTGCTACTAAGATAAATTCGAAGACCTGTTCTTGTTAGATTTAATATATAAACTGTTATTATTGGGTTTAACCAGTTTCTTGATTATTAAAGACGATTAGTCTATTGGCACTTTTTCTCCTTTTACTTTCTCCCTAAATTTTATTGTAAGGATCCCTGCGTCCATTTTGGCTTTACCAGAATTTGGTTCAATAGTTGTGGGCATCGAAATTTTCCATTTTATTACGATTCTTCCGTTCTCAATATATCTTCTCCAATACTGTTTTTCAAACTCGTCTTCAGCTGGTTTTTCTGCTTTCACGTATATTTCCTCTTTATCTGCTCTTATTTCGATATGTTCTTTTTTGAATCCAGGCAAAACTGTCTTTATAATAACTGTGCCATCCTCCTCGTCTATCCACACATCTTTTTCCGTAAAATAGGGATGAAACAAAGTCTTCACACCCAGAAACACATCAATTAACGGTTTAAATGGACCCATTCGGAAAACATCTCTATCAAAGTACATTTGACTCCCCCTTATTCAACCTTTATTTTCACCATTCTTTTCCTTCTCTCCTCAATAGACCTTTTAGTTTCGCTTATTGATAATGTTATTTTATGTAATCTTCTCTCTAGCATTTCCCTAGCATATTGTAGCTTTCTTAATTGTTCACTTGGATCTAAAAGCCCTATTTTCCTTATGGCTACATCTAGGGTTTCAAATGCTTTATCCAACATTCTTCCAATGAATCTATTAGCATATTTTGGTGTAAATTCCTCTAAGAATTTATAGTTAGCCATTTGGACGAATCTGTCCAAAAACTCTGCCTCTTTATCGAAGTTTTCAGCAATTTCTCTTACTATTTCGATTCCCTTGTCAGTTAGCATATATAGCTTCCTGTTTCCTCTTATTACTCCCTTTATGTATCCTTTTTCTTCCAGCCGGGAAAGGGATGGATAAAGGGTGCCGCTCCTTGGTGTCCACACGTTCTCAAATTTTTCTTCAAGTTCTTTCATTATATCGTAACCATGTTTTGGTTTTTCAAGTAAACTTAAGAG